>REDZ01000123.1 GCA_007695345.1 Paracoccaceae bacterium | reverse complement strand
TTTCATGGTCGTCACAAGGTCCGCGACCCAGCATATCAAGGGGCTGGATTATGTCGCGGCTGCCCGCGCCTCGGGCGCCACGCCGCGCCAGATCATCTGGCATGAAATCCTGCCGAACCTCAGTTCCAAGATCATCGTCATCTTCACATTCGAGGTCGGCGTCGCGATCCTGGCCGAATCTGCGCTCAGCTTTCTGGGCGTGGGCATTCAGGCACCGATCCCGAGTTGGGGTCTGATGATCGCAGAGGGCAAGGACGCCATGTTCTTCCGCCCCTGGCTGGTCGTGCTGCCGGGGATGTTGCTGTTCATCCTCGTCATCGGGGCAAACCTGATGGGGGACGGCCTGCGCGACATCACCTCACCCGAGGAGAAGAGTTGATGGCACTGATCGAGGTGGACAAGCTGACTGTGCGCCTGCCCGTTCCCGCAGGCTGGCTGCATGCGGTCCATGAGATGAGCTTTACGCTGGACCGGGGCGAGGCGCTCGGCATCGTCGGTGAAAGCGGATCCGGCAAGTCGATGACGGCGCTGGCACTGATGCGGCTGTTGCCGCGCGGCGCGCAGGTCAGCACCGGTGCGCTGCGGCTGGACGGGCAGGACCTGACTGCGATGCCGGATCGCGCCTTCGCGCGGAATGTGCAGGGCACGCGCATCGGGATGATCTTTCAGGAACCGATGACTTCGCTCAATCCGGTCTATACCATCGGGCGGCAGATGACCGAGGCCAGCGTGCGGCAGGGCCTGTTGGGCCGGTCAGCGGCGCGCAAGCGCGCGGTCGAATTGCTGGACCGTGTGGGCATACCCGAACCCGCGGCCCGGATGGGGCAATACCCGCATCAGCTATCGGGCGGGCAGCGCCAGCGGGTGATGATCGCCATGGCGCTGATGCTGGACCCGGACCTGCTGATCGCGGATGAACCGACAACGGCGCTTGATGTCACCGTGCAGGCGCAGATCATGGATCTGCTGGCCGGGTTGCGGCGCGAAACCGGCATGGCGATGATCCTGATCTCGCATGATCTGGCCGTGGTGGCGCAGACCACGGACCGCGTAGCGGTCATGTATGGCGGCGAGTTGCTGGAAGAAGGGCGCGCCGCATCAGTGCTGGCCGCGCCACGCCACCCTTATACCGGCGCTCTGCTGCGGGCCATTCCCACCATCGACGGACCGCGCCAGCGCCTCGCCGCGATCCCCGGCATTGTCGAGGCGCAGATGGCGCCGCCGCGGGCCTGTGTCTTTGCCCCCCGCTGCGCATTGGTGCAGCCTGAATGCACGACGGCCCGCCCGCCCCGACAGACCGGTATGGCAGGGCACTGGGCACGCTGCATCCTGCCCGAGGGCGACGGCGCGCGCGACAAGGCGACCGAAGCGCGCGCCTTGTCAGACGCCACGACCGATGCATCCGGCCCCCCGATGATCGAGGCCGAGGGGATCACCAAGATCTACCACATCAAGGAAGGTCTGTTCGGCCCGAAGAAAGAGATCCGTGCAGTCGATGATGTCTCGCTTACCGTGCGGCGGGGCGAGACAGTGGCGCTGGTGGGCGAAAGCGGGTCGGGCAAGTCCACGCTGGCGCGGATCATCCTTGGCCTGACCAAGGCGAGCGCGGGTCGCGTCCGGCTGCAGGGTCAGGACATCACCGGGATGCCCGACACGCAGCGTGCCCGCTTGGTGCAGCCGATCTTTCAGGACCCCTATTCCTCGCTCAACCCGCGCCGGACAGTGGCCGAGATCATCACCCGCCCGCTGCACCTGCGCGGCGTGGGCGCCGTGGATCGGATGCGCCGCGCGCAAGAAATGATGGAGGTGGTGCGCCTGCCCGTGCGGCTGTTGCACAGCTATCCGCTGCACCTGTCGGGCGGGCAGCGCCAGCGCGTAGCCATCGCGCGCGCCATGGTCAACCGCCCCGAAGTGCTGATCTGCGACGAGCCGACCTCGGCGCTGGATGTGTCGGTGCAGGCCCAGATCCTGAACCTTCTGGCCGATCTGCAGGCCGAATTCGGCCTGACCACGCTGATCATCACGCATGACATGGCCGTGGTGCATCAACTGGCGCAGCGGGTCGTCGTGCTGTTGCAGGGCCGGATGGTCGAGGAAGGGCCCGCCGCCCAGGTGCTGGGTGCTCCGCGTGACCCCTATACCCGCGCTCTGCTAGATGCTGCCCCTCGCTTCGATGCCGAAATAATGGACAAGGCAGGAACCTGATGACGAAACGCGCAAACGACATGAGCGCCCGGCCCGAAGCCCTGTTTGAACCCGCAAGCCTCTGGCAGGCCTGGCTGGATGTCGAGGTCGCGCTGGCCGAGGCGCAGGCCGAACTGGGCATCATCCCCGACTGGGCCGCCGATGGCATCGCGCAGGTGGCCGATGTGGACACGCTGGGCCTGGACCGGCTGGAGGCAGAGGCCGCCCGAACCATGGCCCCCATTCATGCGTTGACGCGCGTGGTGTCGGAACGGGCGGGCAAGGCGGGCGATTATGTGCATTGGGGCGGAACCACCCAGAATGTGATGCAGACGGGCCGCCTGTTGCTGATGCGGCGTGCCCTGGGCCATATTCGCGTCCATCTGGCCGATGCGTTCGAGCGGCTGGGCATCATGGCGGCCAGCCATGCCGAAACACCCATGATCGCGCGCACCAACCGGCGCCATGCGCTGCCTGTCAGCTTCGGCTTCAAGGTTGCCGGCTGGATCGAGGAACTGGCCCGCGCGACTGAACGGCTGCAGGCGATGGAGTCGCGCGTCTTCGTGCTGCCCTTTGGTGGCGCGGTTGGGGCGATGCATGCCTTTGACGGTCAGGGGCAGGAGATCAATCGCCGCATGGCCGCGCGGCTGGGCCTTGGCGTGATGCTGGTGCCGGGCCGCGCCGTGAATGACCTGTTTGCAGACTACATCACCGCGACCGGCCTGCTGGCCATGAGCATCGAGCGCATCGCACGCGAACTGTACCGCCTGATGACCGAGGAAATCGGCGAGATTACGGAGACGCTGGGCAGCACTGTCGTCGGCTCTTCCACGATGCCGCACAAGGTCAACCCCAAGCTGGTCGTGCATGTGATCGCCAAGGCGGCCGATCTGCGCGCAACCGTTGTGCCGGGGATGGAAGCGACGCTGACCGCGAATGAAGGCGATTCAGCCGCCAATCACCTGATGGTGCGCACATTGGACCGTGCCGTGCCGCTGGCCTGGTCGCTGGCACGCGCCTTTGGCGATCTGACCGGCAAGATCGCACCCGTCCCGGAACGCATGGCTGAAAACCTTGCGCGCTCGGGGGCGCATACGGCGTCGGAACGGCTGATGATGCTGATGGCGTCCAGTATGGGGCATCTGCGCGCACATGACCTGCTGCACGAGATGCTGGCCGAGCCCGGTGCCGATATCGACCGGATCGCGGCCCGCGTCGCCGCCCTGCCCGAACTGGACGGGCGCATCAGCCTGCACGAGGCCCGCGCCGCGCTGGATGTTACAAGCTACACTGGCGAAAGCACGCGTATCGCCCATGAGGGCGCAGCGATGGCCGCGACCCTGGCCAAGGACCTCCGCGTGCAGATCACCGAAACGCCGGGTCATCACAACACTTCAAGATCGCGGGCACAGGCCGGGTCGGTGGCGCGCTGATCCTCTATTGCGGCGGCCAGTGCATCCAGAAACTGTTCTGAAAGGCCGCTGCGCGCGCCGGTCGGATGCAGGCTGGCATAGGTCAGCCAATGCGTATCGGCCAGCGGGCGCAGCACGGCGCTGTCGGCATCCCCATGCAGGTCGCCCGCGCAGATACGATCAATCAGCGTCACCCCCAGCCCCGCGCGCACCATGTTGACGACCAGCGGCGTGGCATTGGTCTCGATCCAGAATTGCGGTTGTACCCCGGTCGCGCCCAGCAGTTCATCCGCCCGGTCCCGCCAACGCTGACCGGGGCGCAGCCCGATCATCGCCTCGCGCGTCAAATCTGACAGCGATATGGCGTCCTGCCCGGCCAGCCGATGCGCCCGCGGCAGCAGCACGCCGATACGCGATTTCAGTATCGGGACAGGCTGCAACGGGATGATCGAGTTTTCCAGCGGCAACGATATCAGGCCCAGATTATAGCTGCGCGCCGCGACCTTGCTTTCGATATCAAAACGGGTTTCAACGCTGACGCTGCAGCGGAAATCCAGACCTTCCGCCTTCAGCCGGGCCAGCGCCGGACTGACCATACCGCTTGCCAGAGGTGCCGCCGTGACCACCGACAGCCATTCGCGCGCGCGCCGTCCGATATCGGCCGCCAGAACGGGGATTTCTTCAAGCCCATCCAGCGTGTGCATGATCGAGCGATAGAAGATATCCCCATCCTCGGTCAGCAGCAATTGCCGGTTGGCGCGGGAAAACAGCTTCAGGTTCAGTTCGTGTTCCAGCAGGACGATCAGGCGGCTGGCCGCGGAGCTGGAAGTGTTCATCCGCCGCGCCGCCGCGCTGAGCGACCCCGACAGCACGATCTCGCGGAACAACTGGAGCGCGCGCAGGTTCATCTGCTGCGCGCGCACAACTCCCGCGACCGGCAGACGCAGGCGTCAGGACCGGGCAGATGCGGGCGTGATGACATATCCATGGGCACGGGCGAATAAGGCACGTCCCGAGACTACAAAACTCATTTGACCATGTCACCGGCTTTCGTCTGCAGCTGTGTTCGTGGCGCTGTGCTTCGAAGCAAGCACTCTGCGAATTTCCGCCATGACCTGTGTTTATTTGCCCGTCGCGCCGGGCCTGAGCGATGCTGCCGACTGGTTGAACAGGACCGTGTTGTTGTCGGCCCGGTGCTGGCCACGATTCTGGTCTGATTTGTGCAGATCGATTGCCCGCTGGACTGCCGTGCGCGCCTTGATCCGCGCACGCCAATCTGCCACGCGCGGGAAGCTGTCGAGCGAGGCACCAAGGGGTTTGGCGATGAAGGCCCAGGGAAAGGCCAGCATGTCGGCAATGGAATAGTCGCCGAGGATGTAGTTGCGCCCCTCCAGCCTGTTTTCCAGCACGCCTAGATTACGGTCATATTCCCCCAGATACCGGCGGAAACCGTAGTCGCGCTCGCCCTCGGGCGCGTAATTGCGGAAATGGCTGAGCTGCCCGCCCATAGGCCCCTGATTGCCCACTTGCCAGAACAGCCACTCCATCAATTCCTTGCGCGCGCGCAGATCACTGGCCAGTGGCGCGAATTGTCCGGTCTTGTCGGCGAGATAGAGCAGCACCGCCGCAGATTCGAACACTGCGACGGGCGCTTCGCCCCAGCCGTCGCCCGGCGCGTGATCGACGATGGCGGGGATCTTTGCGTTGGGGCTGATCGCGAGAAAGTCGGGCGTGAACTGGTCGCCCTCGCTCAGCCGCACCAGCGCAGGGCGGTAATCAAGGCCCGTTTCCTCCAGCATGATGGCCGCTTTCCAGCCATTGGGCGTGGGGGCGTAGTAGAGATCGATCATTCGGGAATGTCCTGCGTGTCAGTCGCGATGCCGTCGGCAATAAGCCGGTCGATGGCATGGGCATCATAACCCACTTGCGCAAGCATCTCGCGCGTATCCGCGCCCAGACGGCGGGCGTGTTGCGGGGCGTCGGGCGGTGTGGTCGAGAACCGGGCGGGGGTGCGGGTCTGGCGGATGCGCCCGGCTTGCGGGTGGTCCGCCTCCAACACAATGCCATTGGCCAGGACCTGCGGGTGGCGATAGACCTGATCGCGGGTGAGGACCGGGGCGCAGGGCACATCCTCTGCGCTGAGGCGCTGCATCCAGGCGTCAGTCGTGTCCTTGAGCAACTCCCCTTGCGTCAGTTCCAGCCGGGCAGGCTTGTTTTCCTCGCGCGCGGCGACGGTGGCGAAGCGCGGGTCCTCCAGCCAGTCGGGGCGGTTCATGGCGGCTGCGAGCCCCTTCCAGGTGCTGTCGGTATGGGCTGAAACCGCCATCCAGCCATCCGCGGTCTGATAGATCAGTTCGACAAAGCTCTGTGCCTCGGCGCTTTTTTCCGGCGCGGCCTCGTCACCCACGAAGGTATGGCCGGCCATGTCCGAACTCCACAGGAAGGCCAGCACCGTGTCGAGCATGGAGATCTGCACATGGCTGCCCTTGCCGGTACGTGCGCGCGCCAGGAGCGCGGCGGTGATTGCCTGCGCGGTCTGGAGGCCGGTCAGCTTGTCGGGCAGAATGGTGCGGATCAGTCGCGGTCGCGACCCGCCGCCCTGCACGCTCGCCAGCCCCGAGAGCGCCTGGATCAGCGGGTCGTAGACGGGCTTGCCCGCCCACGCGCCTTCGAACCCGAAGCCCGCGATCGAGGTATAGATGATGTCGGGCCGGGCCGCGCGCACGGCATCCTCGCCCAGCCCCAGCCGGTCAATCACGCCGGGGCGAAAATTCTGGACGAAGACATCCGCGCTTTCGCACAGCTTCAACACGGCCTCGATCCCGCGGGGATCCTTCAGGTTCAGCGTGACCGACTTCTTGCCGCGATTGTTGTTCAGATAGGCCGCTGCAAAGCCGCCCCGCCGACCGGCGACCCGGCGGCTGAGGTCGCCACCCTCGGGATGCTCGATCTTGATCACCTCGGCCCCCTGATCGGCCAGTGTCATCGTGGCAAGCGGCCCCGAAATCATTGTGGTCAGGTCGATAATGCGAAAGCCGTGCAGGGGTCCGCTCATCCGATTGCTCTCCATCCCACGGTTGCGCGCAACACTGGCGCCTAGTTCCGCATCCTGATACCGTCATCCCAGCGGAACCCGACCCCGCCGCCCTGCCAGACGCCCTCGCCGACCGGATTGGGGCCGTCAATGGCGACATGTTGCGGCAGGTCGAAACCGGGGGCAAGGTCCTGCACGCCCTTTACCGTGCTGCGATGCATGATCCGCAAGCCCTGCTGCGCGACCGGCATATGCGCTTCGGGCGAGGCCCGGTGCGCCACGGCAAGATTGTCGATGAAAACACAATCATTTTCGCTGTATTCAAAGGCAACGGCATAACCATCCGTCAACCCGGCATTGAGAATGTCGTTATACGCGTGGCACAGTTCTTTCAACTCATCCGCATGCAGCAGGCGGAACCCATCCCTGTCGGGCAGTTTTTCCAGAACTGCGCCGGTCATGCCCAGATGCAACCAGATGCATTTCTGCCCTGTCAGCGGGTGTTCGTGCACCAGAGGATGCACCACGCCCGAGGCCGAATTGACCGAGGATAGTCGCTGCCAGCGTTCCTTGAGGTCTTGCGGAAGCGCCTGATAGGCAAGGCCCTGATGGGCGAAATGCGTGCCACCGCCGTTTTCGGCCGGGCGGATGATGTGATAGCCCGAATGCGAGAAGGTGGCGGGCAGGAAGCTGCCATCATTGTGCCATTGCGGACCGACATCGGGAATCCCGTGGCGTTCGTCATTCGACAGGCGGAAGATGTGCGGGTTGCCTCCCGGTGTCTGCGGGTGAACGCCATGGGTGCTGTGCAACTCGCGCCCGCCGAACAGACAACTTGCGCGCAGAAAATCCTCGGGTGAGAGTTCCGTCTCGTTCTTGAAGACAAGAAAGCCGCGCAGCGCCATTTCATATTCCAGCGCGGCAACGACCTCGGGCGGCGGAGCGTCACGAGCGGTCAGGTCCAGGCCTGATACCTGCGCGCCGATTGGCTCTAGCGGGGTGATCCTGGCGCCGTGCCCTTCGATAAGGGCCGCGCGCGTTTCATCGATTGGCGGGAGTCTGGATGTTTGTTTCGTCAATGCGCACCTCCTGATACGTCAGGACATAGGTTGCAACCTGGCAGAATTTAAGTGGGGGGGGCGACCGGACGTGCCCATGGGATCGATGCATCGTCGATGCCACAGCCGATGTGCGGCCATTGAGATCATGTGAAATGACAATTTGCGCGCGCCGTGATCATCATGACCCTCACGCGAGCTTGATTCGTGACAGGAGTGCCGCCCATGGATAACCCCGTGAACACTGCCGCCGTGTTGCAGAACACCGATGCCACCGCCGCCCTTGAGGACTGGGCCAACACTGTTCTGCAAGGTGGTCAGTCCTCTTTCGACACGGCGCGCGCCATGGCGCGGCGACTGGGTGCACATCGCAACGGCGATATCTGCGAAGTCATGTTCTGGGCACCTGAATTGCTGGAACATCGTGTCTCGGAAGGGGATATTTTCATTGAGGTTCTGGATGCCGAGGAAGAGGTGGCCCTGTCACGGTCACGCCAGAGCCTGACCTTCCGACGCACACTGGTGCCGGTATCGCGGATTGATGCATTGTGCTTTTCGGCGATCGATGGCATGCGGGCAGGCACGCGCGACCAGGTGGGCAGCTTCTATTCGCTGGTCTGGCGCGATCCCGAAAACACGTGGCATCGCATCTTCGACCCGCTGTCGGCATCGCTGCCCTTCGGCCCTTTTGCCCCGGCGGAATACTACGATGTGGCCGCGATGCAGGCCGCACGCGCCGACAAGGCGTATTTCGCCGCCCTGCCCGAAGGCGAGGTGCATAAATTCGGCCCGCCCACGAATATCCTGCAGATCCATGTGCCCACTGCCACCGCCAGCATGAGCCTTGCCGGGCTGACGCGCCATTTCAACACGCTCGCCGAACGGGTGCGCCTGGGGGCAGAGCTGGATCCGGCCGACCTGATTTTTCTGGGCTATGATGCCGTGCAGCTTCTGCCGGTGGAGCCGACCACCGTCTACGAGGCGGGCCCCGATTTCTGGACAGAACTGGAGGATCGGGGCGACTGTCTGGTGGTCGATATCCGCCGCCCCGACACGACCAACTGGGGCTATGATGTCGTCATCACCGGGATGGCGGCGATCAACCCGTCACTGCTGGAATCCGACCGCCCCGATGAGCTGGTCGATCTGGCCGCGGCGCTCCATAATTTTCCCGGCGCGCCGAAAAAGCTGATCCTTGATGTGGTGTTCGGCCATAGCGACAATCAGGGGCTGCGGGGGCTGAGCCATCACTATTTTGCTGGCCCCAACATGTATGGTCAGAACCTGAACTACCGCAATCCGATGGTGCGCGCGATCCTGCTGGAAATGCAGCGGCGCAAGGTGAATTTCGGTGCCGATGGCGTGCGCGTGGATGGCGCGCAGGACTTCAAGTGGTGGGATGCCGATGCCCAGATGCTGTGCCATGATGACGAGTATCTGCAGGAGATGGCCGATATCGTACAAGAGGTCGCGGGGCGGCAATACCGCCCCTGGTTCGTGTTCGAGGATGGCCGCCCCTGGCCCGATGAAGACTGGGAACTGAGTTCCGATTACCGCGCCGTGATCGAGAACCAGCGCGATGATGACGTGTTCCAATGGGGCCCCCTGACCTTTGCGCATAACACGCCGTTTCTCTATACGTTCTGGCTGTCCAAATTCTGGCGGATACAGGAAATCCTGCACAAGGGTTCCAACTGGATATCGGGTTGTGCCAATCATGACACCTTGCGCCGTGGCACCCAGATCAACCCGAAGCTCAATATCAACACGCGGCTGGGCGACACCCGGATGGAAATTCTCGACAAGGCGTATGACCACCCCGCTGCGCAGATGCTGACCTATGTGGCCTTTCCGGGTGTGCCGATGGATTTCCTGAACGCGATGGCGCGGGCGAGCTGGGGGTTCATCCGCAATCAGGATGACCAGTATGGCGTCAAGGTCGTGGCCGAGGAGGCGATTTCGCTCAACTGGCAGGTGGATGCCTATACCTATTCCGAGCCGGGCAATTTTCGCCGCATGAAGGAACTCGGGTTCGAAGATCGCGAGATGCTGAGCCGGTTTTTCGTGATGCTGCCCGCTCTGGTAGAGGCCACGGAATACGACCTTGATGTGATGGCAACTTTGCTGAATGCAGTCGATCCGCCGCTGGATGGGCCTGCGCCCTATGACGCAGGCGTGCTGAAGCGGGTTGCGCGGGCCTGGATGGATGACATGCATGATTACTGCAATGTCGCAAATTATACGGACCGTCTGGGCGAGGCGCATACAAGCTACATGCTGAATCTGCGCGAATTCCGTGCCGCGCGTCCGTGGCTGCGCGGCAATCACGGGCCGGATGACGTGTTCGATTATCACACACCCACGGATGGCACGACGGCCTTTCGCTGCCTGCGCCATGGGCCGGGGGGCGAACAGGTTTTCATGATCGCCCATCTGGAAGGCAAGCCGCTGATGGAAATTGACCCGACCGGCCTGCCGATTGCCGGTCTGGACGGGGGCGGCTGGCAGGTCGCACTGCGCACGCCGTCGATCGGGCCGGATTATCTGGGCGGTCCGTTGACCCTGCATGACAGCATGGCAGTGCTCTATACCCGTCAGCGTTGATGGTCACGTCAAAGCCAAATCTCAGCGGCCTTCGCGCAGAGACAGGTGTTCAGTCCCGGCATCTCGTGCGATCATCGACAAGGCACAGGTATCGGGCACAAGCCCCAACAGCCCTGACCCCCTGGATCGCCCAAGCGAAAATACCACGCGACTGTCTTTGTCATGCCCTTGCGCGCCATATAGATCGCTCACTCCTTTACTGCGCCTGCTGTCAGCGCGGCCAGAATGTAGCGTTGCAGCAATACAAAAATCGCAAGCGCAGGCAGGATTGCCAGCAGGCAGGCGGCAGCCAGAAGTTGCGTCGTTGCCGCGCTGGTGGAGCCTGCAAATCGGAAAATCGCCACCGAGATGGGCCATTTGTCATCGGCGCTGAGCATGATGAAGGGGATCAGGAATTGCGACCAGTTCAGGATCAGGTTCAGGATGAAGGCCGAGATCAGCCCTGGAAGGGCCAGCGGCAGGGTGATCAGCGCGAAGGACTCGACGCGTGACAGCCCGTCGATGGCCGCCGCATCGTCAAGGCTGCGGGGCACGGCGTCAAAGCTTACCTTCAGCAGCCAGATCGTGACCGGAATGCCGGCTGCGATATAAAGCAGCGTCGTGCCGAAATGAGATTCCAGGAGTCCCAGCCGGTCCATGAAGCGATAGAGCGGGATCAGCACAACCAGCCCCGAGACCATCTGCACTGACAGGATGCCCAACATCAGTGCCCCCTTGCCGCGAAACGCCATCCGCGACAGCGCATAGGCGGCGGGTGCGGCCAGTGCCACGGCGCCAGCCGCGCCCAGGGACGCCAGCTTGACTGTGTTCCAGATGTAGGACTGAAAGCCCCCGTCGCGCAGGACGCGTGCGAAATTGTCGAGCGTCGGCGCCTCTGGGATGAAGCGCGCTGCGCCCATGAACACTTCCGCTTGCGTGCGCACCGACAGCGAGGCGAGCCAAAGCACTGGCAGCAAGAACGCCAGCGCCAGCACCAGCATCGCGGCATAGACGGCCCAATCGGCCATGCGCTCTGCCCGGCTGCGCACCATCAGCGCCGATCCCGTGGCAGAAGCGCGATCAGCACCATCGTCAGCCCCAGCGAGATGATCAGCAGCAGCATCGACAGCGCCGCGCCGCGTCCCAGTTCGAAATTCTGGAACACGGTGCCATAGGCGTAGAGCGACAGGATCTCGGTCGCGCGGCCCGGCCCGCCCCCAGTGAGCGCAAGGATCGTGTCGAACATGTTCAGCGTCATGATCAGGATCAGGATCGCATTGACCACAAGCGCCGCGCGCAGATGCGGCAGGGTGATGAACCACAGCCGCTCCCATGGGCGCGCATTGTCGATGGCCGCGGCCTCGTACAGCGCGGGGTCGATGGTCTTGAGCGCGGCATAGAGCAGGATCATCGAATAGGCCGTGCCCTGCCAGATCGTCGCGATGACGGCAGATGTCATGGCATTGGACGGGTCCGACAGCCAGGCCACAGGGGACGCCCCCATCAGCCGCAGGGCAGAGTTGATCGCACCGAATGGGGCCTCGGAAAACAGAAGCTGCCAGATGATGCCATTGGCGATCGCCGGGATCACCCAGGCCGCCAGCACGATGGTCCGCAGGACCAGCGTGCCCCGCAGCCGCGCACGCTCGGCCCGCACGACCAGCAGCGCAATCGCCAGACCCAGCGCGATCTGCCCCACCACGCTGGCGACCGTGTAGGTCAGCGTGTTGCGCAGGATCACCCCTAGCGTGGAACTGCCCACCATGCTGCCGAGCGAACGCATGGAGAGTTGCGTTTCAGTGTCGAACAGCCGCGCATCGGTAAAGGCAAGGCGCACGGCTTCGAGGATCGGGTAAAGGTAGAACAGGCCCAGCACCCCCACCGCTGGCAACAGCCATGGCAGGGGGCCAGAAACCATGCGGCGCAGGTGCGTTCCCTTCACCCTCGCGTGCCCTTACAACCGCTCGAAGGCGTCCATCACTTCTGCTGCCGCGGCATCAAGCGCGTCCTCTGCGCTGGCAGAGCCTGACAGGACATCCCCCAGTAGAATCTGAATCTGGTTCGAGATTTCGGGATAGATCGGAACGCCAGGGCGCGCCTGCCCATCTTCCAGTGCATCGGCAAAGACCTCGAACTCAGCGCCTGCAAATTCCTCATACTCCTCGTAAAGCGCGGCAGAGGTGGGCAGCAGGCGCTGGAACGCATTGCCCGGCCCGGCATACAGCCGCGCGATACCGGCACAGATTTCGACCTTTTCGGGATCATCGCTGAGCGCGGCAATCGCCCAGCCGCCAGTGCCGGTGGCGCGTTCGTCTGTGCTGGGTCCGGGCAGCGCCGACACGGCCCAGTTCGCAGCCTGATCTTCGGGCATGGTATTCTGGATCTGCGCATACATCCAGTTGCCGCCGATAAACATGCCGGTGCTGCCTGCCGCCGCCGATGCCAGCAGATCATCATAGCTGGCAAGCGCTGTCACGCGGGCCGGGGCCGCGCCGCTTTCGACCAGATCGGCATAGAGCTGCACGGCGCGCAGGAATTTCTCGCGGTTCTCGCCCTCGAAGAACACGGGCCGCCCGTCATCATCGACCAGCGCGCCGCCCTGCGCCCAGAAATGCGCCAGCCAGTCAAAGGCCGATGCTTCATCGCGCCCGGCATTGAACAGGATGCCTTCCAGCCCCGCATCGGCGACGCTCTGTGCGGCTTCCTGCATCTCGGCCCAGGTTTCGGGCGCATCTGGCACCTGCGTCACATCGCGGTAGAGCACACGCAGATCGGTGAACCACCACCAGGCGACAATATCGCCATTCTCGTCCGTCACGCCATCCCGGACGAAGGGGAAAAGGTCGTCTATCTCTTCATCGCTGAAAAAGGGCGTCATGGGGGCCAGCAGGCCGGCCTGCTTGAAGGTCGCGAGTTGTGAACTGTCGATCATCGCGCAGTCCGGGCCGCGCCCGGCGCGGGCCTGTTCGATGATCCGGGCCTGTTCCTGCGCGATGGCACCCGTTTGCAACTGCGTGTCGATCCGCCAGCCGGGATTGTCGAGGATGAAATCCGTGAACAACTCGCCAAAAGCCTCGGCCGTCGCCTCATCCGCGCTGTAGAGGTCAAAGGCGGTCAGGCGGAAGGTCAGCGCATTCTCGGCATCCGCCGGCCCGACCCGGTTGCGGGTGATCAGATCCTCGGCCTGCACCACGGATGGCAGAACCGTGGCCATCAGGGCGGCGAATAGCGATGGGCGGGTGATGTTCATGCAGTCTCTCCTTTCGTGATGGGGTCGGCGGGCAGTGTGGGCAAGGCCAGAGTGGTATCCGGGTCGAACAGGGTGGCGCGATCCAGCCGCAGGTCAAGATGCACCTGATCGCCCCGGCGCAGGCGGGTATCGGGCGGCGTGCGGGCGGCCAGACGTGTGTCGCCATGATGCAGATAGACCAGCGTTTCGCTGCCTGTCGGCTCTGTCAGATCGACAGTTGCGGGTACGCCGCCGGGGCTGGTGCGCAGGCTCAGATGTTCGGGCCGCAAGCCCAGCAACAGCTCGCGCCCGACCCAAGGGGCGAGCCGTTCCGGCCAGTCCGCTGGCACCGGCACGCGCGTGTCGGGCAGGACAAGCGCATCCCCGTCGTAGCGCGCTGCGATCATGTTCATCGATGGCATGCCCATGAAGCGCGCGACGAATGTCGTGCGCGGCGTGTCATAAATCTGGGACGGGGTGCCGATCTGTTCGATCCGCCCCGCGTTCATGACCACAACGCGGTCGGCCATGGTCATCGCCTCTATCTGGTCATGCGTGACATAGATCGTGGTTGTCGGCAGCTTGCTGTGCAGGCCGCGGATCTCGCTGCGCATCTGCATGCGCAGGCGGGCATCCAGATTTGACAGTGGTTCATCGAACAGGAATACCGCTGGGTTGCGGATGATCGCGCGGCCCATCGCAACACGCTGGCGCTGTCCGCCCGAGAGCGCATTCGGGCGGCGCTTCAGCAACGGTTCGATTTCCAGCAAGCGTGCGATCCGCTCGATCGCGGCGCGCTTTTCGCGCCGCGACATGGCCGCGCGGCGCAGCCCGAAACCGATATTTGTCGCGACGCTAAGATGCGGGTAAAGCGCATAATTCTGAAAAACCATAGCCACATTGCGTTCGCCCGGTGACAATGCGTTCACCGCGCGCCCGTCAAACAGCAATGCGCCAGAGCTCGCCTCTTCCAGACCGGCGACGACGCGCAGCAATGTGGATTTGCCGCACCCGGACGGTCCGACAACCACCACGAATTCCTTGTCCGCGATTGTCAGGTTGATGTCATCCAGCACCGCAGTCGGCCCGAATGACTTGTGGATCGATTGCAGTTCGACCTGTCCCAATGCGTCAATAGCCCTGTGTTGCCCTGACCCGCAGAGGTTTTTCATTACTGGATAGTTAGAGCATGGTCTGACGGGGGCAAGCTACCGGGGTCCGGGGCCGGCTGGCAAATCGTCAAGGGCGTTGGCTTTGGCCAGCATCCGGCGGGCGCCATCGAGGGCGATCGGGGTCAGCGGATCATCCACAGTTTCCGGCTGACGAAAGGCAATGATCTCTGTCGTCTTTTTCACAATGTATGGTTTTGCCCGGAATTCCCGACGAGCTTGGACAGTTGCCACGATACGCCGCCTTCTCAAACTCAGTCACCCAGTTTCCAGCATCGCACAGCGAACGATCCCCACAGTGGCGAGAGCGTCGAAGCAGTTCAAGGATGAACAATCAAGCGTCCTTGACCTGATGCGGCGGATTCCCCGATCCTGCCGGCAACTGATACGATGACATGTGTGGATGAAACGCTCCGCATCAATTGATTTCCATGGCCGGTATCAGGATAGACATTTCGCACAGACAAGTGCTTGTTGCAGCAAGTCACGCGTCACCGATGCGGTGCGGCAAGACCCCGGCGCATCTCGTGACGAACGGTCAGAAGCGAGGCGATCACCACCAGCGCGGCGCCGAACAGCAGGGCCGGGCCGGGCGTTTCGCCGAAAAACACCACACCGATAATCGCGGCGACGACGAAACGCAGATACGGCACCGGAGCGAGGGCGCTGGCCTCGCCGACGCGATACGCCTCGATTGTCAACCACATGCCCAGTGCGCCCAGAAGGCCGGTCGCAGCAACGACAGCAGCATCGCCGAGCCCCAGCGGTTCCCACAGGTACCATGCGACGGGCGCCGATCCGAGCGTGGTCACGACGCCTATCCACATCATGATGGTTGCGGTGTCTTCGGTTCGGCTCAGCATGCGATTGAGGACCACGATCGCTGCGCCACCGGCGGCGGCCAGCAATCCAACAGTCACACCCGCCACCGACGCGCCGGCGGATGGTCCAACGGCGATGCCGATGCCGACGAAACCGACGAGTGTTGCGATCCAGCGGACGCGGCCCACCCGTTCGCCCAAAAGCGGCGCAGCCAGCGCCACGACGAAGAGCGAGGTCGTGAAGGTCAGCGTGGTGGCAAGCGCGAGGTCGAGGACGCGAAAGCTGATATAGTAAAGCCACCAAGTTAACAGGCTGGTCAGCCCCCTGAGGACATGTAGCACCGGCCGGTTTGTCGCGAGGCGCCTGATGTCGCCGAGGCGCCAGATGACAAAGGCCGAGAGCACAAGCTGCGCCACGGAACGGAAGAACACGATCTGCGCCTCGTTCGCCACTGGCGCAGAGATCCTGACCAGCATTGATTCGGCGGTGAACAGAATTGCAGCCAGCGCCAGTAAGAGCGCACCTCGCAGGTTCCCTGCCACGACCGAACCGGGGTCGGCCGCGCCTCGCCGCTGGGTCATGTCCTCTGGTCCCCTGCCGTCGCCGGGTTGTTTCGGGCACCCCTGGAAGAGAGAGCGCGCAGCCCGCCGCCAACCGACGCAGTTGCCTGATGGTGACGGCGCCCCCTCCCCTGCCCCGTCTGGAAAGGCATCGTGTCACGCTTGCATATCACGCGTCGGTCGAGCGCCTTACGGGGTTCATGCGGGGGCAAACTTGTGTTCCAGATATTCCAGATAGGCCCGCGCGTCATTGGGCGTTGCGCCGAAACCTTTCAGAAGCTCGGCGCGGCTGCGGGTTCGACCATGACGCCAGACGAGATCGCCGAGGGCCGCGCGCAAGGCCGTGGTGTCGCCCGAGTCCAGATCGCGCCCGACCGATGGACGCGCGGCTTCAAGATGTGCCATGATCTGTGCCGCCGTGAGATTACCGATCGTGTAGGTCGGAAACGATCCGATGTAGCCGGAGGACCAGTGCACATCCTGCAGGCAGCCCAGGTGATCGCCAGGCACCTCCAGCCCCAGATCCCGACGCATTGTGTGGTTCCAGACCGCAGGGATATCTGCCACTGCAAGCGATCCGTCCATCAGCGCCATCTCGATCTCGACCCGAAGCATGATGTGCAGATCGTAGGTCAGTTCGTCGGCCTCGACGCGGATCAGGCCGGGCTCGACCCGATTCACTGCTGCGACGAATTCGGTTTCGCTTACATCGGCCAGCTGATCGGGAAAGGTGTCGCGCAGGCGCGGGAAGTGCCGGGCCCAGAAGGCAGGGCTGCGACCGACATGATTTTCCAGCAGACGCGACTGGCTTTCATGCATACCAAAGCTGGTCCCGGCGACGGCGTAAAGGCCGATCATGTCGGTTGCATGTGCGCTACGGGTCAGGTCCGGGTCCGCCCCCTGCTCGTAAAGCGCATGGCCGGTTTCATGGATGCTGCCGAAGATCGACATCGGAAGGTAGTTGCGCGCCCAGCGAGACGTTATCCGGACGTCGTTGCGCGTAAAGCTGATTTCGAAAGGATGCACGGCCGTGTCGAGCCGGCTGCGATGCATGTCCAGCCCCAGCAGGCGCGCCGTCTCATGGGCAAAGGCTTGTTGCTGCGTCTCGGGATAGTCACGATAGAGAAAGTCGGTACGCGGAGGCGGTCGTCCAAGCGCGGTATCCAGCACCGGCAACAGCCCCTCGCGCAACTGCCCGAACATCGATGCGAGCGAGGCCGCAGTCTCGCCCGGCTCAAAGGTCTGGACCATTGCATCATACGGATGTGCATCATGACCCAGGGCATCGGCCTGCTCTCGTGCAAGGGCGACAGTGCGCTCCAGGTAGGGGCGGAAAATGCTGAAATCCGACTTTGCGCGGGCCTCGGCCCATGCGGCACCCGACAGAGTGCCCTGTTCGGCCTGTGCGCGCAGCAAATCGGCCGGAATGCGCGAATGGTGTTCGATGGCGGCATGCACGGCTTCGGCGGCGCGGCGGTCTAGGTCCAAGGGGTCGTTCCGGGCGGTCGCTTCGAGAGCGGCGTCCACCGCATCGCGCATCCCAGGCGCGAGTATCATGTCGCGCGCGATCCCCTTCAGCGTGGCGATCTGGTGCCCGCGCGTTTCGGCACCGCCTGGCGGCATCATGGTGCGCGCATCCCAGTTAAGCGTGTTCACCGTGCACAGAACGTCGTTCAGGCGGGCCACTCTTGCCGCAAGCTCGCTCATGCCACACCTTCCAGTCCGACACCGCCGTCATTGAGATGGCAGGCGACTTCGCGCTGCGTACCCGAATCCGTCAGGCGCGGAATCTCGGACCGGCAACGAGGACCGGCAAACGGACAACGCGGATGGAAGGCGCAGCCAGATGGCGGATCGATGGGTGAGGGGATCTCGCCTTCGATCGGCTGAAATGCGCGCCGCCCCGTACCGAGCGTTGGCACGGATCTGAAGAGCGCCTGCGTATAGGGATGGGCAGGTCTGGCATAGAGTTCCTGCGCCGGTGCGAGTTCCACGACGCGGCCCAGATACATGATCGCGACCCGGTCGCAGACATGGCGCACCACCGACAGATCGTGGCTTATGAACAGCGCGGTCAGCCCCAGATCGCGGCGCAGGTCCAGAAACAGGTTCAGAACCTGCGCCTGAATCGAAACGTCGAGCGACGCCACCGCCTCGTCCAGAACCAGCAGATCGGGTTGCATCGCCAGCGCGCGGGCGATGGCGATCCGCTGACGCTGACCACCCGAGAACTGGTGCGGCAGGCGGTCGGCATAGGCGCCCTCCAATCCGACCTGCTGCAACAATGCGCGCGTGTGCTCTTTCACTTTAGAGGCTGGGATCAGCCTGTGGGTGCGCGGGCCCTCCGCAATGGTTTCGCCGACTTTCATACGGGGATTGAGGCTGGCGAAAGGATCCTGATGGATCATCTGGACCCGCGTTGTCAGCTTGTTGACGTGATCCTCGCGACCGCTGGCCACGGGCTTTCCGTCAAGCGTGAGTCGGCCCTCGGACGGAGCGTAGATCCCGGAGACGATGCGCCCCAGAGTGGACTTGCCGCAGCCTGACTCACCGACAATGCCAAGAACCTCACCGGCGGTCACCGTCAGCGACACATCGGTCACCGCATGTACGGCACCCCCGACGCGGCGCCCGGTCAGGCGCGCGGTCAGCTTGTCGCCCAGCGTCGCCTTGAGCGGGAAGCGTTTGGACACGCGGTCGATGACAAGAAGCGGCGGGGTCATGCGGTCTCCAGCGGATGGTGGCACAGGGCAGAACGGTTGCCGGTGCCGGTCATGGGGGGCGCGGTGGCACAGATCTGTGTCGCGCGGGGACAGCGGTTCCGGAACGGGCAACCGGATGGCAAATGGGACAGCTGCGGCGTGGATCCCGGTATCTGCGGCAGGCGTGTCCCCGGTTCGTGCTGGCTGGGGACCGATTGCAACAGGCCGAGCGTGTAGGGGTGACGCGGCCGGCCGATGACCTCTTCGGCGGTGCCGCGCTCGACGATCTTGCCCGCATACATCACGCAGATATCGTCCGCGAGCGATGACACCACGGCCAGATCATGCGTGATCCAGACGATAGCGGTGCGCGTCTCATCGGCCAGGCGGCGAACTTCGGCCAGAATCTGGCCCTGGATCGACACGTCGAGGGCGGTTGTCGGTTCGTCGGCGATGATGACGGCAGGCTGATGCAGCAGAGCCGTGGCGATGGCGACCCGCTGCCGCATGCCTCCGGACAGCTGGTGCGGATAAGCGGCCAGTCGCTCTTCCGGTGACGGGATACCGACCTTTGCGAGCGCGTCGCGCGCCCGTTTGAGCGCGCGTGCCTTGGGCATCGGTTCATGCACACGGACGGCCATCGCCATCTGGTCACCGATCCTGAGCACAGGGTTGAGCGTCATCATCGGATCCTGAAACACCATGGACACCTTGCGCCCACGCATCGACCGCATGACATCAGGTGCCAAGGCGCGCAGGTCCGTGTCCTCGACCATGACCCTGCCACCGCTGACTCGTCCCGGCTCGTCGACAAGGCCAAGGATCGAAAAGCCGGTGACAGACTTGCCGGAACCGCTTTCGCCCACAAGGCCCATGATGCGGCCCGGCTCCACCGCGAAGCTTACATCATCAACCGCGGTGACAGTGCCGGACCGGGTGTCGAAGCGGGTGGTCAACCCCTGAACATCCAGTGCGGGGCTCATCGGCCGTGCCTCGGGGCCAGGACGGTGCGGACCTGATCGCCGACCAGGTTGATGGCTACGACAGTGATCATCAGGAAAATCCCAGGGTATATCGACAGCCAGAAGCGGTCGGAGTGAATATATCGGAACCCGTTCGAGATAAGCGAGCCGAGCGACGGCTCGGTCAGAGGCAGGCCGACACCGAGAAAGGACAGTGTCGCCTCGAGCGCGATCGCGGAGGCCACCTGAACAGTTGCCACCACGATCAGCGGGGGCATGACATTCGGCAGCAAGTGCCTGAACAGGACACGATGCGTTGGCAGCGGGGTCGAGCGCGCGGCCTCTATGTAGTCCTTGCTGCGTTCGACCGTCGCCGCGCCGTGCGTCGTGCGTGCGAAATAGGCATATTGCGCGAAGACGAGGGCGATGATGATCTGCATGATGCCTTGCCCCAGCACAGCGACCATCACGAGCGCGAGAAGAATTGCCGGCATCGACAGTTGCAAATCGACGATCCGCATGAGCAGTGACTCTATGCGGCCACCGAAATAGGCGGATGTAAGTCCGATCGTGACGCCGATTGTCAGGGCCAGCGCACCTGCCGAAAGCGCAATCGTAAAGCTTGTGCGCAAACCGAAAAAGATCGCTGACAGCATGTCGCGGCCCGCATTGTCTGTGCCCAGCACATGGACATAGCCGCCAGTCCCGACCGTGCCCGGCGGCAGAAAAGCATCCAGCCATTCAAGCATCGCGATATTGTAGGGATCTTGCGGCGCAACCAGTGGCGCCCCGAAGGACAGCACGAGCAAGGTCACGATCACAACAAGGGACAAGACCGCCACACGGGATTGCCGGAAATCCCACCAGAAGTTGCGCAGCCGCACGGTGCGCGTCTCCATCGGCGCGGCAGCCGGGCCAACGAGCGCGTCGCCCGTATCCGTGGCGGTATTGCTCATTTCTTGCCTCCAAGCCGCACGCGCGGATCGAGCCGTGCGTAAATTATATCTACGGTGAAGTTGATGATAACGAACAGGATCACGACCAGGATCAGATACGTGACCATCACCGGCCGGTCGAGCTGCAGGATCGAATCGATGATGAGCTTTCCGACGCCGGGCCAGTTGAACACACTTTCGGTCACCACCGCAAAGGCAAGGGTCGACCCCAGTTCAAGCCCGAAGATGGTGACGACCGGGATCGAGATGTTGCGCAGCACATGCTGAAAGACAATCTGACGTTCCGGCAGCCCCTGCGCACGTGCAAACTTGACATAGTCGGTCTGCATCGCCTCGACCATACCCGCGCGCGTCAGGCGGATCATCAGGCCCATCTTGAACAGCGACAGATTGAGTGCGGGCATGATCACATGGCTCCAGCCATTCGACGTCGCAAGCGAGGTGGGGATGCCAAGAAACGTTCCCACCTCACCACGCCCGCCGGAGGGCAGCCAGCCAAGCTGGACCGCAAAGCCCATGATGAGCAGCATCCCGATCCAGAAGGTCGGTACTGAAAAGCCCAGGATAGACAGTGCCATGATCGCCTTGGCGCCAAAACTGTCTGGCCGATAGCCGGCATAGATTCCCGCAGGGATACCGATGAGTGTCGCGATGCCGATGGCGACAAGCACCAGTTCCAGCGTCGCGGGCAATCGCGAAAAGACCAGCCCCGTTACGGAGGTGTTGTAGACCATGGACCGGCCCAGATCCCCCTGTGCGACATTGCCGAGGAAGGTCAGGTACTGCCGCCACAACGGCTGGTCGAGACCGTATTGCCGTATCAGGTTCTCGCGGATTTCTGCCGTGGCGGCAGGGTCGATCATGACGTCGATCGGATTGCCGATCGCATACACACCGACGAAAACGAGTATCGACATCGCAAAGATAACGACGATCGCCTGAAGCAGACGGCTTAAGATGTATCCGAACATGGCACCTCGAGCGACAGGGGTATGGTCGAGTGACAGGGTAAGGGCGCCCGCCGCGGGGCGCCCCGTTTCAGTCGCGTCGCGGTTCTAGTCGCCCTGGACAGGATCGATTTCGTAGGCCCGCGTTTCCTGATCGACACGCGGCGTGAAAGTCAGCGTGTCTGCGGCTGCTGCCCAGACGGTCTGCAGGATGACTGTCGGGATCAGGGCGCGATCCTCCATGGAAATGAGCGATGCCTGTTCGTAGAGCGTACGGCGCGCTTCGGGGTCCAGGGTCTGCGTGCCTTCGACAAACACCTCGTCGAACTCGGGGTTCGAATAGCCTGTCCGATTGAAGTTTCCGAAGCCTTTTTCAGGATCCTCGGTATGGATCATCGCTCCATAGGTGTAGGCAGCCTCACCCGTCAACGTGCCCCAGGCCGACATTGCCATGGTGTATTCCTTGGCAGCTGCTGCCGGGAAGAAGACCGATCCGTCCAGCGCTTGCGCATTCACCGTCAGGCCCAGCCGCGACCACATCTGCGCCAGTGCTTCGCAAATTACCGCATCACCAGGCACGCGATTGTTTGTGCAGGTGAAATCGATCTCGAAACCGTCGGGATAGCCGGCCTCGGCCAGCAATTCACGCGCCCGTTCGATATCGTATTCCTTTTCGCCGATCTCATCGGTGTAACCGAAAAAGCCTTCTGGCATCAGCTGGTTGGCCGGTGTGCCCAGACCTTCAAGCACCACATTGACCAGCACGTCACGATTGATGGCGTAATCCAGCGCCTTGCGCACGCGCAGATCCTGCAGCGGGTTTTCCTCGATCACTTGGCCATTTACGCGGATAGGCTGTGGCGCCTCGTCCTTGACCGTGGGCTGAACGTTGAGGATATACACCGAGTCCGCGATGAATGTCTCGATCTGTGGGTTGTTTTCCAAAGGCAGGTAATCGCTTGCGGGGACGTAGTTGATCAGGTCAACTTCGCCGGAACGCAGCGCGGCGACACGCGCGGCATCGTCGGAGATTTCTCTGCGCACGACGCGCTCCCACGGGGTTTCGCCGCGCCAATGGTCGTCATAACGCTCCAGCACCAGCTCGCCTCTGGGCTCCCATGACACGAAACGGTAGGGTCCGGTGCCGATGGCCGCTTCACCCGAGTTGAACTCTTCATTGCCAACGCCTTCGCCGATAGAGGCCGGGACGATGAACATGCGGGTGAAGTCGTTCGGCAGCGCCGGGGCAATCCCGTTGGTGTGCACATGCACCGTGTGATCGTCGATCACTTCGACGGACTCGACATATTTGGTGTAGAGCGTCATCGACATCGGGCCGGTCACATCCGGAATGCGTTCGATGGAGAACTTGACGTCCTCGGCGGTAAACGGTGTGCCGTCATGGAAAGTGACGTCCTCGCGCAGCTTGAATTCCCATACGGTATCCTCGATCGGCTCCCAGCTGACGGCGAGACCGGGCTCGAGTTGCAATGTATCATCCGCATCGACGAGTGTATCAAAGACATGGCGCAGCGCTTCGGCCTGGCTGCCGAGCGTCGACCAGTGCGGGTCTATCGAGTCAGGTCCGGCGCGCAGGCCGATCGTCAGATCCTGCGAGAACGCCGACGGCGCGGCTGCCAGAAGCGCGACAATCGCGACCCCCGTTTTGAGTGTGGTCTTTACCATGGTCTCCCTCCGAAGGACTGTTATAATTAACTGTCACACTACGCACGTAATCGATACCTGTCGTCAACCCAATTTTGAAATTTATCGAAATATTTTTACGTAATGACTGGAATATTTGGAATAAAGATGCTTGAATGCCTAGGAACTATCCATCACTGATACAATATGCGCGATCAAGAGATACAATTGGATGATACAGTTGAGCGCCTCGCGCTGGCCCTTGACCGGGCCTCGTCGGTGCCAGTCTCGGTGCAGCTTCGTGGCGCACTGGAATATGGTATCGCGTCAGGTGACCTTGCGCCTGGCACGCGCCTGCCCTCGGTGCGGCGGCTGGCGGCACGACTCGGGCTGTCGCCGGTCACAGTAAGCAATGTCTATGCTGCGCTGCAGGAAGGCGGGCATGTGAAGGGGCGCGTCGGCACTGGGACCTTCGTGGCGGATGACGGTGTCTCGCATCATCAGGCGCAGGCGTTGCGTGACATCGAGCGGCGGATCGGCGAGCTTGTGCGGCTTGGACAGGAGGCTGGCCTGTCCCGAGCAGAGCTGGCATACCGGGTCTCGACCGCGCCGGAGCGTCCGGGGCAAGTGCGTGTGCTGATGCTGGGAACCTTTCAGGACGCCACCGAAGCCTATGCTGAAGATATCCGCCCCTATCTGCGCGCCGGAGACGAAATCATCGCGCGCACAACCGAACGACTGGCCCGTGACCGCCCCGAAGGCATTGCGCTCGTTGTTGCCCCCCGGACGCTGCGGGTCGAGGCGCAAGCCTATTTTCCGGGGCTGCCGGTGGTTGGCATCACCCTTATCCCCAAGGAAGCAACACGGATCGCGCTGGCCGCAATACCGCCGCAGGCGCAGGTCGCGGCGATATCATACTTCCCGGAATTCCTGCCTGCCATGCGCGCGGGCATCATGCGTTTTGCGCCGCATGTCTCTCGCGTGACGGCGACGATTCGCGATGACGACAACCTGTCTGCCATCCTGTCACGCGCCGAGGTGGTGATTCACTCCACCGGGGCCGAAGATTTGCGCCAGGATTTGCGATCCGATCAGACCGCCATCGAATACCGGCACACGCCGGACAGTCACGCCATAGAAACCGATCTGCTCCCGGCGATTGATGCCTGTCGCGGTCGGACCCCAGAACAAAAGGAACAAAAGCCTTGAGGATATCCGATAGCAACTGGTTCGAGATCGAAGAATACCTTGAGAATGACGACCGCTGCGTACTGCCCCTGGGCTCGACCGAGCAGCACGCCTATCTGTCGCTGTCCGTCGATTCGATCCTGTCCGAGAAAGTTGCGTCCGACGCCGCCGCACCACTGGGCATTCCGGTCTTTCCTGCAGTCGCTTATGGCCTGACACCATATTTCATGGCGTATCCCGGAACCGTGTCGCTCAGGCTGGCGACCTATGCGGCGCTGGTGCGAGATATCCTCGACAGTCTTTATGAAACAGGGTTCCGACGTGTCCTGATCGTCAATGGCCATGGCGGCAACAGTCCGGTGCAGCCGGTCACCATGGAATGGATGGCGGCCCATGACGGCGCGCGATGCCGGTTTCACGACTGGTGGAAAGCACCCCGCACCTGGGCCTGCGTCCAGGACATCGATCCGGTCGCCTCGCATGCCTCATGGATGGAAAACTTTCCATGGACACGCCTGCCCGGTCGCACCCTGCCGTCCGAACAGAAGCCTTTCGTGCCGTTTGACCGGCTGCGCGATCGTAACGCCGCAGCCGTGCGCGAACTGATCGGCGATGGCAATTATGGTGGTGTCTATCAAAGGTCCGACGCCGATACCGAGCGCCTCTGGTCCATCGCCGTCGAGGAGACACGCGCGCAGCTGGAAGGGAACTGGACATGAACACCCCGATCCTGATCTGGGGCGCAGGTGCCATCGGCGGCATCCTCGGAGCCTATCTTGCGCGCGCGGGCCATGCGGTCCACATGGTCGATATCGTCGATGAGCATGTGCGGGTCATGCGCGAGCGGGGGCTTGTGATCGAGGGGCCGGTGGCGCAATTCACGCAGCGCCTCCCCGCCAGCACACCCGCCGAGCTGAAGGGCAAATACGAGCGCATCATCCTGGCGGTCAAGGCGCATCACACCGAAGGTGCCCTGGACATGATGCTGCCACATCTTGCGACAGGTGGCTTTGTCGTTTCCGCACAGAACGGGTTGAACGAGATCACCATCGCCGAACGGATCGGCGCGCAGAACACGGTCGGCTGTTTCGTGAACTATGGCGCAGACTGGCTCGAACCAGGCCGGATTCTGTTCGGCAACCGCGCCGCAGTCGCGGTGGGCGAACTGGACGGGCAGATTACCGATCGGGTCCGCGATCTGCATGCGCTGTTGCGTCTGGTTGAACCCGATGCCGTGCTGACAGACAACATCTGGGGCTATCTCTGGGGCAAGCTCGGGTATGGCGCTTTACTGTTTGCCACCGCGCTCACACCGCTGTCGATGGCCGATGCGATGGCACAGCCGGACCACAGGGCCGTTTATCAGGCGCTGGGGGCCGAAGTCATGCGCCTTGCGGCTGCGCAGGGTATCCGGCCGCTGGGCTTCAACGGCTTTGATCCGGATGCATTCCGCACCGCCGATCCCGCAGGCATGGCTGCCTCGCTCGACGCGATGGTCGAACATAATCGGCACACTGCCAAAACCCATTCGGGCATCTGGCGCGACCTTGCCGTGCGCAGGCGGCGCACCGAGGTAGATGCGCAGGTCGGCCTCTTGGTGGATCTGGGCCGCCAGCATGGGGTGGCGACACCAACACTGGCGCGGATGGTCGATCTGATCCATGATATCGAGGAAGGCCGGCGTGAACAGTCGGCCGATCTCGTCGATCTGATGTTGCCGCTATGCAACTAAGCCTTTCGAACCGGGTCTTTGCGGTTACCGGGGCCGCACAAGGTATCGGCGCTGCGATCGTGACATCCCTGGCCGAGGCGGGTGCGACGGTCGCTGCTATCGACATCGACGCCGACGGTCTGGCCCGCATCGCGGATCACGCCACGACCCATGCAGCCGATCTTGGCAGCAGGGACTCCGCACATGCCGCCATCGCGCAGGTTGTAGAACGGCACGGGCGCATAGACGGCCTGGTGACCGCGGCCGGCGGAGTGCGCGGTCAGACCGGCCGTCCCCTCGAAGAGATATCCGAGGATGACTGGCAGGCCATATTCGCCGCCAATGTTGACGCAGCGATGTGGTGTACGCAGGCAGCAGCACCGGGCATGAAGGCGCGCGGCTGGGGCCGTGTCGTTACCATCTCGTCGGGGGCGGGGCTGCGACCCAGCCTGACGGGCATTCAGGCATACGCGGCTGCCAAACATGCGCTGGTGGGGTTGACGCGCCAGCTTGCGTTGGAACTTGGCCCTCACGGGATCACCGTCAACTCTGTCGCGCCGGGCTTTATCCTGTCGAACCCTGCAACGGAACGCCAGTGGGCAGCCTTTGGCGCGGAGCGCCAGAAACAGATCGTACAGGGCATTCACATGCGCCGGCTTGGCAGCACTCAGGATATAGCCGATGCGGCGACCTTCCTCGGATCGGACCGTGCAGGATGGATCACCGGGCAGATCCTGTCGGTGGACGGGGGTCATGCATGAGCGAGCCGCATGAATGGGATGAAGGCACCTGGCGCGGGATGGTCGGGCAGTTGCGCGCCGGGCGAAACCTCAAGCCCGCTGCCTGGCCCAACGGGGCGCGCTGTGCCGTCGCGCTCTCTTTCGACAGTGACCATGAAACGAACGAACTGCGTGATGGCGGCAGATCGCCCGCGCGCCTGTCCTGGGGCGAGTTCGGCGCGCGCCGCGGAATTCCGCGCATCCGTGCCGCCCTCGACCACCACGGTTTCAAGGCAAGCTTCTTCGTCCCGGCCGTTGCGGCGCTTCTGCACCCCGACGAACAGCGCGCGCTTGCGCAGGACGGGCACGAGATCGGCCTGCATGGTTGGATACACGAGGTGAATTCCCGCCTCGACGCGGAAACCGAGCGTGACCTCATGCTGCGCGCTTCGGATACA
The DNA here is from genome assembly GCA_007695345.1 of Paracoccaceae bacterium. Taxonomy (GTDB): domain Bacteria; phylum Pseudomonadota; class Alphaproteobacteria; order Rhodobacterales; family Rhodobacteraceae; genus Roseinatronobacter. Next base: position 2,938 of record REDZ01000123.1, on the reverse strand, counting down.
CTGGAACAGATCGCCGGCACCCGTCCGGTGGGGATGCGCACGCCGTCCTGGGATTACAGCCCCCACACGCTCGCGATCGCGCGCGAGCTTGGGCTGCTCTATGACAGCTCGCTCTTCGCGGATGATGACCCCTACGAGATCGTCGCGGACGGCACACCCACAGGCATCGTCGAATTGCCCGTCGAATGGATTCGGGACGACGCTGCCTATTTCATGATGAATCGTTTCGGCGCGCAGCGTCCCTACACCCCGCCGGAGGCCGTCCTTGATATTTTCAGCCGCGAGTTCGAGGGCGCTCATGCCGAGGGTGGGCTCTTTCTGCTAACGATGCATCCCCATGTGATCGGATATCGCAGCCGGATGTTCATTCTGGAGGAACTTCTTGCCCGCATCGCCGCGAAGGGCGATTGCTGGGTCGCCACCCACGCCGATATCGCACGCCATTGTGCCCGAGCGGCCGGATTGAAGGAATACAGATGACCTATGCCCTGGCCATTCACGGCGGTGCCGGGGTCTTGCGTAAATCGCGGATGACGCCGAAGCACGAGGCCGCCTATCATGCTGGACTTGCGCGCGCGCTTGAAGCCGGTCATGCCATCCTGCGGGACGGTGGTGCCGCGCTCGACGCCGTCACCGCTGCGGTCTGCGTGCTCGAGGACGAAGCGCTGTTCAACGCCGGTCGTGGGGCCGTTTTCACCGCAGATGGCAGACATGAGATGGATGCCGCAGTGATGGACGGGACCAACCGTCGCGCCGGCGCGGTCGCCGGTCTCTTCGGCCCTCGCAATCCCGTGCGCGCAGCGCGCGCCGTCATGGAGCGCACCGAGCATGTCCTGCTGATCGGCGAAAACGCGCTACGTGTTGCAAGCGAAGCGGGACTGCCCTTCGAAGATGACGCCTACTTTTTCACCGAGGATCGCTGGACCGCCCTGCAGGAGACGCTTGCAATGCGCGCGCGGGGTGAGGATAACGATGATCCCGCGCGCAAACATGGCACGGTCGGGGCCGTTGCCCGCGACGTCAGGGGCCACCTTGCCGCAGCGACCTCGACCGGCGGGATGACTGCGAAGGCGCCTGGCCGCGTCGGTGATACCCCTCTGATCGGCGCCGGAACCTTCGCCGACGATGCGACCTGCGCAGTCTCGGGCACGGGGCATGGTGAGATCTTTACCCGATGGACAGCCGCGTCCGAAATCGCGGCACGTATGCGACATCTTGGCGAGTCAGTCGCGCAAGCCGCAGGACATGTCGTCATGCAGGATCTCGCGCCGAATGACGGGTCGGGTGGTGTCATCGCCATCGACGCACAAGGGCGGATCGCCACTCCGTTCAATTGCGAGGGCATGTATCGCGGGATGGTCAGCCACGACATGGCCCCCAGCACGTTGATCTATCGTTGAAGCCGTCAGGACCGTGCGCGTATCCTTGGCGCGGGCACCCAGTTTCGGTCTGCGCAGTTTTGCAGCGCTTCTGATTTTGCCGGATCCGAGGGCATGGCTATCGCTGCAATTGCCCAAGGGTTCCGGCAAATCGAACCTGGCAGCAGTCGTCCGATATGCGCTTGGCCGGATATCAAAGGCGTGCGCATTCCTCGAGAACCACAAGCCGGAGTTGGGCACCACTATCTGCGAGCGCCCAACCAGCCCGGTGACCCGCGATCCGGTATCCCAGCGTCATGGTCAGACCAGTTGGTCGTCCGGCAACAGGGCAGCCCGTTTCTTTGTTTCAACTGCCCTGATGCAGACTCGCCCGGTGGCCGTGCAAATCTGCGCGCCGACCCGATGATAGGTTCCCCCTGGCCTCATCGCTCCATTCAAGCGAATGGCTTTCATGGCGTTATAGTGCTGGCATGACAATGGCACGCGCAGCAGCGCCATCGCGGGCACCATAATGATCCAGGACCCTGGCGGCCCGTGATGCGCCCATGCGTCCCGAATCGGCCACCCCGGCACCCCGCGCGACGCCGGCGAGGAACCCGCTTGCAAAGGCATCTCCGGCGCCGGTCGTGTCGACCACCTGGGCGACGTCTTCGGCCGGAACCCGATATGCACCGGTTCCGTCTGCGACAAGCGCGCCCTTTTCATGCTCGGTCACGGCGGCTGTGCCGACATGGCGCATGGTCCAGTCGAGCACAGCAGCGCCCCCCTGAAGGTCGGCCAGCGCGCCGATCTCCACATGGTTGCCGACAAGAATGTCGGCATCGCGCACAATGAAATCGAGCATGGCATCGGCGTTTCGCTCGACACAGCCCGCATCCGAGGGGGTAAGCGCGATGCGCGCCCCGGCCGCGCGCGCCTGCGAGGCAGCGGCAGCGATGACAGCGTCACCTTGCGGGGCATCCCAGAGATATCCTTCGACCAGCAGGATATCCAGCGCCTCGGGCATGGAGGCGCGCACTTCGGCTGGCAGAAGCTCGGTCGCCACCCCCAGATGTGTGCTCATCGTGCGTTCACCATCCGGCGTGACAAGCACGACGCAGCGCCCCGTGCCCAAAGCACTGTTCTGTGCCACTGCAACGGGCGCGCCAAGACCAAGGGACACCATTTCGTCAAGGAAGCTGTGCCCCAGTTCGTCATTGGCGATCTTTCCAAGATAGGTGCCCCGCACCCCGCTGTCAGCCAGATGCGCGATGCTGTTGGCCACCGACCCACCGGCCTGCCGCACGCCTGGGCCGACCTCATCGAACAGGGCCTGCGCGGCGATCGCATCGACCAGATGCATGCCGCCCGGGGTCAGCGCGTGACGCTCCAGAACAGCGTGATCCACCGGGACAACGACATCCACGAGCGCATTTCCCAAGCCTACGATATGTGGTGTGTTTTCCTGAGTCATGTCAGCCCCTCACTCAATAGCGGTAATGTTCGGGTTTGAACGGCCCGTCCTGCGCCACGCCGATGTAATCGGCCTGATCCTGGCGCAATTCGGTCAGTTTGACGCC
>REDZ01000192.1 GCA_007695345.1 Paracoccaceae bacterium | reverse complement strand
CAGAGCGCTCATAACGCTTTGGTTGGGGGTTCGAGTCCCTCCGGGCCTACCACGCCCCTGCAAAACGCACCGCAGTCAGGTCGTTCTCATGCGCATAGGGTAGTGCGGCAGGTCGCGCGGGCCAATCCTTGCGCCTTCGGGGCCTACCAGGCGCGCAATGGCCCGTGATCGGCCCCGACACGCTGTATCGCGCGCCGGATTGCCACTCGAAGCTGTTGGCGCGCTGGTCGCGGCCGATGTGTCAGCCTGTCAGTCTGTGCGTCTTGGGTATCTGTCGCGGCGTGCCGTGGAATGACCTGCGCCCCCAGGGCTGGGGGCGCAGGACAGAGCGGTGCTCAGATCGCCGCCACCTCTTCTTCTTCACCTTCGCTGTCGTCGTCTTCGGGAACCTGATCTTCGTCAATTCCCATCGCGATGAACAGGTTTTCGAAATCCTCGCTGTTCAGTTCAGAGGTCGCGTCCTCATAGGCCGCGAGGATCGCATCGGTGTCCTCGAAACCGCCCTCGGGCGCGTCAATGCGAAACGCCTCTTCCGGCGGATCGGCCCCTTCATAGAAGACGATCGTCTCGATGTCTTCGATTTCCGGGAACCCGGAATCTTCCAGAAATGCGACGTAATCGGCAAAGGTGCCTTCCGCATCCGGATCCAGTTGATTGACACCGTCTTGCGGTTCTTCATCAGGGCCGAGGATAGCCAGCCCGACGTTCGGAGCGTCGTTGTCATTAAGGCTAGAGGCGAAAAATACCTTGGGATAGGTCGCATCCGGCTCGTCCGGATCGTCCGGTTGATCGGGCTCGTCCGGCTCTTCGGGGTTGCCCGACACGCCCTTGATCGAATCGCCGCCGTTGACCGAGGTTGCGCGAATCCCGATCAGATCCACTTCGTCCAGGCTTGCGGCATCCAGATCGACGGTGATCGACTCGCCCTCGGACAGGAAGCTGGGCTTGTCCTCACCTTCGCGGCCCAGACCGGGGCGCGAGACTTCGGTGGCCCCTTCCCAGCTGACCGACCCGCCCTCGAACTGGGACCCGCCGCCATTCATGTTCAGCGGGCCGCCCAGATTCTCGCTGGGGCCGTCGTAATCCTCGCTGCTGAAATAGACGGCATTCACGTCCATCGAGCCTTCATCGACGGTGATTTCCGCGCTTACGCTGCCATCTTCGTTCTCGAATACGCGCACTGTGTAGGACAGGCCATCTTCGCTGAAACTGAACAGGCGCTCTGCGCCGCTGTCGGATGTATCGGTCATATCGTCCTGTCCGCTCTCGGCTGATGTGTCTTCGGTCTGGTTCTGATCATTCTCGTCTCGAGTGTGGCGGCTGTTGGCATGTGCCGGCGGCCCCCCGTTTCCCATACGCGACATGATATCCCCCTTCGCTGTTTGCGGCATGACGACCTTACGCCAAGGCCAGGCCATTCAGGCAAGAAACACCTGACAAGTCGTATGTATCCACGCGTCTGAGGCTGGGTATAGCGCCTTTTCATTGCATGTTCACCTTTTTGCGGTGAAACACAGTGTTTCCAGATGTCGCATGCTGACAGTGGGACAATGCGGATATGAAGATCACGCTCAGGCAGTTGCATTATTTTCGCGCGCTGGCCGAGGCGCGCAATTTCGGGCGCGCGGCCGCATCGGTCAATGTGTCGCAATCTGCCCTGTCGATGCAGATCCGCGAGCTGGAGGATCACCTGGGTGTCACGCTGGTGGAACGGCTGCCCCGCGACATCCGCCTGACGCGGGCCGGGCGCGCGGTGCTGGAACGCGGCGTGCGCGTGCTGGATGAAGCGATGGAGATCGAGGCCAGCGCCCGGCATGAGGGGCTGGGGGCCGCGCTGCATCTGGGGATGATCCCGACAGTCGCGCCCTATCTGCTGGCGGGGCTGCTGGCGCGGTTCCGGGCCGAGGATATCACCCGCGAATTGCGCCTGCGCGAGGCGATGACCGCCGATCTGCTGACCGGCCTGCGCGAGGGCCGGCTGGATGCGGTCGTGCTGGCCGACCCGCCGCCTGCGCCGGATCTGGATGCGCGCCCCCTGTTCGAGGATCGTTTCGTGCTGGCGGGATCGCGCGCGCGGCTGGCGAGCGTGGGCATGCAGCCCGAGGCATTGCGCCCGGCTGCGCTGAAGCCCGAGCATCTGCTGCTGCTGGATGACGGGCATTGTCTGGCCGATCAGGCGCTGGAGATCTGCGCGCTGGACCGGCGGCAGACGCGGCTGGATCTGGGGGCAGCATCGCTGTCAACGCTGTGCGGGCTTGTGGCGCAGGGGTTCGGGCTGACCTTTCTGCCCGAAATCGCGCTGCGTGCCGAAACTGCCGCCGCCCCCGACATGGCGCTGCGCCGCTTTGCCGCCCCGGAACCCGCGCGCAGTCTGGCGCTGGTGCGACGTGCGCGCAGCGATCCGGGCCGCTGGTTCGATGACCTGCACCGCCAGTTGGTCGCCGTGGGCGCGGGGCTGCTGACAGAGGCGCGCGCCCGCGTCCCGTGACGCCCGCCATGCACAGGCCGCATGACGGATATCCGCCGGATCCGTTGTCAACTCGCGCCGCGGGCGTTATGTGTTGCATCACTCAAGCAGGCTTGGAGGACAGGTGCCATGCGCGATCTGAAACTGCCCGATCAGCGGCACCCGGAAAAGGCACATCGCCCGGTGCAGGCGCAGCCGAAGAAACCGGACTGGATTCGTGTCAAGGCACCGGGCGGGCAGGGCTATAACGACACCCGCCGCATCATGCGCGAGCATAATCTGACGACTGTCTGCGAAGAGGCCGGCTGCCCCAATGTCGGCGAATGCTGGAGCCAGGGCCACGCCACCATGATGATCATGGGCGAGATCTGCACCCGCGGCTGCACCTTTTGCAATGTCGCCACCGGACGCCCCGATGAACTGGACGTGTTCGAGCCGGGGCGCGTGGCCCATGCGGTCGAGAAGCTGGGGCTGAACCATGTGGTCATCACCTCGGTGGATCGCGACGATCTGGAAGATGGCGGCGCCGAGCATTTCGCCCAGACCATCCGCGCCGTGCGCCACCGCGCGCCCGGCACGACGATCGAAATCCTGACGCCCGATTTCCTGAAATGTGATCCGTCGGTGCTGGAAAAGGTCGTGGCCGCGCGCCCCGATGTGTTCAACCACAATCTGGAAACCGTGCCGGGCCTATATCCCGAAGTGCGCCCCGGCGCGCGTTATTTCCACAGCCTGCGGCTGTTGCAGCGGGTCAAGGAACTGGACCCGTCGATGTTCACGAAATCGGGCATCATGGTGGGTCTGGGCGAGGACCGGCAATCGGTGCTGCAGGTGATGGATGACATGCGCGCGGCAAATGTCGATTTCATCACCATCGGACAGTATCTGCAGCCCACCCCGCGCCACCACGCGGTGGACCGCTTCGTGACGCCCGATGAGTTCAGGGGCTATGAGAAAGCGGCCTGGGGCAAGGGCTTCGCGATGGTCTCGGCCACGCCGCTGACACGGTCAAGCTATCATGCGGGTGATGATTTCGCGCGGCTGCGCGCGGCGCGGCAGGCGCAGCTTGCAGGCGCCTGATCCGCAGGCGGGATCGGCTTGTGTCTGATGTGCGCCTCCGGCGGGAGTATTTGGGGCAAGATGAAATGGCAGGGCGGATGACAGGGGGCGGTTTGCGGGCCGTCGTGTTCGATCTGGATGGCACCCTGATCGATTCTGCGCCCGATATCTGGCGCGCGGCGAATGCGGTTCTGGACGAAGCCGGGTTGCCGCAGGTGAGTTTCGCGCAATCGCGCGGGTTCATCGGGCGCGGCGCGCGCGTCTTTGTCGAGCGGATGGAGCGCGCGGTGACCGGCGGGAACAAGGCCGCGCGCACGGACGCGCTGCATGCACGGTTCCTGCATCATTACGAACATGCGCATGAGAATACGCGCATCTATCCGCATGTGCCCGAGATGCTGGCAGCACTGGGCACGCAAGGACTGGCGCTTGGCCTGTGCACGAACAAGCCCATCGGGCCAGCCCGCGCGGCGCTGCGCGCGCTGGGCTGGGACGCGGTGTTCGCGTCCGTGGTGGGCGGCGATACGCTGGCTGTGAGCAAGCCCGACCCGGCGCCGCTGCTGGCGGTGCTGGCGCAACTTGGCGTGACGCCTGGGCGCGTGGTCTATATCGGCGACAGCGAGACGGATGCCGAAACGGCCCTGCGCGCGCGCATCCGGTTCGGGCTGTTTACCGAAGGCTATCGGCATGGACCGCCCGAGACGATTGCCCATGATTTTCGCTTTGACAGCTATCAGGCGTTGCCCGACGCGCTGGACAGACTTGCATGAGCCGACCTCCGCTGCCCCCGCCGCTCTCGCTGCCCCGACCGGGGTTCGGGCGACGCATGCCGCCGGTGGCTTTTGTGCCGGTCATGGGCGTGTTCGGCCTTGGGCTGGGATGGCGGGCGGCGGCGGGCGCCTATGGCGTGACGCCGGGGATCGGCGATCTGTTGCTGGGTGGGGTCACGCTGCTTTATGCTTTTGCGCTGATGACATGGCTGGCCAAGCCCCTGCGCCGCGCGACTGTGGTTCTTGAGGAATTGCGCGTGCTGCCCGGTCGCGCGGGGCTGGCGGCGGGCAGCCTGTCGATGCCACTCCTGGCGGCGGCGATTGCGCCGCTTGCGCCGGGATTTGCGGTGGCGGTACTGCTGCTGGGGCTGGTGGTGCATCTGGGTCTGCTGGCCGTGCTGCTGCGCGTGATGTGGCGCGGCCCGCCCGAGGGGCGGGTCGTCACGCCTGTGTTTCATCTGTGGTTCGTGGGGTTCATCATCAGCGGGTTGGCGGCGAATGCCCTGGGGTTTCATGCTGCCGCGCGCGCGCTTGTCTGGGCGATGTTGCTGCCCGCGGCGCTGATTTACGCGCTGTCGCTCCGCCAGTTGGTGACGCGGGTCCCGCCGCCGCCCTTGCGGCCGCTTCTGGCGATCCATCTTGCGCCTGCCTGTCTGTTGTCGCTGGTGGCCCATGGCGCCGGAATGGGGATCGCGCCCTGGCTGGGCGGGGTGGCGGGCGCGATCTTTCTGGCGCTGTTGCTTGGCGCGCGCTGGATGCTGGCCAGCGGATTTTCGCCCCTGTGGGGCGCGCTGACTTTTCCCCTGGCGGCGTTTGCCGCCATGCTGATTACCCTGTCGGACGGGCAGGGCGCCCTGGGGATCGCGGGCGGTGTGGCCCTGGCAGTGGCAAGCCCGGCCATCCTGGTGATTGCGTGGCGTATTCTGCGCATGTGGCCGGATGGTAAACTCGCCGCGCGCACGAACGCAGCCGAGGCTTAGGGCTTTCCTTTCGCGTGCGGACATGAAAAGGGGTCGCGACTGGCAGTGGCAACAGGAAGGAGTGCAGATATGGAAATTCGCGAGGCACTGACCTTTGATGATGTGTTGCTGGTGCCCGCAGCGTCAAAGGTGCTGCCGACCCACGCCGATACTGCGACATTCGTGACCCGGTCGATCCGGATGAACATTCCGCTTCTCTCGTCGGCCATGGATACGGTGACCGAGGCGCGCATGGCGATTGCCATGGCACAGGCGGGTGGCATGGGTGTGATCCACCGCAATCTGGACCTGGAGGCGCAGGCGGAAGCCGTGCGCCGGGTCAAGCGCTTTGAATCGGGGATTGTCTATAACCCGATCACGCTGACGGCGAACCAGACCCTGCGCGATGCCAAGGAATTGCAGGCGCGCTACAATGTCACCGGGTTTCCGGTGATCGATGATGCGGGCCGCGTGCTGGGGATCGTGACCAATCGCGACATGCGCTTTGCCAGCGATGATGCGACGCCGGTCAAGGTGATGATGACCGCCGACAACCTGGCGATCCTGCGCGAGCCTGCCGACCGCGACGAGGCGCGCAGCCTGATGCAGGCGCGGCGGATCGAGAAGCTGCTGGTCACGGATGCCGAAGGGCGGCTGACTGGTCTGCTGACCCTGCGCGACATTGACCGCGCAGTGCTGAACCCGACTGCGTGCAAGGATGAACTGGGTCGGCTGCGGGTCGCGGCGGCTTCGACCGTGGGCGATGCGGGGCATGAACGGTCGATGGCGCTGGTGGATGCGGGCGTCGATCTGGTGGTGATCGACACGGCGCATGGGCATTCCGAAGGCGTGGCCAAGGCCGTCGAGCGGATCAAGGCGCAATCGAACGCGGTTCAGGTTGTGGCGGGCAATGTGGCCACGGCCGAGGCCACGCGCGCGCTGATCGATGCAGGTGCCGATGCGGTCAAGGTGGGGATCGGGCCGGGTTCGATCTGCACGACGCGGGTTGTCGCGGGCGTGGGCATGCCGCAACTGACCGCGATCATGGATTGCGCGCAGGCGGCGGGCGATATTCCGATCATCGCGGATGGCGGCATCAAGCTGTCGGGCGATTTTGCCAAGGCGATCGCGGCAGGGGCGTCCTGCGCGATGGTGGGCAGCGCCATTGCCGGCACGGATGAGGCGCCGGGCGAGGTGATCCTGTATCAGGGGCGCAGCTACAAGAGCTATCGCGGCATGGGCAGCCTTGGCGCGATGGCGCGCGGGTCGGCCGACCGGTATTTCCAGAAGGACGCGGCCAGCGACAAGCTGGTGCCCGAGGGGATCGAGGGGCAGGTGCCCTACAAGGGATCGGCGACCACGGTCATCCACCAGCTTGTGGGCGGCCTGCGCGCGGCCATGGGCTATACCGGCAATGGCACAGTGGCCGAGATGCGCGGCGGCTGCACATTCGTTCGGATCACGAATGCGGGGCTGAAGGAAAGCCATGTGCATGACGTGCAGATCACGCGCGAAAGCCCGAATTACCGCATAGGCTAGGGCAGGTTTGGACGCGACGCTCTATTCCGATCCGGCCACGCTGATCGTTGCGGTTGTGGCGGTGGCGCTGGTTGGACTGTCCAAGGGGGGCCTGGGCGGGGCATTCGCGCTGATGGGTGTGCCGATCCTGTCGCTGGTCATGCCACCCTTGCAGGCCGCGGCCCTGTTGCTGCCGATCCTGTTGATGATGGATGCGATCAGCCTGTGGACCTGGCGCGGCTGGTTCGACCGGGCGAGCTTGTGGCACTTGCTACCCGGCGCGATCCTGGGCATCGCCATCGGGGGGCTGACAGCGGCCTTTACATCCGAGGCGATGGTGCGGCTGCTGGTGGGGGTCGTGGCGCTGGGCTTCGTTGCGCGCATGGCGCTTACGCGACATGGGGCGCAGGCAGCGGGGCAGAGCCATCTGCGCGGTGGCTTCTGGGGCGGTGTCGCTGGGTTCACCAGTTATGTGGCCCATGCGGGCGGGCCGCCCTTTCAGGTCTATGTGCTGCCGCTGCGCTTCGACCCGAGGGTCTATACCGGCACTAGCGTGATCTTCTTTGCTGTGGTCAATGTGATCAAGGTCGCGCCCTATGCCATGCTGGGGCAATTCGATCGAGTGACGCTGATCTCTGCGCTGTGGATGCTGCCGATGGCGGTACTCGCCACTGTCGCGGGGGCGATGATCGTCAAGCGGATGGAGGCGCGGGTCTTCTACCCGTTCATGTATGTGATGATCACGCTGGTCGGGGCCAAACTGGTCTGGGACGGGGTGACTGCGCTGATCTGAGTGCATGGCGCGGGCGGGGTGGGGGGGGGGGGGGGGGGGGGGGGGGGGGGGGGGGGGGGGGG
>REDZ01000075.1 GCA_007695345.1 Paracoccaceae bacterium | reverse complement strand
CGCGGCACCCGGCAAGCCCGCGGGCCGCTGCACGCGGCGCCCGCCCACCCGACCGGTCGCACCGACGGGCCCTGCCGGCGGGTGCTCGCGCCGCGTGCAGCGGCCCTTCCGCAAGCAGAGCCATTACCTCTCGGGCGGGATCGCATAGGTCAGCGAAGCGCGCGCCACGGGCGCGTCGCCCCCGTCGGAAAAGATCAGCCCGTCACCCACAGCCAGCCTGCGCCCCAGTTTCAGCAGCCGTGTCTGGCAGATAAGGTCAACTCCGGCGGCGGGCTTGCGCATGAAATCGATCGCGCAGCTTGTTGTCACACTCAGCGCGCGCGGCCCGATCATCGACAGGATCGAGAGGTAAACGGCCACATCCGCCAGCCCGAACATCGCCGGGCCGGAAACGGTGCCCCCCGGACGCAGATGCCGGGGGTGATGTTTCAGGCGCAATGCAAGACGCATCGGTTCTACTGCGTCGATGGCGAACATATCCGCAACCTCGGCAAAATCTCGGGCGAGGAAATCGGTCAGCGCCGCCTTGTCCATCTGCATGTCGGGTGCTCCTCCTGCATCTGCGTGTGACGGCGCCACAGTCCGGCCCTCTGGGCCGGTTGGCAAGCTGTGGTGCAGGTAACGTTGCGGCAGGCTTATCCGCCCGCCGTCCCGCGCCGCGCGCTCAACGCTGCCAGAACCGACCGGCGCGAGACCTGCCCCACAGCACGCCCGCCCTCGGTCACGCCCAGACAGTCATGCTGGTTGTCCAGCCCGGCCATGACCTCTCGGATAGGAGCATCGATATCGACCGCGCGCGTGGGCATCGGGCCTGCCCCGGCGATCAGCGCATCGCGTGCGCGCAGCACGCGCAGCGGGTTCATGTCTGCCACGAAATCGGCGACATACTGATTGGCCGGGCGCCCGAAAATCTCTGCCGGGGTGCCACACTGGATCATCCGCCCCCCTTCGAGGATGGCAATGCGGTTGCCGATCTTGAATGCCTCATCCAGGTCATGGCTGACGAAGATGATCGTGCGTTGCAACCGTGTCTGCAATTCCAGCAATTCATCCTGCAACCGGGTGCGGATCAGCGGATCGAGGGCCGAGAAGGGTTCATCCATCAGCAGGATCGGCGCGTCGGTCGCAAAGGCCCGCGCGAGCCCCACGCGCTGCTGCATGCCGCCCGACAGCGCGCTGACCGGCTGATCGGCCCATTGCGTCAGGCCCACCAGGTCCAACTGCGCCTCGATCCGTTCGGCGCGTTCGCGGCGCCCAAGGCCCGACAATTCCAGCCCCAGCCCGACATTCTGCCGCACCGAACGCCAGGGCAGCAGCCCGAATTGCTGAAACACCATCGCCACATTGCGCCGCCGCAGCGCACGCAACTTCGACGCCGAGGCCTTGGGCACGCTGACCAGCCCCTCGCCGTCATGGACCAGCACATCGCCCTGCACCACCGGGTTCAGCCCGTTGATGGCGCGCAAAAGCGTGGATTTGCCCGACCCCGACAGCCCCATCAGCACCACGATCTCGCCCGGTGCCACATCGAGCGAGCAGCCATGCACCCCCAGCACCTGCCCCGTGCGCGCCTTGATCTCATCCCGGCTCTGGCCCGTTTCCATCAGCGGGATCGCCTTGTAGGGGTTTGGGCCGAAGACGATCGAGACATTTTGCATCCGCACGGCAGGTGTGGTCATCGCGCCACCTCTATCCGCAGCATCCGGTCAAGCATGATGGCCACGGCCACGATCACGGCACCCGCCTCGAACCCGAGCGAGGCATTGACCGTATTGAGCGCGCGCACCACCGGCACCCCCAACCCCGGCGCGCCGACCAGCCCCGCGATCACGACCATCGACAGCGACAGCATGATGGTCTGGTTCAGCCCCGCCATGATCTGCGGAAAGGCGTAAGGAAGTTCGACCTTGAAGATGCGCTGGCGCGTGGTGGCGCCAAAGGCGATGGCCGCCTCGGTCAGTGCAGTGGGGGTGGACCGGATGCCCAGTTCTGTCAGACGGATGGCCGCAGGCATGGCAAAGATGACCGTCGCCACCAGCCCCGGCACCATGCCCAGCCCGAACAGCACCAGGACCGGGATCAGATAGACGAATGTCGGCAAGGTCTGCATCAGATCCAGCACCGGCGTCAGCACGCGATAGAACCGCGGATTATGCGCCGAGAAGATCCCCAGCGGCACCCCGATCGCCATGCACACAAAGCACGACCCCAGAACCAGCGTCAGGGTCTGCATGGTCAGCACCCAATAACCCTGATTAAGCGCAAAAAGCGCACAGGCCGTAACGATCAGCACAGGGGCAATGCGGCGCTGCAGGACCCATGTGATCGCGGCAAAGACCGCGATGATCACGAACGGATGCGGCGTTTGCAGCGCACCCGCCAGCAGACCGGTCGCGCTGCGCAAACCGGCCTCCAACCCGTCAAAGGCCGTGACAAACGTATCCTGCAGCCATTGAAACGCATTGGCGACTTCGCGCCCGACCGGGATCTTGGCATCGGTTATGGGGCGTGTCAGGGGATCGGACATGCGCGCTTTCCCGCATCAGGCAGGGCAGGCTCAGCCTGCCCTGCCCGACACATCAGTTTTCGAGCGCGGCTGTGACCGCCCCGATGCCTTCATCCCCATCCAGCGTCATGACGCCCACAAGCCAGGGCGCGATTGCGTCCTGATTGTCCGACAGCCAGGCGCGCGCGGCGGCATCAGGCTCCATCCCGTCATCAAGGATCTTGGCCATGATCTCGTTTTCCATCTCGAGCGTGAATTCCAGATTCTCCAGGAAAGCGCCCAGATTGGGGCATTCCTCGACCAGCCCGGCGCGGGTATTGGTATAGACCGATGCCCCGCCCAGATCGGGACCGAACCAGTCATCGCCCCCTTCCAGATAGGTCAGTTCGAAATTGGCATTCATCGGATGCGGCTCCCACCCGAGGAAGACAACAGGCTCCTCCCGCCGGTCGGCACGCGCGACCTGTGACAGCATCCCCTGTTCGGAACTTTCGACAAGCTCGAAATCCGACAGCCCAAAGGCATCATCTTCGATCATGTCAAGGATCAGGCGGTTGCCGTCATTGCCGGGTTCGATCCCGTAGATACGGCTCTCGAGCGCGTCGGCATGCGCGGCGATGTCGCTGAAATCGGTGATCCCCAGCTCCGCCCCGGCGGCATTGGTCGCAAGCGTGTATTTCGCGCCTTCAAGGTTGCGGCGCACCGTATCGACGGTGCCAGCCTCGCGATAGGGGGCGATATCGGCCTCCATCGTGGGCATCCAGTTGCCAAGGAAGATATCGACATCGCCATTGGCCATCGAGGTATACGTCACCGGCACCGACAGCACCAGCGTATCGGTCTGATAGCCCAGCGCTTCCAGGATGGTGGTTGCGACGGCCGTGGTCGCGGTGATATCGGTCCAGCCCACATCGGAAAACGTGACCGAGGGGCAATCGGCAAGGGCCGGGGTCGCCGCGAGTGTCGCAGCAGCGATAAGGGGCAGGCGCATGGTTTTCTCTCCCATTCGGTTTTCTTGGTCTTGTCGGGTTGGCGGGCATCAGTGCGGCTGCACTGCCCGCGCGCATGAATTCGACTGGCGCAAAGCCTAACAGGCAATCCGCGCTGTTCAAGATGCAGATTGGCCTTCGGGTCCACATACCCCTGCCTGTTTTTGCGGCAACACACGTTAACCTTCGTTAACGAAAGGTTAACAAAACGCTTGATCTTGCGCGCGCCTTGCCTTCATCTCTGGCGCATGCTGCGGATTTGTTCACTCTTCGTTGCTCTTGTTCTGGCGCTCCCTCTCTGGGCTGCGCAGCCAGAGATCACAGGCATGCCCCGCGTGATCGATGCCGACACGCTCGAGATTGCGGGCCAGCGCATCCGGCTGGGCGGAATCGATGCACCCGAGATGTCAGAAACCTGCCACAGGGCCGATGGGCGCGGCTGGGCCTGCGGTGTCTGGGCCACAGATGCAGCGCGCGCCTTGTTGCGGGGTCAGCGCCTGCGCTGCATCGATCTGGGCGAACGAAGCTACCGGCGCGTCGTGGGGCGCTGCTATCTGGCCGGGCAGGATGTGGCCGAATTGCTGATCGAGGCTGGTGCGGCCCGCAACTGCCCGCGTTATGCGCGCGAACAGGGGCAGTCAGAGGCATATCAGGCTGCCGAGGCGCGGGCGCTTGCAGCGCGCGCGGGCATCTTCGGCGGGCCGCTAAACCCGCTGGCGGGATTCTGCCAGCCCCGCGGGACGCATCAGGTCAGCATAGGTCCCGGATGCAACATCAAGGGCAATCTCTCCCGAAACGGGCAGATCTATCACATGCCGGGACAGCGCGATCATGCGCGGGTCAACATGAACAAACCCGGCGTGCGCTGGTTCTGTTCAGAGGCCGAGGCGCAGGACGCAGGCTGGCGGCGCGCGCTGCGCTGAATTGAACTTCGACCCGGACAAGGCCGGGGCCGGGGCCGGGGCCGGGCCCCGCGCAGCACCGACAGGCACAGGCAAGGAAAAACCCCCGCAGGCAAAGCCCTCGGGGGTTGGTCGTGGGGCAGTTTCCCGCCCTGTCCGGCTCTGTCAGATCAGAGCAAGCCTTCGCGCTGCGCCTTCTTGCGCGCAAGCTTGCGCGCGCGGCGGATGGCTTCGGCTTTCTCGCGGGCCTTCTTTTCAGAGGGCTTCTCGAAATGCTGCTTGAGCTTCATCTCGCGAAACACACCCTCACGCTGGAGTTTCTTCTTCAGCGCACGAAGGGCCTGATCGACGTTATTGTCGCGAACCGATACCTGCATGTGGTTGTCACCACCTTTCCAAGTTAGAGTTGCATGATCTTGCAGGAAGGCGCTGCATAGCAAAGCCGCGCGCCCCTGTCCAGCCTGAACCGAAGGATGCGCAGGGCCGCATTCTGACCATAATCGCCGAATATCAGACACGCAGGCGATGATCAGGGCGATATGCAGGGGGTCGAAATTCAGGAAACCTTGTGGGCAATGCAGGCGGGCATGATCGGCGCAGTCGCGTCGGAATGGCTGTTTCTGGCGGCGATCTGCAGCCTGGCCGCACTGGCGCTGCTGCTGCTGCGCGCATGGCGGCACAGACGCGCAAGGGCCCGCAATGTCGTCCTGCTGGACGGATCCAACATCATGTATTGGCGCGGCGGCGCGCCCGATATCGCCACCGTGCGCGCCGTGATCGCGCAACTGGCCGCGCAAGGGCTGACCCCCGGTATCGTGTTCGATGCCAATGCAGGCTACAAGCTGGAAGGGCGCTATCTGGGCCATGCCGCGCTGGCCCGACGCCTCGATCTGCCGTCGCAGCGCGTGATTGTCGTGAATCGCGGTGAGGTGGCCGATGCTCTGCTTCTGCGCGCGGCGCGCGACTACCGCGCGCGCGTCGTCAGCAATGACCGCTTTCGCGACTGGGCAGAGGAGTTTCCCGAAGTGGCCCGGCCCGGTTTCCTGATCGCAGGGCGGTTCAGGGGCGACGCGCTGGAACTCGATATCGCCTGAGACACGCACCGAAAAGCGCCTGCTCGGGGGCCCACCCACCCCTGCCCCGCGCGCAGGGGCAGGACATGCGCGCCACGGCATGCGAGAGCCGCCCGCCCCCGCGACCGGGAGCTGCGCACCCGGAACGGGTGCGCAGCGGGGAGGGTGGGTGGGTCCGGTCGCGGGGGCGGGCGGCAGGGCGCGTCGCTCAGTGAAAATCCCGGCTGGGGAACAGCACCTTCGCCTGTTCACGCGGGTGGCGCACGGATCGGGGCTGATGAGAGAGCCCTCGGGTCACAATGGGGCGGCGGGCCTCATCACCGCGCCCGGCCGTCGGGTCGATCACGCCGCGCCCCATCGCCCCCAGCCGGTCCGACAGGTCCATGACCGTCTCGGCGATCACATGGATCACCGCCCCTTCACGCTGCACGCGCCCGCGCACCCGCAATAGCCGCCCGCCGATCACAATGCGGCGGTAGCGTTCATACACCTTGGGCCAGACCACGATATTGCTGACCCCTGTTTCATCCTCAAGCGTGATGAAAATCACCCCCGAGGCCGTCCCCGGACGCTGGCGGGTGATCACCAGCCCGCAGACCTCGACCCGGCCCGTAGCCTGCGCCAGCCCGTCATGCGGGACCAGCCCCGGCAGATGCGGGCGCAGCAATTCCATCGGATGCGCGCGCAATGACAGGCGCAGTGACAGGTAATCCTCGACCACTGCCTCACCCAGCGACAGGGGCGGCAGGGTGACGGGCGCCTCGCAGATGCCCTCGTCATCGATCCCTGCGCTGAACAGCGGCAGGGGTTTGGGCGCACGCAGCGCCCGCACCGCCCAGAGCGCTGCGCGCCGTGTCAGGCCCAGGCAGGCCAGCGCATCGGCCTCGGCCAGCCGGGTCAGCGCGGCCTGCGGCACGCCCGCACGCCGCCACAGGCTTTCGACATCGGTATAGCCATTGCCGCGCGCCGCCACGATCCAGTCCGCATCGTCCTCGGCCATGCCGCGCACCTGCCGCATTCCCAGACGCAGCGCCAGCGCCCCGTCGGCGCGGCGCTCCAGCGTGCAATCCCAGGCGGACTCGTTCACGGAAACAGGCCGCACCTCGACCCCATGCTCGCGCGCATCGCGCACAATCTGGGCCGGTGCGTAAAACCCCATCGGCTGGGAATTCAGCAGCGCACAGGCAAAGGCCGCCGGGTGATGGCATTTCGCCCAGGCCGAGGCATAGACCAGAAGCGCGAAACTGGCCGCGTGGCTCTCGGGGAAACCATATTCGCCAAACCCCTCGATCTGGGCGAAACAGGCCTGCGCGAAATCCGTGTCATACCCCCGTTCCGCCATGCCCACCAGAAACCGGTCGCGAAAGCTGCCGATCGTGCCCATCCGCTTGAAGGTCGCCAGCGACCGGCGCAGGCGGTCAGCTTCTTCCGGGGTAAACCCTGCCGCGACCACAGCGATCTGCATGGCCTGTTCCTGAAACAGCGGCACGCCCAGCGTGCGTTCCAGCACATCGCGCAACTCACGGCTGGGCAGATGCACGGCCTCCTTCCCCTGACGGCGGCGGATATAGGGGTGCACCATACCGCCCTGAATCGGGCCGGGGCGCACGATGGCAACCTCGATCACCAGATCATACAGGCAGCGGGGCCGCATCCGGGGCAGGAAATTCATCTGCGCGCGGCTCTCCACCTGAAAGACACCGATCGCATCCGCACGGCACAGCATGTCATAGGTCGCCACATCCTCGCGCGGAAGGGTCTCAAGACTGTAGCGCGGCCCGCCATGCTGCGCGATCAGATCAAGGCATTTGCGGATGCAGGTCAGCATCCCCAGGGACAGCACATCGACCTTCAGGATGCCCAGCGCGTTGATGTCATCCTTGTCCCATTCAATGACCGTGCGCCCCGCCATCGCGGCGTTTTCAATCGGGCACAGCTCATCGAGCCGCCCCTTCGTGATGACAAACCCGCCCACATGCTGGCTCAGATGGCGCGGGAAGCCGATGATCTCGGCAATCAGCGCCGTGGTCTGGGCCAGACGCGGCTCTTCCGGGTCCAGCCCCAGTTCGCGCAGCCGCTCGGGCGCAGGCGGGCCGCTGCGCCAGCCCATGGACGACCCCGCCAGGGCCGCGACCACATCCGCCGACAGCCCCATCACCTTGCCCACCTCGCGCACGGCCGCGCGCGCGCGGAAATGAATGACCGTGGCCGTCAGCCCGGCGCGGTCGCGCCCGTAGCGTTCATAGATCCACTGGATGACCTCCTCACGCCGCTCATGCTCGAAATCCACATCGATATCGGGCGGCTCGCCGCGCGCCTCGGACATGAAGCG
>REDZ01000073.1 GCA_007695345.1 Paracoccaceae bacterium | reverse complement strand
TCGGACCGGCTGGCGAAATACAACCAGCTTATCCGGATCGAAGAGGCGCTGGGAGAGTCAGCCATCTATGCAGGGCGGTCGATCCTGCGCTGACAAATGGCTGATGCGGGCCGCCCCGATCGCTAAAATGCAAGATAAGTTGCATCCGGCAGGGGCGACCCTTTTCACCTTCTGTTAACGCCGACATGGCAGGGTTGCGGGTGTGAACTCTCCCAGCCGTTCCTGGAGGTGTGGAATGCATTTCGTCTCTGGCCTGCCCCCGTCCGGTGTTCTTGCCGCATCGCATCGAGAGCCAATTGCGGAAACGCTCCGCCCGCGCGCACCCACCCCGCCTGCCGGTCCGACTGTCCTGACCAGCGCCGTGGCACAGGCCGAGAGCGCAGAACAGGCCGCCACGTCGATGCTGCGCCGCGCCTCCTCTCAACAGGATCAACGGGCGCGGATGGTCGGCCCGCACCCCGCCTTCGCGGTCAATTTACTGCAGCATCTGCGCGAAACCCAGTTCGCGCCCGACGCGTCGGACCTGACCACGCCAACCCCGCCGAGCCTGCCCGCCCTCACAAGCGATGCGAATGCCGGGTGGCCCCCCGACCCTGTGCAGGCCGACAGGGCCACGACAGAAAGCGCTCAGGCAGCCCCGCCATTGCCCCCATCGGTATTGTCGGACCGTCCCGCCCCCGCTGGCGATGACAGCGCCGGGCAGACCTCCGACGCCGCGCAACCGGGCAGCGCCACGCCGGATGCGGCCCCGACCTCCCCGCCCGACTACCACGCGGCACTGTCCGTCTGGTCCGGCCACCCTGACAGCGCCGCACTGGCAGCCCAGCTTGACAAGGCGCTCTGAAGCGCCGCCTGGCGCAGCTGCCAGGATCGCACAGCGGTGATGCGGCACTCACAGACAGGCACGGTTGCCGGGACACAAATGCGCGCACTTTGCTGCGCCCGCTGAGTGCTCACATGGTCGAAAAGCAAGAAATACTGCACCAGAACGTTCCCTTCCGCACTGACCGCCAGAAGCGTCGCACACGCGAACGGGTTGCCCCGCTTGCCGCGCTGGCCTAGACAGTCAGCTGCACAACAAGGGAGGCGTCATGCGTCGCGTCGTCATTACCGGGCTGGGAATCATCTCGCCCATCGGAAATTCGGCCAGTGAGGTCGAAGCCAGCCTGCGCGCAGGCAAATCCGGCATCGTCTTTGCGCCCGACTACGCCGAACGCGGGTTCCGCAGTCAGGTCCATGGCAAGCCCCAGATCGTGCTGGAGGATCATATCGACAAGCGCAACCTGCGCTTCATGGGTCCGGGGGCGGCCTATAACTTCCTGTCGATGGAACAGGCCATCGCCGATGCCGGGCTGGAAGAGAGCGATATCTCGAACCCGCGCACTGGGCTGATCACCGGCTCTGGCGGGCCGTCCACATCCAACCTGTTTCAGGCCCATCAGATCGTGACCGAAAAGGGCAGCCCCAAACGCATGGGGCCCTTCATGGTCACGCGCTGCATGTCCTCGACCAATTCGGCCTGTCTTGCCACGCCTTTCCGGATCAAGGGCGTCAATTATTCCATCACCTCGGCCTGCTCTACAAGCGCGCATTGCATCGGCAATGCCACCGAGCAGATCCAGATGGGCAAACAGGACATCATCTTTGCCGGCGGCGGCGAGGAACTGGACTGGACGCTGTCCTGCCTGTTCGACGCGATGGGCGCGATGTCGTCGAAATACAATGACACACCGGAAGCGGCCGCCCGCGCCTTTGACACCACGCGCGACGGGTTCGTGATCGGCGGTGGCGGCGGGATGCTGGTGCTGGAAGAACTGGAACACGCGAAAGCGCGCGGTGCGAAAATCTATGCCGAGGTGACGGGGTATGGCGCCACGTCGGACGGCCATGACATGGTCGCCCCCTCGGGCGAAGGAGGAGAGCGGTCCATGCGGCTTGCGCTCGATACGCTGCCTGAGGGGCGCACGGTCGATTACATCAACGCGCATGGCACCTCGACCCCCGCAGGCGATGTAACCGAGGTCGAGGCGATCCGCCGCATCTGGGGCGAGGGCAATGTGCCGCCCATCTCGTCCACGAAGTCGCTGACCGGCCACAGTCTGGGCGCGACCGGCGTGCAGGAGGCGATCTATTCGCTTCTCATGATGCAGGGCCGGTTCATCACAGCCTCGGCCAATGTGACCGAACTGGACCCTGCCATCCGCGAAGGCGAGATTGCGCGCGACCTGGTCGAGGATGTCGAACTGGACTCGGTCCTGTCCAATTCCTTCGGCTTCGGCGGCACGAATGCCACCTTGGTCATGAGCGCGTTTCGCGACTGAAAGGGACAGGAATGGCGGGCTTGATGCAGGGAAAACGCGGCCTGATCATGGGGGTCGCCAATGAACGTTCCATCGCCTGGGGGATTGCCCGCGCGATGGCCGATCAGGGGGCAGAACTGGCATTCAGTTATCAGGGCGAGGCCTTTGGCAAACGAGTCGAGCCGTTGGCCGCATCGGTGGGATCGGACCTGCTGCTGGATGCGGATGTGACGGATGACGCTTCGCTTGATGCAGCTTTCGCGCAGATCGCCGCGCGCTGGGGCAAGATGGATTTTCTGGTCCATGCCATCGCATTTTCCGACAAGGCCGAGCTGACGGGGCGCTTCCGCGACACCAGCCGCGCCAATTTTGCGCGCTCGCTGGACATTTCCTGCTACAGCTTCATCGACCTTGGCCGGCGCGCGTCGGACCTGATGCCGGATGGCGGTGCGTTGATGACGCTGACCTTTCAGGGCTCCAACGCGGTCACGCCGTTCTACAACGTGATGGGGGTGGCCAAGGCGGCGCTCGAATCCTCGGTGCGCTATCTTGCCAATGACCTTGGCCCCGATGGCATTCGTGTCAACGCGATCAGCCCCGGCCCGATGAAAACGCTGGCAGGCGCGGCCATCGGGGGGGCGCGCAAGACATTTCGGCATGCCGAAGCCAACGCACCCCTGCGCAGCAATGCGACACTGGACTCGGTGGGCGGCACGGCGGTTTATCTGGCGTCGGATTACGGGGCACATACAACAGGCGAGATCATTCGCGTCGATGGGGGCTATCACGTCATGGGGATGCCGCAGGTCGACAATATCTGACCCCGCCCGCGTCCCGCAGGGGCGCAAGCGCCCCCGAGCGGGTCAGGGGCGGGTGGGTGGGGACCCCGAGGGGGCGCTTTCGCGGCCCAGCGCGACGCCCGCCCAGACGGCCAGCAACCACAGCACCAGCGACAGGGCGCCATAGCCCAGGGCAAGCCCGGCGCTGTGTTCGAACAGCAGCAAAATCTCGAGCGAGAAGAACGAAAACGTCGTGAACCCGCCGCAAAACCCGGTCATCCACAGGGCTTTCGCGCCTGCGCTGAGTTGGCGGGTTGACAGATAGCCGATCAGCCCGGCCCCCAGCACATTCGCCGCCAGGGTCGATAGAACCGCGAGCACAGGATCAAGCCCCAGCGCCGCAATACTGAACCCATAGCGCAGGCCGGTCCCGAGCGCCCCGCCCAGGCCCACGGCCAGCAGGCTGATGGCCTTCGCGCGCATCAGACCAGCCTTTGCAAGGCCAGCGCCGCCCATAGCCCCAACGCCGCCACCAGCGGGCAGACAAGCAGCGATCCCAGCCCGAACAGCCCCGCCTGCCACACCCGCCCCGAGCGCCACAGGTCAAGCACCTGCAAGGCATAGGTCGACACGGTCGTGAACCCGCCCAGCAAGCCGACCGCAAATATCGTGAACCAGTGCGGCACAGCCGTTCCCCCATCAAACAGCGAAACAGTCGCCAGGACCAACCCCAATGCCACCCCGATTGCGAAACTGCCGCTTGCATTGATCACGAACACTGCCCCGTGGGGAGAGAGCGGCGTGCTTAGCCGCGCGGCCAGCGATGCGCGGGCCATGCTGCCCAACCCACCACCCAGACAGATCATTAAAAGGTCATTCAGGCTGGCTGCCATTTCCCTACCATGTCTGCCGGAACCGGGACCGGCCTCCTATTTCGAGGTTGGTCGGAACGGCGCGTGCGCGCATTGACAAGCGTCCCCCATCGTTTAGAGAATGTCCATGCAC
Organism: Paracoccaceae bacterium; assembly: GCA_007695345.1. Taxonomy (GTDB): domain Bacteria; phylum Pseudomonadota; class Alphaproteobacteria; order Rhodobacterales; family Rhodobacteraceae; genus Roseinatronobacter. Next base: position 80,769 of record REDZ01000073.1, on the reverse strand, counting down.
AGAAAAACCCCATATCCTGACCAATTGTCGGGATCCCTGCTTGAAGCTGCACGTCGGCATGCTGACCAGCGGCTTGTTCGCTTTGAACTTGCAGGCAAGGCATATTTCGCCAAGCGGCCTGAGCGATATGAAAGCCTGAGATACTGGATCACAAAGGGCCACCCTCAGCGCGCGTTCAGACGAGAAGTTGCGCAGTTGAAGGCATTTGGTGCGCGCAAGGCGCCCGTTCCCGCCATCATGGCCGAGGCACACGACTGCATTGTGACCGCTGATCACGGACCCACTGTTCTGTCGCTTCTGAAACAGAATGCTGTGGGTCCGGAAATGTTCTCGCGTCTTGGCCAGCACCTCTGGCAACTGCATGAATTGGGGCTTGCCCATGGCCGCCCGGTCCTGCGCGATCTGTGCTGGGATGATCGTCGCGTGACCTTTCTTGACCTCGAGGCCGGCGCGACGCTGAACGCAACGCCGCGCGATTATGCGCGCGACGTTCTGGTTTTGTTGCATTCGATTCTGGTCAGCAAGAACACAACCCGCGAAGATGGTCTGACCTTCATGCAGACATATTTCACGCTCGCGGATGACGAGGTGTTTGCCGCCACACTGGAACGGGTGAAAAAACTCTGGTGGCTGGAATTGCTTCTGTACCCCGTGATGCTGCGGCACCGCCAGCGTGGAAAAAAGCGCAGCGAATTCATAGCCATTCAGACGATGCGCGAGGCTGTTGTGCAATACGCCGAGGCGGTCACCCCGACGCAACCGCGGCTGGATGACGAAACGACCATGCCTGGCGCCTGACGTCTTCATGATCTGCATGTGCAAACGGCGCACCCGAGAGTGCGCCGTTTTGTTGTCCCAAGCAGAGTACACTCAAGCCAGATCGTAGCGGTCCGCGTTCATGACCTTGGTCCATGCAGCAATGAAATCCTCGACGAATTTCGCGTCTGCATCGTCCTGGGCATAGACTTCGGCATAGGCGCGCAAAATCGAGTTCGATCCGAAAACCAGATCGGCCCGCGTTGCGGTCCACTTGGTCGCACCGGATGTCCGGTCCTGCAATTCATAGAGATCGTTCGCCTTGGGGACCCATTTGTTGCCCATATCGGTCAGGTTGACGAAAAAGTCGTTGCTCAGTGCCCCAGGGCGGTCGGTGAAGACACCATGCGCGGAACCACCGTGATTGGTATCCATGGCGCGCATACCGCCCAGCAACACCGTCATTTCAGGCCCTGTCAGTCCCATCAGGCTGGCACGGTCAAGCAGCATCTCCTCGGCCGAGACGACATAGTCCTTCTTCATCCAGTTGCGGAAACCGTCAGCCAGCGGCTCCAGCCACTTGAAGCTGTCAGCATCCGTCATCTCGTCGGTGGCATCGCCACGTCCGGGGGCGAAGGGAACCTCGACATCGTGACCCGCAGCCTTGGCGGCCTGTTCGACCCCCAGATTGCCGGCCAGCACGATCACGTCAGCCAGCGACGCTCCGGTTTCCGCGGCAATCGGCTCGAGCTTGGCCAGAACCCGGCCGAGACGCTCAGGCTCGTTGCCTTCCCAGTCCTTTTGGGGCGCAAGGCGGATACGCGCCCCATTGGCGCCGCCGCGATAGTCCGACTTGCGGAAAGTGCGCGCACTATCCCACGCCGTGGCGACCATCTCGGACACGGACAGTCCGGTTTCAGCGATCTTTGCCTTGACGGCGGCCACGTCATAATCCGTGCGGCCAGCCGGAACCGGATCTTGCCAGATCAGGATCTCTTTCGGCGCATCCGGCCCGATATACCGCTCCTGCGGGCCCATGTCGCGGTGTGTCAGTTTGAACCATGCGCGCGCGAAGGCGTCGTCAAACGCGGCCGGGTCGGCCATGAACTTCTCGCAGATGGCGCGGTAGGACGGGTCCACCTTCATGGCCATGTCTGCATCGGTCATGATCGGATTGTAGCGGATCGACGGGTCCTCGACATCGACGGGCTTGTCTTCTTCCTTGATGTCGATCGGCTCCCACTGCCAGGCGCCGGCTGGGGATTTCTTCAACTCCCACTCATAGCCGAAGAGCAGCTTGAAATAGCCCATGTCCCATTTCGTCGGGTTCGTCGTCCAGGCCCCCTCGATCCCCGAGGTGACTTGGTCGCGCCCGATGCCACGGGTCTTGTAATTCATCCAGCCCATGCCGGCTTCTTCCAGCGGCGCGCCTTCGGGTGCGGGGCCAAGGTTTGCAGCATCGCCATTGCCGTGGCACTTGCCGACCGTATGCCCGCCAGCCGTCAGGGCGACGGTTTCCTCGTCATTCATCGCCATCCGCGCAAAGGTCTCGCGCACATGATCCGCCGTGCGCTGCGGGTCGGGCTGGCCGTTCACGCCCTCGGGGTTCACGTAGATCAGCCCCATCTGCACGGCCGCAAGCGGATTCTCCATCGTTCCCGCATCGCCGACATTCTCGTAGCGCTCGTCTGACGGGGCCAGCCACTCGCGCTCGGACCCCCAGTAGATATCCTTCTCGGGGGCGTAGATATCCTCGCGGCCAAAGGCAAAGCCGAAGGTTCTGAGCCCCATGTTCTCATAGGCAACTGTACCGGCCAAAACCATCAGGTCGGCCCAGCTCAGCTTGTTGCCGTATTTCTTCTTGATCGGCCACAGCAAACGCCGCGCCTTGTCGAGATTGGTGTTGTCGGGCCAGGAATTCAGTGGCGCGAAGCGGTGATTGCCGGTTCCGGCCCCGCCGCGGCCATCTTGCACCCGGTAGGTGCCAGCAGCATGCCAGGACATGCGAATCATCAGCCCGCCATAGTGCCCCCAGTCGGCCGGCCACCAGTCCTGGCTGTCCGTCAGCAACTCATGCAGGTCGCGTTTCAGCGCCTCGACATCGAGCGTCTTGACCTCTTCGCGGTAATTGAAATCGCCGAGCGGATTGGACTTGCGATCATGCTGGTGCAGGATGTCCAGATTAAGAGATTTCGGCCACCAGTCTGCGACATCAATCGCCTGAGTGGTTTGCCCGCCATGCATTACCGGGCATTTGCCTGCCTTGTCAGAACCGTCCATGATTCCCTCCATGAGAAATGATCTGGAATGGTTCTAACAGCGCGGCGCGATCAGTAAAAGTGGGAATTTCTGATGGATACGATCAGAAATTCTTGATGCACGTCACATCCGACGTGCTGTCCGGCGCAGCAGCCATCCCGCGATGATGACAGCGACCAGCACAAAACCGATGATAATGGTGGCCAGCGCGTTCACATCGGGGCTGACCCCCAGCCGCACCTTGGAGAATATGACCATCGGCAGGGTCGAAGCGCCGGGGCCGGACACGAAACTCGCGATCACCAGATCATCCAGCGACAGGGTGAAGGCCAGCAGCCAACCCGCCACCAGCGCGGGTGTGATGACTGGCAGGGTTATGTCAAAGAACACCCGCACCGGGCCAGCGCCCAGGTCGCGCGCGGCCTCTTCCAGCGATTCGTCCATCTGCCGCAACCGGGTCTGCGCGATGACCGCGACAAAGGCCGCGCAGAAGGTCGTATGCGCGATGATGATCGTGATCAGCCCCCGCCCGGCGGGCCAGCCCAGCGTCAGTTCCATCGACACGAACAGCAACAGCAGCGACAGCCCGGTTATCACCTCTGGCATCACCAGTGGTGCCGTGATCATGCCGGTCAGCAGCAAACGGCCCGCGAACCGGCCAAAGCGGGTCAGCACGAACGCGCCCAGCGTGCCCACGATCACGGCCAGATTGGCCGACCAGAACGCCACCTGCAGGCTGATCCAGGCCGAACCGAGGATCTGCCGGTCGCGCAACAACTCGCCATACCAGCGGGTCGAAAACCCGCCCCAGACCGTGACCAGGCGGCTTTCATTGAAGGAAAACACCACAAGCGAGATGATCGGCGCATAGAGGAAGATAAAGCCGAAGGCGACCGCAAGGGGCAGGAACCAGCCGCGCATCAGTCCATCCCTCGCCGGTTCTGGACCGATTGCAGCCACATGATCGGGGCGACCACCAGCACCAGCATGACGATCGCGACGGCAGAGGCCACGGGCCAGTCGCGCGACGAGAAGAACTCATCCCACAACACCCGCCCGATCATCAGCGTATCGGGGCCACCCAGCAGCGCCGGGATGACATATTCGCCAATCGCAGGAATAAAGACCAGCATGGACCCCGCCACGATGCCCGGCAGCGACAGCGGCAGCGTGATCGTGAAGAAGGTTACCATGGGCGAGGCCCCCAGATCGCTGGACGCTTCCAGAAGCGCACCGTCAAGCTTGGTCAGATTGGCGTAAAGCGGCAGGATCATGAAGGGCAGATAGGTGTAGACAATGCCGATATAGACCGCGAAATCCGTCTGCATCATCTGGATCGGGCTATCGATCACACCCATGCTCAGCAGCATGTTGTTGATCACCCCGTTTGAACGCAGAAAGCCCATCCATGCATAGACCCGCAGCAGAAAGCTGGTCCAGAAGGGCAGAATGACCATCAAAAGCAGGATCGAGCGTTTGGGCTCGGGCGCGCGGGCGATGTAATAGGCAATCGGATAGCCGATCAGCAGCGCAAAAATGGTCGAGACCAGCGCCACCCGGATCGAGGAGAGATAGGCGTTGCGATACAGCGCGTCCTCCAGCAGGAAGCGATAATTTTCCAGGCTGGCAAAAATTTCCAGCGACCCGTCAGGCGCGCGGTCGAACAGTGGCGTGAAGGGCGGGCGCGCGATGATCGCCTCGGCCAGCGAAATGCGGCCCAGTACGAAAAAGGGCGCAAGGAAGAACACGCCCAGCCACAGCATCGGGATCGCGATGACAAGCGACCGGCCCGAAAATCCCAGCTTGCCAAAGACCCATGCCGTGCCGCGCCACGGGGCCGAGCGGGTCAGCGCGTTCATCGCGTCAGCACCCGGAACGCAGCCGGATTGACCGACACCCAGGCTTTCTCATCCCAGGAAATCGGGTCCTCATCCCGCAGGCGGTTGGACTGGCTGGCACGGACCAGAACGCCGCTGTCCAGCCGGATACGGTAATGCGACATATGGCCGATATAACCCATTTCCTCGACATGGCCGTGCCAGGCATTGGGGGCATTCTCGGGCTTTTCGCGGGTCAGCCAGAACCGTTCGGGCCGCAGCGCCGCCCAGACCTGCTGGCCGCGCGACAGCCCCACCTGCGGCGACACCAGCACCGGCCCCAGATCAGGCGTATCAATGCGCATCATGTCGGGGGCCGCGGCCTCTACCCGCCCCTCGAACAAGTTCACCGTGCCGATGAAATCGGCGACAAAGCGCGAATTGGGCGTTTCGTAAATCTCGCGCGGTTCTCCGATCTGTTCGATCATGCCGTCCTTCATCACCCCGATCCGCGTGGCCAGTGTCATGGCCTCATCCTGATCATGGGTGACCACGATGAATGTCACACCCAGCGTTTCCTGAATGCGGATCAGTTCGAACTGCGTTTCTTCGCGCAGCTTCTTGTCCAGCGCGCCCAGCGGTTCATCAAGCAACAACAGCTTGGGCCGCTTGACCAGCGCGCGCGCAAGTGCAACCCGCTGGCGCTGCCCGCCTGACAACTGATCGGGCTTGCGCCGCGCCTGCTTTTCCAGCTTGACCATCCGCAGCATGTCCAGCGCGCGGGCATAGGCCTCGGGCTTCTTCACGCCCTCGCGCAGCAGCCCGTAGGCCACGTTCTTTTCAACCGTCATATGCGGAAACAGCGCATAGGACTGGAACATCATGTTGGTCGGGCGCCGGTCCGGCGGCACCTGCGCCATATCCTCGTCGTCAATCTCTATCCGGCCCCTTGTCGGCACCTCGAACCCGGCCAGCATCCGCAGCAGGGTCGATTTTCCGCAGCCTGACTCGCCCAGCAGGCAGAACAGCTCGCCCTTGTAGATATCCAGATCGACATCACAGACAGCCGTGAAATCCCCGAATGTCTTGACCACATCCCGCACCGAGATGAAGGGACGCGCCGCCGGGTCGCGCCATGGCCTGGTATCAGCGGCAATCGCAGGTCCGTCCATCACATTCCCCCGGCGCCAAACGCCCCTGCCCGGATGCGGGCAGGGGCGTGTCCCTTACTGACCTGTGCGCACGCGCGTCCAGAGCCGTGTGACCGTGCGGTCAGTGCGGCTGTCATAGGTGACGCCGGTAAACAGGGTCTCGGTCACTTCGGGGGTCGGATAGATGGCGGGGTCGGTGCGGATATCCTCCTCCACCAGATCGAAGGCCGCGGCATTGGCATTGGGGAACCACACATAATTGGTGATCGCCGCGCTTATCTCCGGGCGCATGATGAAATCGATGAAGGCATGCGCGTTTTCCGGATTGGGGGCATCTGCCGGGATGCCCAGCATGTCGAACCATTGCATCGCCCCTTCGCGCGGGATCGCATACCAGACATTCACACCCTGCCCGGCCTCTTCGGCGCGATCGGCGGCCTGCAGCACATCACCCGACCAGCCGACAGCGACACAGGTTTCACCATTGGCCAGATCCGAGATGTATTGCGACGAATGGAAATAGCGCACAGTGTCGCGCACCTCCATCATCATATCGGCTGCGGCTTCGAAATCATCCGGATCCGTCGATTGCGGGTCCATGCCCATCCAGGCAAAGGCCGCCGGGAACATGTCGGTCGGCGAATCCAGCCACGAGATCCCGCAATCGGCCAGTTGGCCCGCGATTTCCGGGTCAAAGATCATGTCCCAGGTATCGACCTCGAAATCCTCGCCCAGACGCTCGGCCACCATGTCGATATTGTAGCCGATGCCGGTCGTACCCCACATGTAAATGACCGCATGTTCATTGTCAGGGTCATGCGAGGCAGCAGCGGCCATCAGATCCGGGTCCATATTCTCCAGATTGGGCAGCAGGTCGCGATTCAGAGGCTGGTACACGCCCGCCGCGATCTGGCGCTCCAGGAATGTGGCGGTCGGCACAACCACATCAAAGCCCGAGGATCCTGCCAGCAGACGCGCCTCCAGCGTATCATTGCTGTCATAGACATCGTAGTTGACGGTAATGCCGGTCTCTTCCGTGAACTGCTCCAGAACCTCATCGGTGATGTAGTCGGACCAGTTGAACACATTGACAGTGTCAGCGCTGGCCATCCCGGCCGATCCCAGCCCCAGAACAGCAATGGCGCCCAGAAAACGGGTCTGCATGTTTGTCATCTCCCTGTTTGCTTGCCCGGTGCTTGGGGCCTCTGCCCGACACCGTGTCACACGGTTTATTCCACATGAAAACCCCGCCGCTTGGCAAGAGTGTTTCTGCGCGCGCCAGCCAAAATTTGATCAAATCAGGCGCGCGCCCAGTTCATGCCGCGATTTTCAACACGATCTTGCCAATATGAACCGAGCTTTCCATCCGCGCATGGGCTTCGGCCGCCCCTTCGATCGGGAACTCGCTATCCATCACCGGTGCCACCCGCCCCGCCGCCAAAAGCGGCCAGACCGCACGCTCCAGATCACGCGCGATGGCCGCCTTGGCCGCATCCGATTGTGGCCGCAAGGTCGATCCCGTGATCGTCAGCCGCCGCACCATCAGGGGCGCGAAATTCACCGCCACCTTCGGCCCCTGCAGAAAGGCGATCTGCACCAGCCGCCCATCCTCGGCCAAAGCCTTCAGGTTACGGGGCAGATACTCGCCCCCCACCATGTCCAGAATCAGATCGGCCCCGCCTTCCGCACGCAGGATCTTGACGAAATCCTCTTCGCGGTAGTTGATCGCGCGTTTCGCGCCCAACTGCGCGCAGGCCGCGCATTTCTCCGCCGAACCCGCCGTGGCAAAGACCCGCGCGCCGAACGCATGGGCCAGCTGGATCGCCGTCGTCCCGATGCCGGATGACCCGCCATGTACCAGAAACCGTTCGCCAGCCTGCAAACCGCCGCGCATGAATACATTCGACCAGACCGTGAAGAATGTCTCGGGCAGGCAGGCCGCTTCGCGCAGCCCCATCCCTTCGGGCACCGGCAGCACATGATCCGCCGCGCAAAGCGCATGCTCGGCATAGGCCCCGCCCGGAAACAGCGCACAGACCCGGTCGCCGACCGCCCAGCGCGTCACACCCGGCCCCACAGCCGCAATCGTACCCGACCCTTCCAGCCCCGGCAGATCGCTCGCGCCCTCGGGCGGGTCATAAGCCCCCGAACGCTGCAGCGCATCAGGGCGGTTGACACCCGCCCAGGCGAGCCGGATCACCACCTTGCCCGGCCCGGGCACCGGCACCGGGCGTTCGGTCACGCGCAGCACCTCTGGCCCCCCCGGCTCCGATATCTCGACCGCGCGCATCACATGGGGCAGATCCATCTCGCTCTCCCGGCTTCATCTTGCCAAAAATACTCAAATCAGACGGATCGGACCGCACCCACCCTCAGACCAGATGCCGCTCGCGCGACAGCGCGTAATCCCAGTACAGCGCGCGGGCCCGGTCCGCGAGCGGTGTCCCTGTGAAGACCCGCTCCTGATAGCGCGCAACCGGCATCACCTTGGCGATATTGCCGGTCACGAATATCTCGTCTGCCGCATCGAAATCGGCCAGCGTCAGCGAGGTCTCGACCACCTCGACCCCATCGGCGCGTAATAGCGCGATCACCCGCGCGCGCGTGATCCCCGCCAGGAACATGCCATTGGGCACAGGCGTGAACACGACCCCGTCGCGGACCATGAACACATTGGTCGAGGCCGTCTCGGCCACATACCCCTCCACGTCCAGCGACAGCGCGTTGGAAAACCCGCGCGCCCGCGCATCCGCCATGATCCGCCCGTTATTGGCGTAAAGCGAGGCCGCCTTCGCCTCGGTCAGCGCCATGTCGGGGCGCGGGCGGCAATAGGGCGATACTGTCAGCGAAAACCCTTCAGGCGCAGGCATGGGCAGCGCCTCGATGCAGATCGCGAAAGCCGTGCTTTGCGGTGCGATATCGATGATTCCAGGGCTGGAATCGCGCGCCCACATCATCGGGCGCAGATAAAGCGCTGCATCCGCGGGAAACTTTCCGCAGCCTTCTTCCAGCAATCCCTGCACAGTGTCGGCATCCACCGGGGGCACCATCCCCATCGCTTCAGCCGAGCGGATGATGCGCGCCGAATGCAGGTCCAGATCCGGACGTGCGCCCTCGAATTGCCGCGCCCCGTCAAACACCTGCGACCCCAGCCAGGCCGCATGATCATCCGATCCGATGATCGGCGTGTTGCCCCGATGCCATTTGCCCTCAAACCAGGTCAGGGACTCCCTGCCGACCGCCATCGCATTTCCTCCAGTTCACACCGCCCGCAACCTGCGGCGCAAAGCGCGTGGCGTCAACCCTCGCGCGCGGGCGGCGCATAGCCCGGCAGGTCGGCCTGTCCCCCCGGACCAGGCGCGCGCAGGCATGACAGCAGCGCATCCGGCCCGGCCATCAGCACACGACCCAGAGGGTTCTTGCGCAGCGCGCCTTTCACCCGCTCCACCTGCATCACATCGTCGATACGCCGGTCCAGAAAAGCCCATGTCGCAATCGCATCGGGGCTGTCATCGCCCAGCCAGAACAGCACGGTCGCCGAATAGACGCCGGAGAGCGTGGCGCGCTTGGTATACCAGTTCCCGTCAGTCGAGGTGTCGCCAAGTGCGGTCCAGATCAGATCCGACGTACCCCAGATCGCCCGCGCCCCATCCGCTGTATGGGGCGGCAACGCAAACAGCGTCGTGCCCCGCCGGACCAGTTCACGATCCTCTGCCGCCTCGATCCGGTAGCGCACGGCGGTGGCGATCCGGTCGCGAAACCGCAGATGGCTCAGATCGTCGGCTGCCAACCGCGCGGCCAGTGCGGCATCGCCGCGCCGATGAAACGCCAGCGCCAGATCGACACCCCCGCGCGGGAACAGCGCGCGCGCCGTCGCGATATCGATATCCACATCCAGCGCCGCCGCGCGCAATGCCTCATCGCTCCAGCCATCAAAGGGCACATGGATCAGCGCAGCCTCCAGAATGGCATCCCGCGTATCAGTCATCGCCATACCTCTCGTTTTCTCCGGTTCCGCCAGACATAACACGGATCCCCAAAACCCCCCCCCGGTTCGCGGGGCGGGGGGGCGGGGGGGGGGGGGGGGGGGGGGCGCGCCGCCCGCGGGGCGCGGAAAGCGGGGGTCAGGCGCTGTCTTGTCCGCGCAAGGTCCCGCCCGTGGCCTTTGCGACCTTCTCGACCACCCGGCGTGACACATCCTCGATCTCGCCTTCGGTCAGGGTCTTGTCATGCGGCTGCAGGCGCACCGAAATCGCGAGCGACTTCATGCCGGGGCCGAATTGCGCCTCGGCGCGCGGGCCGGTGAATTCGTCAAAGACCTGCACGCCCTCGATCAGCCTCTTGTCCGCGCCCTGCGCGGCATTCACCACGCTCAGCGCCTCGACATCCGCGCCCAGCACGAAGGCGAAATCGCGCGAGATCGGCTGCAATGTGCTGGCCACCAGTGACGGGCGCGTGGTCTTGCGGGCCTTGGGCTGGGGCAGCTCCTCCAGATAGATGCTCAGCGCCATGACCGGGCCTTTCAGATCGAACGCGCGCACGATTCTGGGGTGCAATTCACCATAGATCGCCAGTGCGCGTTTTGGGCCCAGCGACAACACGCCCGCGCGGCCCGGATGAAACCAGCCCGGCAGATTGCGGTGGATTTGCAGTCTGGCAGGCGCACCAATGGCCGATAACACGGCCTCGGCATCGGCCTTGGCGTCGAACAGATCGACCGCGCGGCGCGCCGCATGCGGATCCCGTGGCCCGGTATGGCCCACCAGAAGCGCGGTCGCCTGTGTCTGCTGCTCGCCCGGTTCACCGCCACCGAAGACAGGGCCAACCTCGAACAGCATGCAATCCGCCGCCCCGCGTGCCTGATTGCGATGGGCCGCCTGCAACAGACCCGGCAGCAGATCCGGGCGCATATGCGTCATCTCGGACGAGATCGGATTTTCCAGCCGCAGCGCATCACTGCCTCCGCCAAACGCCTCGGCTGCACCCCGGTCGATGAAACTATAGGTCACGCATTCATTATAGCCCAGACCCGCCAGAATCCGGCGCGCGGCGCGCTCGCGCTGTTGCAGCGGCGTCAGGATCGCATCGGGCACACCCGCCTGCGGGCGTGGCAACGGCCGCGCCTGCAACTTGCTCAGCGAGGCAACGCGCGCAATCTCTTCGACCAGATCTGCGCTGCCCAGAATATCGGGGCGCCAGCTTGGCGGGACCGCCTGATTACCGTCCAGTGCAAAGCCCAGCGCACGCAGGGTTGCGCGCTGGGCATCCTCGGGCACATCCATGCCCACCAATGCGCCCACGCGCGCAGGGTCGAACGGATAGGCGCGGGTCGTGTCGGGGATGCTGCCATCCTGGACCACATGCGACGCCTCGCCCCCGCACAGATCCAGCACCATCCGCGTGGCCAGTTCCAGCCCGTCCAGCGTGAAGGCCGGGTCGACCCCACGTTCGAAACGGTAGCGCGCATCCGAGTTGATTTTCAGCGCCCGGCCGGTCGCGGCAATGGTGATCGGGTCCCAATAGGCCGATTCCAGAAAGACATTTACCGTCTCATCGCTGCAGCCCGAAGCTGCACCGCCCATGATGCCCGCCAGACTCTCCGGCCCTTTGTCATCGGAAATCACCATCTGTCCGGGCGCGAGCGTATAGGTCCGCTCGTCCAGCGCGGGCAATTCCTCGCCCCCCTGCGCCGGGTGGATGCGCAGTCCGCCCTCTACCTTGTCCGCGTCAAAGACATGCAGCGGGCGGTTCAGATCGAAGGTGAAGAAATTCGTGATATCCACCAGCGCCGAGATGGGCCGCAGCCCGATGGCGCGCAGCCGCTTTTGCAGCCAGTCGGGCGAGGGGCCATTCGTCACCCCTCGGATCACCCGGCCGGCAAACAGCGGACAGCCCTTGTCCCGTAGCGCGGGATCAATCGTCACGCTGATGGGGCTGTCGAACCTGCCCGCGACAGGATCGACCGGCAGCGGCTTCAGCACACCCAGGCCCCGCGCAGCCAGATCGCGGGCAATGCCGCGAACGCCCAGCGCGTCAGGGCGGTTGGGGGTGATGGCAATATCGATCACCGGATCATTCAGCCCGGCATAGTCGATATATCGCTGACCAAGGGGCGCATCCCGGGGCAGATCGATGATTCCGTCATGATCGTCCGATAGCATCAACTCGCGCTCGGAACACAGCATGCCGTTGCTCGCCTGACCCCGGATCACACCGGGTTTCAGGTCAACACCAGTGCCGGGGATATGCGTGCCCACAGGTGCAAAGACCCCGCGCATACCAGTGCGCGCATTGGGCGCACCGCAAACGACCTGCACTTCCTCGGGACTGCCATCCGGGCCGTCGGGCCATGTTTCCACCCGGCACAGGCGCAGGCGGTCGGCATCGGGATGGGGGCCGGCCTCGATCACGCGGGCGATGCGGAACGCGCCCAGCGCGTCGGCGGGGTCGATGATTTCCTCGACCTCCAGGCCCAGATCGGTCAGAGCCTCGGTGATCTCGACCAGACTGGCCGTTGTGTCCAGATGATCCTTCAGCCAGGACAGCGTGAATTTCATGTCTCTTCCCCGAAAATGACCGCGTGCCTGCGACCTAGCCGAGTTTGGCGGCCATGAAAAGCCACCCCCTCGGGCCTAGCGGTCGCGCGGGTCGCGGCTGCCTTCGTCGTGTTCGTCCTCATCCTCATCGTCGTCATCAGGCAGGTTGAAGAAACTGTCGGCATCGCTGTAATCGGCCGCTTTGGATTTTTCCTCGGCCTCGTCCTCGGCCTCGGCGGGCGACATGTCGGCGATTGTGAAATTCTCCAGCCCGGCGATATTGGCGGGCATCTTCGGCTCAGCGTCCATTTCAAGCGATTGCTCGGTCGAGACCAGCTTGCGGCGCTCGTCATCGCTCATGATCTCGCCCTCTGCAGCACGCTTGGCGGCGGCTTTCTGCACTTCCTTGTCCAGTTCGGACTGCTTGCAAAGCCCCAGGGCCACCGGGTCGATGGGTTGCAGATTGGCGATGTTCCAGTGCGTGCGCTCGCGGATGGCCTGAATCGTCGAGTTGGTCGTGCCGACCAGACGCCGGATCTGCGCATCGGCCAGTTCGGGATGAAACTTGACCAGCCAGAGGATCGAGGCCGGCCTGTCCTGCCGCTTGGACAGCGGAGTGTAGCGCGGGCCACGGCGCTTTTCCTCGCCCTCGGCGGCGGGGTTGTATTTCAGCTTGAGCTTGTAGACCGGGTCCTTTTCGCCGCGCTCGATCTCGATGGGGTCAAGCTGGTTGTTGGTGACCGGGTCGAACCCCTTGACGCCACCAGCCACATCCCCATCGGCGATGCCCTGCACTTCCAGTTCGTGCAGGCCGCAGAAATCGGCAATCTGCTTGAAACTCAGCGTGGTATTATCCACCAGCCACACGGCGGTTGCCTTGGGCATCAACGGTTTTGACATGACGAACTCTCCTGTCATGGTGGCGCGGCGGGCGCGCAATATCTATCGGGTGCCGGGAACCCGGCGGCAGGGCGGGCCTGCCTTGTCCTCGATGTCGGGGATGGCGCAGGGTATAACTGGAGTCGGGCGCGAGGAAAAGTGCAAATGCGCAAGCGTTGGATCGGCGTGGCCGTGGCGGGGGGACTGGCGCTGTCATTCTGGTCGGGCATCTTGCCGCAGGGGCGCGGCGATGATGCGCCCCAGGGCGATTATCTGGTGCTGGCGCTGAGCTGGACGCCAAGCTGGTGCGCCGCGACAGGGGCCGCCCGCGGTGACGCGCGCTGCGCGGCCGGGGCCGGGGCGGGCTGGCTGGTCCACGGGCTCTGGCCACAGCATGCAGGGGGCGGCTGGCCCGAATTCTGTGACACAGACCATGACGCGCCCGATGACGCGCTGATCGGCAGCATGCGCGATATCATGGGGTCGGACGGGCTGGCGCGGCATCAGTGGCGCAAGCACGGGACATGCTGGGGCGGGGACGCCGCCGGCTATTTCGCCCGGACCCGAGCGGCGTTCGATGCGCTGTCCTTTCCCGACAGCCTGCGCGCGCAAGGGGCGGACCGGCAGATGACGCCCGAAGCGCTGCTGGCAGAGTTCCGCACCGCCAATCCCGTGCTCGGGCCAGAAATGGCGGTCGTGACCTGCCGCGATGGCCATGCGCAGGAAATCCGCCTGTGCCTGAGCAGTGATCTTTCACCGCGCCCCTGCGATGCGAGGCTGCAGGCCCGCGCCTGCCGCGCATCGCGCGTGACCCTGCCCGCAAAGCCGTAAACGCAGGTCAACTGACCGCGACCTGGCCCAGCACCTCGACGATGGTCTGTGACAACTGCTCTTTCTTCAGCGGCTTGGTCAGGCAGGCATCGAACCCCTGCGCGCGATACAGGTCCACCTGATGCGTCATCGCATTGGCGGTATAGGCGATGGCCGGGGTGCGCGGGCGGCCAAGCACATGTTCCAGCGCACGGATCGCTTTCAGCAGCGCAAGCCCATCCATCCCCGGCATCGAGATGTCCAGGATCAGCACATCGAACCGTTCCGCGCGAAACAGGTCCAGCGCGGCGAGTCCGTCCCCGGCCAGCGTGACCTGTGCCGAAAGCTGGCCCAGCATCATGCTCAGCACCATCTGATTGGTCCGATTGTCGTCCACGGCCAGCACATGCAAGCCGTTCAGATGCTCGGGCGTTGCGCGTCCGGGTGGCGATGGCTCAGGCAAATCACTCACCAAGGCGCAGCGCAGCGGCAACGTGACCGTCACGCGGCTGCCCACATCCGGCGCGCTTTCAATCTGCAGCGTGCCGCCGAACAGATCAGTCAGCGAACGCACGATCGACATGCCAAGGCCAGACCCGCCGAAACGACGCGAGATGCTGCTGTCGGCCTGCACGAAAGGCTGCAACACAGCGGTTTTCTGCGCCTCTGTCATGCCGATCCCGGTGTCACATACCTCAAGCGTGACGGTGCCCGCATCCGGCGCGCGCAGACACACATCCACTGACCCGCTTTCGGTGAATTTCAGCGCATTGCCGATCAGGTTGTGCAGGATCTGCGTTATGCGGTGCGGGTCGCCCAGACGCGGCAGGCCCATCGGGTCGTCCAGCGTAACGGCAAAGGACAAATGCTTTTCCGAGGCGCGCAATGTATGCAACTCCTCGACCCGGCGGGCGAGGTCGGACAGCGAAAATGGAAGCTCTTCCAGTTCCAGCGCATCGGCCTCGATCTTGGTCATGTCAAGCAGGTCATTGATGATGTTGAGCAGCAGGTTGCCCGAATCGCGCAGAATGGCGATCAACTGCGCCTGCACAGGGTCGCCGGAATCATCGCCCAGCAAATCCGCAATTCCCAGAATGCCGTTCAGCGGTGTGCGGATCTCATGGCTCATATTGGCCAGAAAACTGCTTTTGGCCTCATTGGCGCGGCGGGCTTCGCTCAGGGCGGCCTCGCGCGCGCTCTCTGCCTCGACCACATCCGTAACGTCAGAAACAGCGTAGAGCACATGGCGCGGTCCCTGCCCGCCCCGGCTGATGGGGGCGGCATTGATCGACGCGTAACGCAGCCCGTCATCGCAATGCAGCGCGATGCGAAAATTCGCAACATCCTGCCCGGTATTCTGCACATGACCGAAGGGCATGTCGGATGCCGGGATCGGTCTGCCATTCACATCGCTGATGCGCCAGTAAGGGCTATCATGCGGCTGCCCGATAAGGTCAGCGACGGGCTGGCCAAGCACGGCCTCTGACGCATCATTCGCAAAGATGATGGTGCCGCTTTCATCCAGCACCAGCAGTCCCGCGGCCGAAGTGCTGACAATCCCGTGCAGAAAGGCGCGTTCGCGAGCCAGATCTTGCTGCGCGCTACGTGTGGCCAGGGTTGCCCACCGGCGCAGCAGGACAGAGCGGATAACGTCGGCATAAGCGCGTAGCAGATACACCTCGCCAGGCAGGAAATCACCGCGTTCGCGCACACTGTCAAAACCCACCAGCCCGAACAGCCGCCCCTCCTCGATCATCGGGACCAGCAGCATTGATCGAATCTGCTGCGATTTCAGCAACTCATGTTCGGGCGAACCGGGCAGAAAATCCTCCAGATCGGGGATCAGCACCTCCTGATTGCGGCTCAGCGGTCCGAACAGCGCGCCAAAGGCGTCCATCGGCAGGTTCTGCATCTGATCGATCATCGGCGCGATTCCCGGCGCGCACCATTCATGGGTGTTGCTGGCCGTGTCGCCGCTGCGCACAAAGACATAGGCCCGGTCGCGCCGGGCAAACTGGCCCATGCGCTGCAAGCTGAGGTCGATCGCGGCATCGACATCATCCAGCTTCGCGGCCAGCAGCGTGTGAATCAAATCGACGACAAGCGCCTGAATCTCGGTCAGGCGTCTTTCGCCGGTTTTACCCGGATCATCGGGCGCGGGGCACAAATCACTCGGCATTCAATCGCTTTCAGACACGCAATCCAGCCGAAACGGGCATGACGCGCACGCACAGGGCCAGATTACGGTTTTCGCGCTATGGGGTAAAGATATCCTTACGATGCGTTGCGGACAATGCTTTGCTGCGAACGCCCTTGCGCTGGGGGTGGCCTTGATTATAACGCGCCCAATTTGCGCGCCGCTCTGGCGGGACAGGCGTAGATGCCAACGCTGAACCGGGGGTCCACCATGCCGAAGCGAACCGATATCCATTCCATCATGATCATCGGGGCCGGGCCAATCGTGATCGGGCAGGCCTGCGAATTCGACTATTCCGGCGCACAGGCCTGCAAGGCGCTGCGCGAGGAAGGGTATCGCGTCATTCTTGTCAATTCGAACCCGGCCACGATCATGACCGATCCGGGCCTGGCCGATGCCACCTATATCGAACCGATCACGCCCGAGATCGTCGCCAAGATCATCGAGAAGGAACGCCCCGACGCGCTTTTGCCCACGATGGGCGGGCAGACCGGGCTGAACACCTCGCTGGCGCTGGAAGAAATGGGCGTATTGAAGAAATTCGGGGTCGAGATGATCGGTGCGCGCCGCGAAGCCATCGAGATGGCCGAGGACCGCAAGCTGTTCCGCGAAGCGATGGACCGGATCGGGCTGGAAAACCCGCGCGCCACCATCGTAGCGGCGCCGAAGTTGGAAAATGGCAAGTTCGATATCAATGCCGGTGTGGCCGAGGCGATGGCCGCGCTGGAGGATATCGGCCTGCCCGCCATCATCCGCCCCGCCTATACGCTGGGCGGCACTGGTGGAGGAGTTGCCTATAACCGTGATGATTATGAACGGATTTGTCGCTCGGGCCTCGATGCCTCGCCGGTCGCGCAGATCCTGGTGGATGAATCGCTGCTGGGCTGGAAAGAGTTCGAGATGGAGGTGGTCCGCGACAAGGCGGATAACGCCATCATCGTCTGTTCCATCGAAAATGTGGATCCGATGGGCGTGCACACGGGCGACTCGATCACGGTCGCCCCGGCGCTGACACTGACCGACAAGGAATATCAGATCATGCGCAACGGCTCGATTGCCGTGCTGCGCGAAATCGGGGTCGAAACCGGCGGGTCCAATGTGCAATGGGCCGTGAACCCGGAAAACGGGCGCATGGTGGTGATCGAAATGAACCCCCGCGTCAGCCGTTCTTCGGCGCTGGCGTCCAAGGCGACGGGCTTTCCCATTGCCAAGATCGCGGCCAAGCTGGCCGTGGGCTACACGCTCGATGAGCTGGACAATGATATCACGAAAGTGACACCTGCCAGCTTTGAACCGACCATAGATTATGTGGTCACCAAGATCCCGAGGTTCGCTTTTGAAAAGTTCCCCGGATCACAGGCGGAACTGACCACGGCCATGAAATCGGTAGGCGAGGCGATGGCGATTGGCCGGACCTTCCACGAATCGATGCAGAAGGCGCTCGCCTCGATGGAGACGGGGCTGAGCGGGTTTGACGAAATCGCCATTCCCGGCGCGCCTGACCGTGCCGCAATCATCAAGGCGATCAGCGGCCAGACCCCCGACCGCCTGCGCCTGATTGCGCAGGCCATGCGCGAAGGGCTGTCCGATGACGACATTCAGGCCGCGACCAGTTTCGACCCGTGGTTCCTGGCCCGCATCCGCGAGATCATCGCGACCGAGGATGATATCCGCCGCAATGGCCTGCCGGTGAATGCCGACGGTTTGCGCGCGCTCAAGATGCTGGGCTTCACCGATGCGCGGCTGGGCGCCCTGACAGGCCGTGACGAAGACCAGATCCGCCGCGCGCGGCGCAACCTGGGCGTGAATGCCGTGTTCAAGCGTATCGATACCTGCGCCGCCGAGTTCGAGGCGCAGACGCCGTATATGTATTCGACCTATGAGACAGATGTCATGGGCGATGTGGAATGCGAGGCGCGCCCCTCGGACCGCAAGAAAGTGGTCATTCTGGGCGGAGGCCCGAACCGGATCGGACAGGGGATCGAGTTCGACTATTGCTGCTGTCATGCCTGTTTCGCGCTGACCGATGCGGGTTATGAGACGATCATGATCAATTGCAACCCCGAGACGGTCAGCACCGATTACGACACCTCGGACCGGCTGTATTTCGAACCCCTGACGCTGGAACATGTGCTGGAGATCCTGCGTGTGGAGCAAGAGGCCGGCACCCTGCATGGTGTGATCGTGCAATTCGGCGGGCAGACCCCGCTGAAACTGGCGAATGATCTGGAAGCGGCGGGTATCCCCATCCTGGGCACCTCGCCCGATGCGATTGATCTGGCCGAAGATCGCGAACGGTTTCAGGCGCTTTTGAACAAGCTCGACCTGCGCCAGCCGGTCAACGGCATCGCCACGACACCGCAGCAAGCCTTCGAGATCGCGCAGGCCGTCGGCTATCCGCTGGTGATCCGCCCGTCCTATGTGCTGGGCGGGCGCGCCATGGAAATCGTGCGCGATGACGCCCATCTGGAACGCTATATCCGCGAGGCCGTGGTCGTGTCGGGCAAGAACCCGGTGCTGCTGGACAGCTATCTGGTCGGCGCGGTCGAGGTGGATGTCGATGCGCTCTGTGACGGCGAAAGCGTCCATGTCGCGGGCATCATGCAGCATATCGAGGAAGCGGGCGTCCATTCGGGCGATTCGGCCTGTTCGCTGCCGCCCTATTCGCTGGATGCGGACACGATTGCCGAGTTGCGCCGCCAGACCGAGGCATTGGCCAAGGGGCTGGATGTGGTGGGCCTGATGAATGTGCAATTCGCGATCAAGGATGGCGAGATTTTCGTGCTGGAGGTCAACCCCCGCGCATCGCGGACCGTGCCCTTCGTCGCCAAGGCCACGGATAGCGCGATTGCGTCAATCGCGGCGCGGCTGATGGCGGGCGAGCGGCTGGCGGATTTCCCGATACGCCCGCCCTACAAGGATGCTGCCCCGTCAGAACCGATCCCGCTGGCCGACCCGCTGACGCTGGCGGATCCGCAAACCCCGTGGTTCTCGGTCAAGGAAGCAGTGCTGCCCTTTGCGCGCTTTCCGGGCGTTGATACGCTTCTGGGCCCGGAAATGCGATCCACCGGCGAGGTGATGGGCTGGGCACGCAACTTTGCGCGCGCCTTCTACAAGGCGCAGCTGGGCGCGGGCGTGACCTTGCCTGAAAGCGGGCAGGTCTTTGTCTCGATCAAGGATTTTGACAAGGGCCCCCTGATGCGCGACGCCGCGCAGACCCTGACGGGCCTGGGCTTTACGCTGGTGGCGACGCGCGGCACGGCAGCCTGGCTGTCCGAACACGGCGTGGCCTGCGATGTGGTGAACAAGGTCTATGAGGGGCGGCCCAATATCGTCGATCTGATGAAATCAGGCGAGATTGCCATGGTGCTGAACACGACCGAAGGCGCGCAGGCCATCGAGGACAGCCGCGAAATCCGGGCAGTCGCGCTGTATGACAAGATCCCGTATTTCACCACGGCGGCGGGCAGCCATGCGGCGGCCATGGCGCTCAGGGCGCAGCAAGAGGGCGAAATCGGGGTGCGCGCGCTACAGCATCCGGTCACCTGAACCCCGAAGTTCAATGCGCCAGCGCCAGCCCGCTGGGCACGCTGCCGGGTGCGCCCATGCGTCCGTCAAGCGCGGCCTCATCCGTCAGCGCATGCAGAAAGGCGATCAGGAAACCGACCTCATCCGCATCCAGCATGACCAGCGGGCGCTGCGCCATGGCGCGCGCGGCAGCGGCGCGGATTTCACTCATCAGCGTCTCATTCGAAAGGCGGTCGAAATCATCCGAAGCGTCCTCCAGCACGGGCAGTACGGCCTGCGGTTCATAGCGTGCAAGCCCCGCTGCAGGATCGACATGATGATCGAGGAAATCGCGCAGTTCCGAGAAGGCACCCGAGTGTCCCCATGGCCCGGTCACGGCCACATTGCGCAACATGGGCGTGCGAAAGGAATAAAGGTCCTCTGGCCTTTGGGTTACAGCGGCGCGCCCGATATCGCGGGAATAGCCATCCTCTCCCTGCTGGCGGCCCGGCCCGATTGGGGGCTGGCCCATCGCGTGAAAGTCCTGATCGCTCAGCAAGGGGCCGGAATGACAGCCGGCGCATCCGGCCTTGCCGTAGAATAACTGCATCCCCAGCCCGGCGGCGGATTCAAGCGCCGCTTCTTCGCGCAGGTAGCGGTCAAAGGGGGTATCGATGGCGCGGAACTCCCATTCGATAAAGGCGGCGAGCGCATTCGCAATCTCGTCAATCCGCACAGGCCCTTCTGCACCGCGATAGGCGTTGAACGCATCGTGATAGGCCGCAATCTCATCCACCCGCGCCGCCAGCAGGCCCCAGGCGCCCTCATCCCCGTGGATCAGGTCCGCCGCTGCGGCATCGGCAATCTCGTTCCCGCCCGGCTGCCCCGCCATTTCCTCGGCCGAGGTGGGGGGAAACAGCGCCTGCGCGGCCAGAACCGAATTCAGGTCCATGTAATCCAGCGGACCTTGCGGGGTCAGGAACCTGTCGGGATCGTCCGGGTCAGGTTCCACCCGGCCGTCGCGAAAGATCACGTGCAGATCGCGCGCGCCCAGGTTCCACAGCGCGGGCGCATTGCGCGGGATGCGGCGCTTGGCGGCGTTCGGCCCATCGGCCCGGCGCTCGACCCCCAGCCCCACGGCGCCCGTGCCCAGCCCCAGCGACACCCCATCGCCCGAGGCCATGGCGGGCATGTGGCAGGTCCCGCAAGAGACATCCTTGTTGCCTGACAGGATCGGGTCAAAGAACAGGTCCCGCCCGATTCGGGCAAGGGGTTCGTCCAGCGCACGAAACGCATCAGGGTCCAGCGCGGCGGGCAGGGCAAAGCCATCCGCCGGGGCCTGCGGCGCAACCCGGCGGGCCAGAGGGCGCGGCGAATTCCGGGGCGACAGTTCCGGGCGTTCCGGCGGCACGACCATTGCGGCAGTTTGCGGGGCCTCTGACGGCGCAGGGGCGACGCCGGGCGCGGGCTGTGGCGGGGCGATGGCGGCGCCCGAGGAATAGAACACATCATCCATCATCTGCCGCGCATAGGGGTCGCCCGCCTGTTCCAACTGCCGCAGGATCGTGAACGCGCGCTGGAAATCGCCCGCCTCCATCGCGTCGATACTGTGGTTGAGGGACTGAGCCGATGCCGTCGCAACAGGCATGCTGAGCCCGACTGCCGCGATAAGCGAAACAAGACAGCCTTGCCGGACCGGGAAATACCGCATCGCTCACTCCAGAATCTGTAAAATCGCACAAAAGGATACCCAAAGATTACCCACCCCGCCCAATCGGGCAAGGAATTTCGGGTTTTCGCCATGCCGCTGCCTTGTTGCTGCCAGGCTGTGGGGCTAGGCGATAGGAGAACCCTTTGTTCGGCATTCGATTCTGCGCGCCAGCGCTGCGGGGGCCGGGCGCGTGGCGCAGGCAGGCCGAGGACAGGATGGAATTCGCCTTCGGGCAGACCCGAATCACGATCACCGATCCCGGATGGCCAGAGCTGATGGCCAAGCTGCACGCGCGGCTGTCCGGTCGCATGGGGTTTGCTCTTGCGACGATCAATCTCGACCATCTGGTCAAGCTGCGCAGCGACGCTGAATTTCGTGGCATTTATGCCCGGCAGGATATCGTGGTGGCCGATGGCAACCCCATCGTGTGGCTGTCGCGGCTGGCCCGTCGCCCGGTCACGCTCATCCCCGGCTCCGACCTGATCCTGCCGCTTGCCGCGCTGGCGGCGGAACTGGATGTGCCCGTCGCGCTGGTCGGCAGCCGGGCAGATGTGCTGGACGCTGCTGCGCGCGACTTGCAGCGTCGTGTGCCGGGGCTGCGAATCGCGCTGCAACATTCCCCGCCCATGGGGTTCGACCCGACAGGGCCAGAGGCGCAGGCCATCCTGACTGATATCCGTGCCAGCGGCGCCGGGCTGTGCCTGATCGCGATGGGCGCGCCAAAGCAAGAGGCCTTCGCCGCCAAGGGCCGCGATCTGGCGCCCGAATGCGGGTTCGTGTCGATCGGCGCGGGGCTGGATTTTCTGGGGGGGGCGCAACGGCGCGCGCCGCGCTGGGTGCGCCGACTGGCGCTGGAATGGGTCTGGCGCATGCTGTCGGACCCGCGCCGTCTGGCGCTGCGCTACTGGCGCTGCGCCCGCATCCTGCCCGCTGAAATGCGCGCCGCGTGGCGCCTGCGCCGCAGATCCGCATGATCACGCGATTTTCAGAACCGACCCGCAGGCAAAGGGTGCATTCAGCAGGCAGTCAGCACAGGCTGTGCACCGGGGGTGACAGATGAAAACAGGGTTTATCCGCCGCAATCGGCTTTGGCTCGGGGCCTCGCTGGGGGCCATCATCGTGGGGGCCGCCGCGTTCATGGGCTGGCGCTTTCTGGCGCAGCCCCCGTCCCTGCCGCCCGAGGACATGGCCCGCCTGCACGCCGCCCCCCTTGCCGCGCCCGAACACGGGATGGCGGTCTTTCATCTGGGGCATTCCCTTGTCGGCCCCGACATGCCCGCTTTCGTGCAGCAACTGGCGCAGGCCGCCGGGATGGACGGGGCCAGCTATAACAGCCAGCTCGGCTGGGGCACCAGCCTGCGCGCGCATTGGGACACGCTCGACCCCGCCCGCGACATGGCCGAGATGAACACACATCCCGGTTTCCGCCCTGCACAAGAGGCACTCGGTTCGGGCGATTACGACGCCTTTGTCATGACGGAAATGGTCGATCTGCAGGACGCGATCCGCTGGCACGATTCGGGACAATATGCAGGCGAATGGGCCGCGCACGCCCGCGCCCACGCCCCGGATATCCGGTTGTATCTGTACGAGACATGGCACCCCACCGATATCGGGGATGGCTGGCTGGCGCGTCTGGACTCGGATCTGGACAGCTTGTGGAAAGGGGTGATCCTTGCGCAGGCCATGGCCCGGCCAGAGGTCGGCACCATCCATGTCATCCCTGCTGGCCAGGCCATGGCAGCGCTTGTCCGCGAGGTCGAAGCGCAAGGCGGCATTCCGGGCATGGCGGACCGGCACGACCTGTTCACGACCGGGGATTACGGGTCTCGTGACCCTATCCACCTGAATGACGCAGGCCTGTATCTTGTCGCACTGGTGCATCTGGCCACGCTGTATCACATGGACCCGCGGGGCCTGCCGCATGAGGTGACGCGCGCCGATGGCAGCGCCGCCGATGCCCTCCCGGCCGAGCTTGCCCGACTGATGCAGGAAATCGCCTGGCAAACTGTCCGCGACATACCCGCAACCGGGGTTGCTGCACAGGCCGGGGATGGATCATGAGGGGGGCTTGGGCCGCGGTGATCGCGCTGGGGCTTGCCACCGCCGCGCAGGCAGAGGCGCCGCTGCACGCGCCCGTTGACGCGGGCACAGAGCCTTGGCTTGGCCTGAACACGGCACGGCTTAGCGATTACCAGTCGCAGCGCGCCGTCATAGACGTGATGAAGAATGCCCGCACATGGATCGGCCATCTGCCCGGTCAGTTCGGCGGCTGGGACGAGGATGATCTGCGCGACGCCGGGGCACTGGATGACAATGGCTGGCCGCGTTTTGTCCCCGATGACCTGGAGAGTATTGCCGCGCTGATGCTGGTCGATCTGCCCGAAGATGCCACCGGGCTTGCCGGAAATTACCGGCTGCGCCACGAAGGGTCTGGCCGGCTGGAAATTACGGGCCGCATCGGCGGGACGCGCCGACGCGGACGAGAGGAGATCTGGTTCAGCTTCACCCCCGGACCCGGCCTTGTGCAGGTCGCCATCAGCCAGACCGACCCGGACGATCCGATCCGCAATATCGAGATCGTGCACGAGGACCATATCACGGCGCATGAGGCGGGTGCGATTTTCAACCCCGACTGGCTGGCCCGGATCGACGGAGTTACCGTGCTTCGGTTCATGAATTTCATGGCCACCAATTCCTCACCCCTGCAGCACTGGCAGGACCGCCCGCAGATGGATGATCATGTCTGGACCCGCAATGGCTTACCGCTGGAAGCACTGATCAGATTGGCGAACGAAACCGGGATCGAACCGTGGTTCAATATCCCGCATCTGGCCGATGACGATTTCATCGAACAGATGGCCCGGATGATCCATGACCGCCTCTCCCCCGATCTGCGCGCCTGGATCGAGTTCTCGAATGAGACGTGGAATTTCATTTTCACGCAAGCGGATGCTGCCGCTGAGGCTGCTCAGGCGCGATGGGGCAACTCCGATCTCTGGCAGGAATGGAACGCCATGCGCGCGTCCCAGATGGTGCGGATTTTCGATTCGGTCTTTGCCGATGACGGCGACCGTCTGAAACGCGTGCTGGCCACCCATACGGGCTGGCTGGGGCTGGAAGATCAGCTTGAAGCACGCAGCTGGCAGGCCGAGGACCCCGCCCACCCCTTTCCCCCCGATCTGTTCGATGCCTATGCCATCACCGGCTATTTCAGCGCCAATCTGGGGCAAGAGCCCAAATCCGACCAGACGCGCGCCTGGCTTGATGCGGCACGAAAGGCCGCTGCAGAAGCCGGCGAAGCGCAGGGCCTGCGCGATGCAGCGCTGGAGGATTTCATCCGGCGCGAAAGCCATGCCAACATGGTTCCCAAGCTGATCGAGGAATTGCGCGATGGACGGCATAGCGGGGATGACACAGGCTCTGTCGCGCATTTCCTGCGCGACATCCTGCCCTATCATCTGGACGTGGCCGAGCGCTGGGGGCTCGAGCTTGTCGCCTATGAAGCAGGCACGCATCTGGTCGGTGTCGGCCCTGTGGTCGAGGACGCGTTGCTGACCGATCTGTTCATTGCAACGAATTACGCGGACGGGATGGGGCAGCTTTATACCGAGTTACTGACTGGCTGGCATGACGCTGGCGCCGGTCAATTCGTTCATTTCACGGATGTTGCGGTGCCCAGCCGCTGGGGCAGCTGGGGTGCGTTGCGCCATCTGGATGACCACAACCCCCGTTGGCAGGCGCTGGTGGGGTTCGACCCCGGTGCGGATGCACCATGATCCTCTCCATCCTGATCCCGGCCAGCAATGAGGCGGGCCATATCGGCCCCTGCCTGAACGCGCTTCTGGCCTCAGACCCGGTGCCTGATTGCAGTGTCGAGGTCATCGTCATCGCCAATGGCTGCCACGATGACACGGCCGCACGCGCGCGCCGGTTCCAGCCCGCGGCCAGGGCGCGCGGCTGGCAGCTACAGGTGATCGAGCAAGCAGAGGGCAGCAAGATCGCCGCGCTCAATACCGGGGACGATGCGGCGCGCGGCACACTGCGCGCGTATCTCGATGCCGATGTCACCCTCTCCCCTGCCCTGCTGCCTGAACTGGCGCACGCCTTGCAGGTGCCCGCGCCGCGCTATGTCACGGGCACCCCGGTCATCGCCCCGGCAACCAGCCGTGCCACAAGGCTATATGCGCGGCT
Organism: Paracoccaceae bacterium; assembly: GCA_007695345.1. Lineage (GTDB taxonomy): Bacteria > Pseudomonadota > Alphaproteobacteria > Rhodobacterales > Rhodobacteraceae > Roseinatronobacter. The sequence goes on along the minus strand of REDZ01000073.1, from coordinate 54,952 downwards.
CTGGCAGCAGGTCCCCTTCATGCGCGATGCAGCACCGGGCTTCGGGCTCTTTGCTGTCAATGCTGCCGGGCGCGCGCGCTGGGGCGCGTTTCCCGATATCATCTCGGATGACACATTCGTGCGGCTGCACTTTACCCCGTCCGAGCGTGTTCAGCTTGGCGCAAGCTATCAGTGGCCAATGGTCGAGGGGTTCGCCAATCTCGTGCGGGTGCGGCGCAGGCAGGATCGGGGCGTGGCCCAGATCGCGGAACACTACCCGCAGCTGGTCGGCAATGATGCCAAGCCCCCTGCCCCCCTGCTGCCCCTGTTGCGCGCCGACCCGCTGGGATTTGTCGTTTATGCCAGCGTCGCGCTTGCCGTGCGGCTGGGCCGCCCGCGCAACGCCGATAGTTGGGTGCGTGGCCGCTGATACGCCAAGATGTCGCAGAACGGCCCCTCGCCTTTGCCCCGCCCGCAGGCTAGGCACAAAGACGATGGAGCATGGCGACAAAGCAGTGGCGCAGCAGCGCAATCTTGTTCTGGTTGGGGGCGGGCACACCCATGCGCTGGTCCTGCATCACTGGGCGCGCGCGCCGCTTCCCGGCGTGGCGCTCAGTTTGCTCACGCCGGAACCGACCGCCCCGTATACCGGCATGCTGCCGGGCTTCATCGCTGGCCATTACAGCCGCGACGCGCTCGAGATCGACCTTGCGCATCTGTGCAGACGCGCCGGCGCGCGGCTGATCCTCGGGCGTGCAGCGGGGCTGGACCGCGCGGCGCGCGCGATACAGCTCGCGGATGGCACGGCACTGGGCTATGACATCGCCTCGCTAGATATCGGCATCACGTCCGACCTGCCGCAGATGCCAGGCTATGCGGAACATGCTGTCTCGGCCAAGCCGCTGGGCACCTATGCACAGCGATGGGAGCACTGGAGCAAACAGGTCGAGGCCGGGGCCACCCAGCCCCATATCGCCGTGATCGGCGGCGGCGTGGCCGGAGTGGAACTGGCGCTTGCCATGGCGCACAGGTTGCGCGGGCATGACCCGGAAATCACCGTGATCGATGCAGGCCCGCTGCTGCCCCATCTGGGCGCCCGCGCGCGCGGGCGGCTGCGCCTGCATCTGGACCGCGCCGGCATCACCTGCATCGAACAGACTAACCCCAGCGGTGTGACCGGCAGCGGTCTGATCCTCGCCGATGGGCGCGAGATCCCCGCAAGCCTAGTGCTGGGGGCGGCCGGATCGCGCCCGCAGGGCTGGCTGGGTGCGACCGGCCTGCACCTGAGCGATGGCTATGTCACCGTCGATCCTTACCTGCGCTCCATCACGGACCCTGCCATCTTCGCTGTCGGCGACTGCGCGCATATGGCCCATGCCCCGCGCGCCAAGGCCGGGGTCTATGCTGTCCGGCAGGCCCCCTTTCTGCTGCGCAACCTGCGCGCTGCCCTGGGCGCGGGCGACCTGCGCGCCTATCACCCGCAGCGCGACTATCTCAAGCTTGTCTCGCTGGGCGGCAAATCCGCGCTGGCCGACAAATGGTCACTGCCGCTCGAAGGGCGCTGGCTCTGGTGGCTCAAGGACCGTATCGACGCCCGGTTCATGGACCAGTTCAGACCCTGAGTGTTCCCACACGGCTTCATCTTGCCAAAAATACTCACCTGCCGACACCTCGGCACAGCACCGCGCAGGACCGGATGCCCCGCGCTCAATCCTGTGCGCGTAGCGTCTGCGCCGGGCGCACTGCCAGCGGGCGCAGGGCAAAAACCAGACCGGCCAGCAATGTCGCCACGATCCCTCCCAGCACGATGGCGACGGCCGAGACGGGCTCGAACTGGTAGCTCGATTCCATCACGAAACGCATCACACCCCAGGCCGCCAGTGCCGCCGCGCCCAGGGCAACCAGCCCCGCCGCCGCCCCCATCATGGCCGCGCGTAGCGCGAAACTGGCCAGGATGCGACCGCGCGTGGCGCCCAGTGTCTTCATCACCGCGGCCTCGAACACCCGCGCGCGCTCACCCGCCGCTGCGGCCCCGATCAGCACGACAAAGCCCGTCAGCAATGTGGCCAGCGCCGCATAGCGCGTGGCCGTGGCCATGGTCGACAGCGCCTCGGTCACGCGCTCGGCGGCTTCGCGCACGCGGATCGCAGTGATGTTGGGATAGGCATTGGACAGCTCGCGCAGAATCGCGCCCTCGGCGGCCTCCAACGCATAGACGGTCGCGATATGCGTATGGGGGGCAGAGCGGATCGGCTCGGGCGACAATGCCATCACAAATCCGATTCCACCGGTCGAGAAATCGACCTCGCGCAGGTTTGCGATCTCGGCCGTCACATCCCGGCCAAGAATATTGACCGTCACGGTGTCCCCCACGTTCAGGCCCAGTTCCGCCGCCTGTTCGGCCCCGAAACTGACCAGCGGCGGGCCGTCATAATCTTCTGCCCACCACTCACCCGCCGTCAGGCGGGTGCCCTCGGGCATGGTCGCTGCATAGGTCACGCCGCGATCGCCCCGCAGCACCCAATGGCCCGCACGCGGATGTTCCCGCGCCGGAACCCCGTTCAGCGCAGAGATGACCCCGCGCAGCATCGGCGCGGTTTCAACACGGTCAACATTGTCGTCATCGTCCAGGCGCGACAAAAACCCCTCAAGCTGGTCATTCTGGATGTCGAGAAAGAAGTAGCTGGGCGCGCGGTCGGGCAGGTCGAGCGCGATGGCGCGGCGCAGATTGCTGTCGATCTGGCCCACGGCCGCCAGCACGGTCAGCCCCAGCCCCAGCGACAGGATCACCGCAGTCGCCCCTTCACGCGGGTTGCTGATCGCGCCCATCGCCATGCGCAGCGCAGTACGTCCGCGCAAGGCGCGCGCGCGCGCCAGCCTGCGCGCCAGCAGGCGCACCAGAAACGCCGCGCCGGTCAGCACGGCCAGCGCCGCGATCACCCCGCCCGCAGTCGCATAGGCCAGCATCGGCACGGCGGCGAACCAGGCCGTGGTCAGGATCAGCCCCCCCACCAGCGCGAGGGTCGCAAGCATATAGGGCCAGCGCGGCCAGCGCCCGCTGCCTTCGGTCGTGCCGCGAAAGATTGCCGCGGCGCGCACCTCTTCGGTCCGGGCCAGCGGCCAGAGCGTGAAGATCAGCGCCGTCATCGCACCGTAAATCGCAGCCTCGAGCAGCGCCTGGGGCTGCAGCCCCACCACCAGATCGACCGGCACCTGATCGGCGACAAGCGGCGCGACCGCAAAGGGCACCACCGCCCCCAATGCCAGCCCCAGCACCAGCCCCAGCGCGGTCAGCACCCCGATCTGCAGGAAATACACGGCAAAGATCGTGCGGCTTTCGGCCCCGATGGTCTTGAGCGTGGCAATCACCCTGGTCTTGCCATCAAGATAGGTCCGCACCGCCGCTGACACGCCCACGCCCCCCACCGCAAGCCCGGCAATCCCCACCAGCACCAGGAACGACGATATCCGCTCGATCACATTGCGGATCTGCGGGGCTGCGTTGCGGCTGTCGCGCCAGCGCACGCCTGCGCCGTCGAATTCGGCCACAGTGGCGGCTCGCGCCGTATCAAGGGTCTGGCCTGGCAGCAGCAGCCGGTAATTCACCTCATAAAGCGTGCCGGGCCCCAGCAATTCCGCATTCTCCAGCGCATTCGTCCGCACCAGCGTGCGCGGGCCAAAGCCGAAATTCGCCCCCAGTCCATCCGGTTCACGCGTCAGATGCGCAGTCAGGCGAAACTCCTGGACGCCAAGGCGAAAGGTATCGCCAATCTCCAGCCCCAGACGTTCAGCCAGGATCGGCTCCATCACGCCACCGGGCAGCCCGTCCTGATCGGCCAGCGCCTGTTCGAGCGGCATCGCAGGCGCCAGCCCCACGGTGCCCACCAGCGGATAGGCGGAATCCGCGCCCTTGACCTGCGTGACCGAGCGTTCGGCATCATCGCCTGTTCCGGCAATCGCCATGGAGCGGAAATCGACCACCTCGGACACCTGTTCGGCAAATCCGTCCATCCAGGCGCGCTCGTCCTCGGTGGCGAAACGGTAGGTCATGCGCAGCTCCGCATCCCCCCCCAGCAGCGTCGCCCCTTCGCGCGCCAGCCCGTCATCAATGGCCCCGCGCACCGACCCCACCGCGGCAATTGCGCCCACACCCAGCGTCAGACAGGCCAGGAACACCCAGAAGCCGCGCAAGCCGCCACGCAGTTCGCGCCGGGCGATGTTCCAGGCGATGGAGCTCATTCGGCGGCCTCTGCGCGGTGGCGATCCTCGCCTGCGATCGCGCCGTCCGCCAGCCGGATCACCCGGTCGCAGCGCGCCGCAAGCTCGGGCGCATGAGTGACCAGGATCAGCGTCGCGCCATGCCGGTCGCGCAGCCCGAAGAGCATGTCCATGATTGCCTGCCCGTTCGGGCCATCCAGATTGCCGGTCGGTTCATCCGCGAGAAGGATATCGGGGCGCGGGGCGGCGGCCCGCGCCAGCGCGACGCGCTGCTGTTCCCCGCCCGAAAGCTGGGCGGGGTAGTGATCCATCCGGTGGCCCAGCCCGACCGCGCGCAACTCTTCCTCGGCGCGCTCGAACGCGTCGCCGCGACCTGCCAGTTCCAGCGGGGTCGCGACATTTTCAAGGGCTGTCATCGTGGGGATCAGGTGGAAAGACTGGAACACCACCCCCATATGCTCTCTGCGAAACCGGGCCAGCGCGTTTTCGCCCAGATTGGTCAGATCATGGCCCAGCGCCATCACCTGCCCGTCTGTCGCGCGTTCCAGCCCGCCCATCAGCATGAGGAGCGACGATTTGCCCGACCCCGATGGCCCGATCAGGCCCAATGTCTCGCCGCGTGGCACATCCAGCGTTATATCGCGCAGAATATGCACCGGCCCCGCATTGCCCTGCAATGTCAGGTCCACATCCTTCAGCGAGAGAACCATGTCCGTCATTCAAACCATCCTTCAAGCCGCGGCGTCCCAAGCATATGGGGCCGCGCGGGCAATCGGCAACCGCTGCACTGCGGCGCTTGCAGCGCTAACGCTGCTGCTGGCAATTCCCGTCGGTGCCGCGTCTGAACCGTTGCGGCTTGTGGCGCTGGGGGATTCCCTGACTCAAGGCTACGGGTTGCCCAGCGATGACGGGTTCGTGCCGCAACTGCAAGGCTGGTTGCAGGGTCAGGGGCTTGACGTGGAAGTGATCAATGCGGGCGTCTCGGGCGATACCACGGCGGGCGGGCTGTCACGGATGGACTGGACACTCGCCGAGCCCGTGGATGCGATGCTGGTGATTCTGGGCGGCAATGACCTGTTGCGCGGGATCAACCCGGAGGCCAGCCGCGAAAACCTGGACGGCATATTGTCACGGCTGGGACGCGAAGGGATACCGGCCATGCTGGCCGGGCTGCCCGCGCCGGGAAATTACGGCCCCGAGTTCCAGCGCGCCTTCGATCGGATGTATATTGATCTGGCGGGCATCCATGACGTGCGGCTTTACCCCGATTTCATGCAGCCCCTGTCCGACAAGGCCGAGGCCGGTCAGAGCTTTTCCGATCTGATGCAGGACGATCATATCCACCCCAATGCCGACGGTGTCGCGCTGATCGTGGAGGGGATCGGTCCAGAGGTGCAGGCCTTCCTCGAACAGGTGCTGGAAGAGCGCGCCTGACCCTGCGCAGGCCAGTTGCCGCCCCTGTGCTTTCTTGCTAATGGCAACTTTATTGCAACGTGGAATATCCGGGCGTTTGTGGTGCGCACGGGTAGCGACAGAACGGGTGGGCAGGCATGGCGCGGCAGAATTACATTTTCACCTCTGAATCCGTATCCGAGGGGCACCCCGACAAGGTCTGCGACCGCATCTCAGATGCGGTGCTGGATGCTCTGCTGGCGGAAGAGGAAACCGCGCGGGTCGCGTGTGAGACCTTTGCAACATCGTCGCTGGTCGTCATCGGCGGTGAGGTCGGGCTGAGCGATCCGGATCGGCTGAAGGATTACATGGGCCGCATCCCCCAGATCGCGCGCGACTGCATCAAGGATATCGGGTACGAGCAGGACAAATTCCACTGGAACACCTGCCATGTGCTGAATTTCCTGCATGAGCAATCCGCCCATATCTGGCAAGGCGTATCGCAGGACGGGGCCGGTGATCAGGGGATCATGTTCGGCTATGCGGTGGACGAGACACCCGATCTGATGCCCGCGCCGATCCAGTATTCCCACGCTATCCTGCGCCGTCTGGCCGAAGCCCGCAAATCCGGCGCCGAACCAAGCCTGCGGCCCGATGCGAAAACGCAGCTCTCTCTGCGCTATGAGGGCGGCAAGCCCGTCGAGGTGACACAGCTTGTACTCTCGACCCAGCATGCGGATGCCGCACAAAGCTCGGATGATATCCGCGCGATCGTGGAGCCCCATATCCGCGAGGTTCTGCCTGCTGACTGGCTGACCGAGCGGACCGAATGGTGGGTGAACCCGACAGGGACCTTCGTGATCGGCGGGCCCGATGGCGATGCCGGGCTGACAGGGCGCAAGATCATCGTCGATACCTATGGCGGGTCGGCCCCGCATGGGGGCGGAGCGTTTTCCGGGAAGGACCCGACCAAGGTGGACCGTTCGGCGGCCTACGCGGCGCGGTATCTGGCAAAGAACGTGGTCGCGGCAGGGCTGGCGCGGCGCTGCACGCTGCAGATTTCCTACGCAATCGGGGTTGCGCGGCCGCTGTCGATCTATGTCGATACGCATGGCACCGGGCAGGTCGAGGATGAAGCGATCGAACACGCAATCGCGCAGTCGATGGACCTGACCCCGCTGGGCATTCGCACCCATCTGGGGCTGAACCGCCCGATCTATGCGCGCACCGCCGCCTATGGCCATTTCGGGCGGGCACCCGATGCGGATGGCGGGTTCTCTTGGGAGCGTATGGATCTGGTCGATACGCTGAAACGGAACGTCTGAACTTGTAGGGTGGGTGCCAACCCACCCTCAGCGGCCCAGCGCATCGGGTGGGTTGGCACCCACCTTACATCGCTTGATGCTGGAATATGGCCAGTCCCCGGGTTCCGAAACCAGCCCGTGCCAGACCGGGTTGCTGTGACAATAGGCGACATGATGGGCAAGGTCCGCCTGATCGCGGATCGTGTGTTCCCAGAAACGCCTTTGCCACGGTCCCGTCTCGCCCCTGCGTATGCGGCTTGGTGATAGTGGTATGCCGTATCCCAGCCCCCTGGAATGAACAGCACGCGAAAACCGGGCCTTGATCTTCTTCCAGCGGGTGGAGAAATCCGCATCCCCCGACGGCAATGTCCAGACAGCATGAATATGGTCCGGCAGGATCACGATGGCCCGGGTGGTGAAAGGATGCTCTTTCCAGACCGAATGATAGGCGCTGCGCAGAATATCGATCTGCTCGACCAGCAGACGAGATTCCCGGTCTTCGAGATTCACCGTGAAGAAATAGCTCCCCCCCGGCACATGGCGACGACGATATTCCGGCATGGCGTCAAGCCTACCCCGATCATCGTTAACCAAGGGTAAATTCCCCAGGAGCCCTGGCCGAAGGGTGGGTTGCCACCCACCTTACGACAGGATGCAGCCGCGCAGTTCGTCCGTCCCGCGCAGATAGTCGTCGGCAGTGAGCGCACGCTTGCCCTCGCGTTGCACCTTCTTGACGGCAACGGCCCCTTCGCCGCAGGCAATTGTCAGACCCTCCAGCACCTGCCCAGGCGCCCCCTGCCCCTCAACCACCTGCGCATCCAGCAGCTTCAGCCGCCCGAACGGAGCTTCGCACCATGCCCCGGGGAAGGGCGATAACCCGCGGATCCGGCGCGCTACTTCGAGCGCCGGGCGGGACCAGTCCACCCGCGCTTCGGACTTGTCGATCTTGGCGGCATAGCTCACGCCCTGGTCGGACTGCACCTCTGGGGTCAATTCCGGCAGCGTGGCCAGCGCCTCGGCAATCAGCTCTGCCCCCATCCGGGACAGCCGGTCATGCAGATGCTGCGCCGTGTCACACTGTGTGATCGGAGTCGCGGCGCGCATCAGGACAGGGCCTGTATCAAGCCCCGCCTCCATCTGCATGATGCACACACCCGTCTCGGCATCGCCCGCCATGATCGCACGCTGGATGGGGGCCGCCCCGCGCCAGCGCGGCAAGAGCGAGGCATGAATGTTCAGGCAGCCATAGCGCGGCGCGTCCAGAACCGGTTGCGGCAGGATCAGACCATAGGCGACCACCACGGCAACATCCGGTTGAAGCGCTGCGAACTCTGCCTGTGCTTCTGCCCCTTTCAGCGAGATCGGGTGGCGCACTGGCAGGCCCAGCGCGTCTGCGCGCGCATGAACGGGTGTCAGGCGGGGCTGCTTGCCACGCCCGGCCGGGCGCGGCGGCTGGGTGTAGACGCAGACGATCTCATGTGCGCGATGCACGGCTTCCAGCGCGGGGACCGAAAAATCGGGCGTGCCCATGAATACCACGCGCAATCGTGTCGTAGGGTGGGTCATTGACCCACCTTACGCGCACGGCGCAGCAGCATGTCGCGTTTCACGCGGCCCAGATGGTCGAAATACATCCGCCCGGCCAGATGGTCGATCTGATGCTGGATACTGGTGGCCCAGAGCCCCACGAAATCACGCTCTTCCTCTGCGCCATCCGTGTTCAGAAACCTTACGGTCACGGCCCGTGGGCGTTCGATACAGGCAGAGACCCCGGGCAGGTTGGGGCTGGCCTCGTCATGCGCGCGCATCTGTTGGCTTGCGTGCAGGATAATCGGGTTCGCCATGCATACGGCCTGCCCGCGTGTGTCCGAGGCATCGACCACCGCCAGTTGCCGCATCACCCCGATCTGCGGCGCAGCAAGCCCCACACCCGGCATCGCGTCCATCGTGTCGATCATGTCGGCCCAGATCGCCCGCACCTCATCGGTGATTGCGGCCACCGGGTCTGCCGCGCGGCGCAGGCGCGGGTCGGGCCATGCAATGCAGCGCCGCACGCTCACCCGCGCGCCTTCTCGCGCTTCAGCTTGGCCATCTTGCGGGTGATCATCCCGCGCTTGATCGCGCCCAGATGGTCGATGAACAGACGCCCGTCCAGGTGGTCCAGCTCATGCTGCGCACAGGTCGCCCAGAGGCCATCGAATTCCTCTTCCTGCCGCGCCCCATCCAGACCTGTCCAGCGCATCACGACACGCGCGGGGCGCGTCACTTCGGCATAGTGCTCGGGGATCGAGAGGCAGCCTTCTTCATAGGTGTTCACCTCATCCGAGGTGCTGACGATCTCGGGGTTGATCAGCACCATCGGGCGCGGTGCGACCCCCTCTTCCTTGACGCAATCCATCACGAACAGGCGTGCCAGCACACCGACCTGCGGTGCCGCCAGTCCCACACCGGGGGCATCATACATCGTCTCCAGCATATCCTCGGCCAGCTTGCCGATCTCGGGCGTGATGCTCTCGACCGGGGCGCAGCGCTTCTTGAGGCGGGGATCGGGGTGGATCAATATGGGACGCAGGCTCATGATCAGGCGATGTAAGCCAAGCGCGCAGGCCGTTCAATGGGCATTTCCCGCTTGCAGCGCCCGTGCAGCCCGGTCAGGTTGCGCGACAGGCAGATCAAGAGGACAGCGCATGGAATTCGACCGGATCATCGACCGACGCAACACTCATTCGATGAAATGGGACATGATGAACGAACGCTATGGTGTATCACCAGAGACCGGACTCCCGATGTGGGTCGCCGATATGGATTTTGCCGCGGCCCCCTGCATTCGGGACGCGCTGCGCAGGGCGGTCGATCATGGCGTCTATGGCTATTTCGGCGATGATGCCGCCTACCGTGCGGCGATCTGCTGGTGGATGGCCGAGCGCCATGGCTGGCAGGTGGACCCGACGCATATCTTCACCACGCACGGGCTGGTCAATGCCGTGGGACTGTGTCTGCAGACATGGACGGCGCCGGGCGATGGCGTGGTCCTGTTCACCCCGGTCTATCATGCCTTTGCCCGCACCATCGAAGGGGCCGGGCGGCAGGTAGTGGAATGCCCGCTCGCGCTGGTGGATGGCCGATACGAGATGGATTTTGACGCCGCCGATGCCAAGATGACAGGGCGCGAGAAAATGCTGATCCTGTGTTCACCACATAATCCCGGCGGCCGGGTCTGGAGCGCGGAAGAACTGCAGGCGCTGGCCGCCTTCTGCGATCGCCATGACCTGCTGCTGGTCTCGGACGAGATACACCATGATCTGCTCATGCCCGGCCAGCAGCATGTCCCGATGCCACTGGCCGCGCCCGAGAGCCTGTCGCGGCTGGTGATGCTGACGTCGGCCTCCAAGACCTTCAACATCGCGGGCACGCATTGCGGCAATGTCATCCTGCCCGATGCCCGCCTGCGCAAGGACTTCGCGCAGACGCTGGTGGGGGCGGGGATTTCGCCGAACAGCTTCGGGCTGCATGCCGTGACCGCCGCCTATTCGCCCGAGGGCGCGGAATGGGTCGACGCGCTTTGCGCCTATCTCGAAGGTAACCTGCACCTGTTTGACACCGCGATAAACGCGATCCCGGGGCTGCGCGCCATGCCGATGCAGGCGACCTATCTCGCGTGGGTGGACTTTGCGGGCACGGGCATGTCGCAGGCGGAATTCACCGCGCGGGTTGAGCGTGAGGCGCGGATCGCCGTCAATCACGGCCCCACATTCGGCACAGGCGGCGAAACCTATCTGCGCTTCAACCTCGGCGCGCCGCGCGCGGTGATCGAGGATGCCATCGACCGGATGCAACACGCTTTTTCCGACCTGCAATAGCCCCCCGTCCCGGCACCTTCGGGGCGTGCCCTCCCACCCACCCCCGCACGCCCCTGCGCCGCCGGGACGGGGGGCGCACAGGCGGCGTGCGCCCATGCGCCTTGTGTCTGTGCATCATCATCGCATCTAAGACACAGTGAAACAGGAGATGATGATGGGACAACTGGTCAATGGCACATGGTCGACCGAATGGTATGACACCAAATCCACGGGCGGCGCGTTCAAGCGCAGCACGGCGAAATTCCGCAACTGGGTCACAGCAGATGGCAGCCCCGGCCCCTCGGGTCAGGGCGGGTTCAAGGCCGAAGCGGGGCGCTATCACCTCTATGTATCCTATGCCTGCCCCTGGGCGCATCGCACGCTGATCTTCCGCGCAATCAAGGGCCTGGAGGATCTGATCGATGTCTCAGTCGTGCATCCCGACATGCTGGATGATGGCTGGAGTTTCGCGCAGGATTTCGACGGCGCGACCGGCGACCGGCTGCACGGCGCGCCCTTCATGCGCGATGTCTATCTGCGCGCCGATCCCGAAATCTCTGGCCGGGTGACGGTTCCGGTGCTCTGGGACAAGGCGCAGGACACCATCGTGTCGAACGAATCCGCCGAGATTATCCGCATGTTCAATTCCGCATTTGACGCGCTGACAGGCAATACGGAAGACTACTACCCCGACGCCCTGCGCGCGGAAATTGATGAGATCAACGCCCGCGTCTATGATACGGTCAATAACGGCGTTTACAAATCCGGCTTTGCGACGACGCAGACGGCCTATGACGCGGCTGTCGGGCCGTTGTTCGACTCGCTCGACTGGCTGGAGGAGCGGCTGTCGCGCCAGCGCTATCTGGCCGGTGACCAACTGACCGAGGCCGACTGGCGGCTCTTTACGACGCTTGTGCGCTTCGACAGCGTCTATCACCTGCATTTCAAATGCAATCGCAAGCGGATTGTGGAATACCCCGCGCTCTGGGCCTATACGCGCGAGCTGTATCAGCATCCGGGCGTCGCCGCGACCGTGAATCTGGGGCATATCGTGCGCCATTATCATTACAGCCACGACACGATCAATCCGAACCGGATCATCCCGATCAACCCGGTGCTGGATTTCACGGCCCCGCATGGGCGTGACGCGCTCTGATCGGGCATCACGGAAAAGCGATTCCGTCCAGACAGACTTCGCGTTAACGTGCCCCCGATCAAACACGGGGGCACAATGCGCATTCTTTCCATTCTGGCGGCAAGCCTGACATTTTCCATCGCGCCTGCCGCCCAGGCCCAGTCCCAGTCCCAGTCCCAGTCCTGCGGTGGCGATTTTGGCAGCTTCGTCAATGACCTGCGCAGCGAGGCGGTCAGCCGCGGCTATGACAGCGGGCTGGCCGAGAGTTTCTTTCGCGGCGTTCAGCGCAATCAGGCCGTCATCAATGCGGATCGCAGCCAGGGCATCTTTCAGCGCCCGTTCCTGGATTTCTCGCGTGCGCTGATCTCGCAGAACCGGATGGCGGCGGGACGGTCGCGCCTGGACCAGTACCGTTCTGTGTTCGACCGCGCGCGATCAGAGTACGGGGTGCAGCCGGGCATTCTGCTGGCCTTCTGGGCGTTCGAGACTGATTTCGGCGCCAATCAGGGCAATTTCAACACCGTGAACGCACTGGTCACGCTGGCCCATGACTGCCGCCGGCCTGAGATTTTCCGCCCGCAGGTCTTTGCCGCGCTCGAGATGTATCGCCGGGGCGCGCTGGACCCGCGCAACACGCAGGGCGCCTGGGCCGGTGAGATCGGGATGGTGCAGAAACTGCCTTCGGATATCATCGATCACGCGGTCGATGGCGATGGCGACGGGCGGATCGACCTGCAGAACTCGGCGGCCGATGCGCTGATGTCGGCCGCCTCGATGCTGCGCGCGAATGGCTGGCGCGCAAATGAGCCCTGGATGCACGAGGTGACGATCCCGCAGGGCATGGATCTGACACGCACGGGGCTGCGCACCGAGATGTCCGTGCGCGACTGGCAGGCAATGGGCGTGCGCCCGGCGCATGGCAGCCTGCCCTCGGGCGATATGCGCGGCTCGATCATCCTGCCGCAGGGGCATCGCGGCCCGGCCTTCATGGTGTTTCACAACTACCGCGTGCTGTTCGAATGGAACCAGAGCTTCATCTATGTCACCACGGCGGCCTATTTCGGCACGCGGCTGATGGGCGCCCCTGTCTATCAGGCAGGCAATCCCGAAACGGGGCTGAATCAGGACCAGATGCGCGATCTGCAGCAACGCCTGGCGCAGCGCGGCTATGATGTGGGTGGCATAGACGGCATTCTGGGTGCGAACACGCGCGCGGCGGTGCAGGATGTGCAGGCCGAGCTTGGCCTGCCCGCCGATGGCTGGCCCACCCCGCAACTGTTGCGCAGCCTGTAGCCCCGGATCGCTAAACTTGTCCGGGCTTTGTGCTTGGCAGGCGGGCGGGTTTCAGAGAAGCTGGGGCATCTGGTCAGGATGACCGGGGTCTTAACTTCCCGTGACGTGAAGGGCACGTGGGTGAGTGGGGTTCCGGCTGGCCGGAACCCCAATTCGCGCGGGATATCTCAGAAAACGTTGCTCTGTGCAGCTTGCCAGCGTTTCGACCGGGGCGGACCGGGGACTGCTCACATCCTGCGACGTCAAGCGCCTGAAGACCAGTCGATCAGGCATGTCCCCTGCACGCTCAGCGCATGAATTGATCGCGCAGGTCCGGCCGCGACCTGCCATGGTATCCGAGCCGGAGGCCTGTGTCGCGTCCTCTCGCGATCATGGTGCGGCATGGCGTCCCGGCTGCGCGTCGCATGATCCGTCTGAAGCCTGAATTCACGCGTGGGTCGGACGCCGCAGGCGATACCACACTGGCCGATTGCCATGGCCGTGCGGCTGGACTCTCTGACCGCCCTGCAGATAACAGGCGCTTGAAACCTGTGCCCCCAACGCCCAGATTGGGGACAAGGCGCAAGCAAGATTGCGCATCAGACAAGGATGAAGTGAATGTCGCAGACACAAAGTTACCCGCTCCTGCCGTTGCGCGACATGGTGGTGTTTCCGCACATGATCGTGCCGCTGTTTGTCGGGCGTGAGAAATCCGTGCGCGCACTGGAAGCGGTGATGGCCGAAGACAAGCAGATCCTGCTGATCTCGCAGAAGGACCACGCACAGGAGGATCCGGGCCGCGACGATATCTATCGTGTCGGGGTGCTGGCCAATGTGCTCCAGTTGCTCAAGTTGCCCGATGGCACCGTCAAGGTGCTGGTCGAGGGGCGCAGTCGGGTCGAGATCGCGGATTTCATCGAGAATGACGCCTTTTTCGAGGTCGAGACCAGGGCTCTGCCCGACCAGACCGGCGATGCCGATGCAGTGAAGGCGCTGATGCGGTCGGTTCAGGGTGAATTCGAGCGCTATGCCAAGGTGCGCAAGAACATCCCGGATGAAGCGCTGACCGCGATTGCCGATGCGTCGGACGCGGCCGTTCTGGCCGATCTTGCGGCCGGACATCTGGGGGCCGACGTCGCGCAGAAGCAGAAACTGCTGGAGACGGATGACACGGTCAAACGGCTGGAAGAGATCTACGGCATGATGCAGGGCGAATTGTCCGTCCTGCAGGTCGAACGCAAGATCAAGAGCCGTGTCAAAAGCCAGATGGAGCGGACCCAGCGCGAGTATTACCTGAATGAGCAGATGAAGGCCATTCAGAAGGAGCTGGGCGACGGTGAGGACGGCCAGAACGAGGTCAAGGAACTTGAAGAGCGTATCAACGCCACGAAGCTGAGCAAGGAAGCGCGCGACAAGGCCGAGGCCGAACTGAAAAAGCTGAAAAACATGTCGCCGATGTCGGCCGAGGCGACCGTGGTGCGCAACTATCTCGACTGGATGCTGTCGATTCCGTGGGGCGTGAAAAGCCGCGTCAAGAAAGACCTTGGCCGCGCCGAAAAGGTTCTGGACGAAGATCACTACAGCCTGGAAAAGGTCAAGGAACGCATCGTCGAATATCTGGCCGTTCAGGCGCGCTCGACCAAGCTCAAGGGGCCGATCATGTGCCTTGTGGGCCCGCCGGGCGTAGGCAAGACCAGCCTTGGCCGGTCGGTCGCACGGGCCACGGGGCGCGAGTTCATCCGCATCAGCCTTGGCGGCGTGCGCGACGAATCCGAGATCCGGGGGCACCGGCGCACCTATATCGGGTCGATGCCTGGCAAGATCATCCAGGCGCTGAAAAAGGCCAAGACCACGAACCCGCTCATCCTGCTCGATGAAATCGACAAGATGGGGCAGGATTTCCGCGGTGATCCGGCCTCGGCCATGCTGGAGGTCCTGGACCCGGAACAGAACTCGACCTTTGTCGATCACTATCTCGAGGTCGAATATGACCTGTCGAACGTGATGTTCCTGACCACGGCCAACAGCTACAACATGCCCAGCCCGCTGCTGGACCGTATGGAGATCATTCCCCTCTCGGGCTATACCGAGGATGAAAAGCTCGAGATCGCGCGCCGCCACCTGTTGCCGAAGACGATCAAGAATCACGGGCTGCGGCGGGGTGAGATCACCATTTCCGACGGGGCGATCACCGAAATCCTGCGCCGCTACACGCGCGAGGCCGGAGTCCGCAACCTGGAGCGCGAGTTGAACAAGGTCGCGCGCAAGGCGGTGACACAGATCGTCAAGAAGGAAACCGAAAAGGTCATCGTGGCACGTGACAATCTGGGCGATTTCCTGGGCGTGCCGCGCCATCGTTACGGGTTGGCCGAGAAGGAAGATCAGATCGGTGTGGTCACCGGGCTTGCCTGGACCCAGGTCGGCGGCGATCTGCTGCAGATCGAGGCGCTGAAACTGCCGGGCAAGGGCCGGATGAAGACCACGGGCAAGCTGGGCGATGTGATGAAGGAATCCATCGACGCGGCCAACTCCTTCGTGCGCTCCATCGCGCCGCAGATCGGGGTGACCCCGCCACGGTTCGACGCGCTGGACATCCATGTGCATGTGCCCGAAGGCGCTACGCCCAAGGACGGCCCGAGTGCGGGCATCGCGATGGTGACATCCATCGTGTCGGTGCTGACGCAGATTCCGGTGCGCAAGGATGTCGCCATGACCGGCGAAGTGACGTTGCGCGGCAATGTGCTGGCCATTGGCGGGCTGAAGGAGAAGCTGCTCGCGGCCCTGCGCGGCGGGATCACGACTGTGCTGATCCCGGAAGAAAACGCCAAGGACCTGCCGGAGATTCCCGACAACGTCAAACAGGGGCTGGAAATCATCCCCGTCAGCAATGTGCGCGATGTGCTGCGCCATGCGCTGGTGCATGAACCCGAGCCCGTCGAGTGGGACGAGGCTGCAGATGAGGCTGCGCGCCTGGCCCGCCTGACCGCGCAGGCCGGGTCCGACACGGCACGCGCGCCACACTGACCAAACGTCACCGGGCCGTGCAATTCCAGCGCGGCCCGGCCAATTATCCGAAAGCGGTCGAGAGGGCTTGCGCCATCCGCGCGACCCCGGTAAAGAGCCGATCGGGGGCGATTAGCTCAGTGGTAGAGCGCTTCGTTCACATCGAAGATGTCGGGAGTTCAAATCTCTCATCGCCCACCATCCCCGACCATAGTTCTCAGCGATCCGGCAGCGCCGCGCGCGACAGATCGATCCCGTCTGCGCGGTCCAGCGCATAGCCTTGCCAGCCATCGCCCAGATCATCTTCCAGCAGTTGGAAACCCAACCTGTCAACCACGCGATGCGAGGCCGTGTTGTCGCGGTGAATGCGCGCCGTGATCCGCGACAGGGCCGGAAACATGCTGACGCAACGCCAGATAAAGATCGCAACCATGGGCGCCGCCAGCCCCTTGCCCCAATGCGCGCGCGCCAGCCAATAGCTGACCTCACCCGATCGCGGGGGGGTGGTCGTGCTGTGCCATTGCATCCGGGCCTGGCCGACAAGCTGGCCGTCAAATTCCACGGCGCGCACCTTGTGATGGCTGGCCTGCCGGGACAATTCGATCAGCGTTGCGGCCAGATCATCCGTTATCGTGCCGGGATAGTCCTCATGCATGAAACGCCACAGATCGGGGTCATCCAGCATCGCGCGGAATTGTGGCACATCCTGTTCGCGCCAGTTGCGAAAGCGAAACCGCGACAGGATACTGGCCTGCGGGGGAACCAGGCGCGGCACGCCAGTATCCTTGCCGCAAAGTGCCTCGGACTGAGTCACGGGCAGCCAATGCCCGGATTTCTGGTCTGGGATCTGCATGGCGTACTGCCCCCGATGGTAAAAACATTAACACGTCATACATCATGAACCGTTTTCGCACCAGTCCAGACAACTACCATCGGCGGACCAGTGCGTTTCCAATCCGCGAAAAGGCTCTGCTGCGAATGTGCTTGCCGCGGCGGTTTACCAAGACATATCCAGAAATGCCCGCCCAAACCCTGTTCACGCCCCGGTTACAGTGTCGCATGCCCCGCAAACCAACACGCCCCACATGGTCGCTTCCGTGACCCAGCCTGCAGGGATCATCCTTGCCGGGGGGCTGGCCACGCGCATGGGCGGGGGCGACAAGGGGCTGCGTGACCTCGCGGGCCGGCCGCTGCTGGCCCATGTGATCGACCGGCTGGCACCGCAGGTGCGGGCCATCGCGATTAACGCCAATGGACCGCCCGCGCGCCTGGCTGGTTTCGGCCTGCCTGTCGTGGCGGATTCGGTGCCGGGCTGGCCGGGGCCGCTGGCCGGATTGCTGGCAGGCATGGACTGGGCGGCGGAACAGGGGTGCCAGACGGTGCTG
Organism: Paracoccaceae bacterium; assembly: GCA_007695345.1. Classification (GTDB taxonomy): domain Bacteria; phylum Pseudomonadota; class Alphaproteobacteria; order Rhodobacterales; family Rhodobacteraceae; genus Roseinatronobacter. The sequence continues at coordinate 37,425 of REDZ01000073.1, read as the reverse complement.
ATTGTCCCTGCCGACACTCCGTTTCTGCCCCGTGATCTGGCCATGCGCCTGCAATCCGCCACAGGGCCGCACGGCGCGGCCTATGCGGCTACGCGACGTGGCGGCACGGTCCACGCGCACCCGGTCTGCGGGTTGTGGCCCGTGCTGCTGCGCGACGATCTGCGCCGCGCGATCACAGGCGGGATGCGCCGGGTCCGCGACTGGGCCGCGGCGCAAGAGGCCGGGCAGGCGCTGTTCGATGCCACACCCATTGACCCGTTTTTCAACATCAATACACCCGAGGATCTGGCGCGGGCCGAAACCCTTCTGGGGCGAGGATGAGTTGTTTCGATCATGTTCTGGTCGTGGACTGGTCGGCCAATTCCACCCCCAAGCTCGGCGCGGATTCGATCTGGATCGGCAGCGCGGGCGCGGCGCAGGCGCCCCCGCAAAACCTGCCGACCCGTATGGCCGCGATGGACGCGCTCCGCGCGCGGTGCGATGCCGCCCTGCAGGCGGAAGAGCGCGTGCTTGTCGCCTTCGATATCGGCTTTGGCTATCCGCGCGGCTTCGCCCCCCATCTGACCGGGCGCGCCGAGGCGCTGGCGGTCTGGGACTGGCTGGCCGCGCGCATCCGCGATGACGCGCGCAACCGCAATAACCGGTTCGAGGTCGCTGCCGAGATCAATCGCCGCTTTCCGGGGCTGGGGCCGTTCTGGGGTCGCCCGGCGGGCCGCGATCTGCCCGATCTGCCGGAGAAGGGCCGTCTGCGCCACGGCCATGATCTGGCAGAGCTGCGCCAGACCGAGGCGCTGTGTTCGGGCGCGCATCCGATGTGGAAGCTGTATACAACCGGGTCGGTCGGGTCGCAGAGCCTGCTTGGGCAGGCCCATCTGGCTGCGCTGCGCGCGGAATATGGAACGCAGCTTGCCGTATGGCCGATGCAGCCGCCCGATGCACCGCTCGTGCTGGCCGAAACCTATCTGTCGCTTCTGGACCCGGCAGTGCAGGCTCATGCGGCACGCTACCCCTGCAAGGATGCCGCACAGGTCGATCTGCTGGCACGTGCCTTTTGCAAGACCGATATGGCCCCCCTGCTCGCGCCCCCTGCCCCACCTGACATCCTGCGCGAGGAGGGCTGGATTCTGGGCGCGGGCGCGGCCTCTGCACTGCTGACCGCCATCGACCTGGCATAGCGCCGCGACCCGTTTCGCATCTGTCACCAGATCGATGCTTTCCTGAGCGATTGTCCCGGAGTTGTCGCGCCCCCACCCCAATCTTGCCCGATTTGGTCCGATATTGTGACCCATGTTCAGAATGGTGACGTAGGGCTGGTGATGGATCGTTTGACCGAAATGGAAGCTTTTGCCACAGTCGTGGATCAGGGCGGGTTCACTGATGCGGCCCGCAAGATGGGTATTTCCAAATCCGCAGTGTCCAAGCATGTGTCCTCGCTCGAAGCGCGTCTGGGCGCGCGCCTGCTGAACCGCACCACCCGTCGTGTCAGCCCTACAGATATCGGCCTGGCCTATTACGACCGCGCACGCCGTGTTCTGAATGATGCAGGCGAAGCGGATAACCTTGTCACTGCCATGCAGTCCGCCCCCTCGGGGATATTGCGGATCGCGGTACCCACGGATTTTGGCGCAACGCATCTTTCGCCGGTGCTTGGGGCATTCCTGAACCGATACCCTGATGTGTCGGTCAACATGGTGCTGAAGAACCGCTTTGTGGAACTGATCTCGGAAGGGTTCGATCTCGCGATTCGCATGGGCGATATGGACGACACCTCGATGCGTGCGCGGAAAATCTGCTGCGCGACCCAGCGGCTGATCGCCTCACCCGACTATCTGGAAACGCATGGCCGCCCTGCACGGATTGATGATCTGAACGATCACCGCCTGCTGTATTATGCGCACAATGCCGCAACCTCGGTCTGGAGGATCACCTCGCCCTCGGGCGAACAGCGGCAGGTGCGTTCGGCATCGTGGTTTTCGGTCAATGATGGTCAGTCGCTTCTGACCGCCGCGATCAACGGGCTGGGCATCGCCTATCTGCCAAGCTATCTCTATGCACCCGCCATGCGCGCCGGGCTGGTCGAGGATGTGATCCCCGATCTGCCGCGCGATACGCAGAATCTGTATGCTGTTTATCCAGCCGGGCGCTACACGCAACCCAAGGTCCGCGCGCTGATCGATTTTCTGGTCGAGACATTCGGCGAGCGCAAGGCCGAGGACTGGTAACACCGCTTCCCTCCGAACGCTCTGGCGTTCCCTCCCAACTGCCGAAGCACGACTCGTGCTTCGGCCTTTTCCATCTCAGGTCCGGTGATAAGGGCTGCCCGCAAGGATCGTCGCCGCGCGATAGAGCTGTTCGGCAATCATCACCCGCGCCAGCCGGTGCGGCCAGACCATCCCGCCAAGCGAAAGCTGCTGATCGGCCCGCGCCACCACCTGTTCCGCCAGCCCGTCCGCGCCACCGATCACGATGGCCAGATCGCTGATTCCCCGGTCCCGCGCCCGCGCCAGCCAGGCCGCGAATTCAGGCGATGTCATCTGCTGCCCGCGCTCATCCAGCGCCAGCAGCACGGCACCAGACGGCACGGCGCGCAATAATGCCTCGCCCTGCGCACCGGCGCTGGTGGCCTTGCGGTCGTCGATCTCATGCTCGGAACATGGCCCAAGGAAAAGCTGCTTTCCCGCCCGGTCAAACCGGGTCAGGTAATCCTCCAGCAGCGCGCGCTCCGGGCCCTTGCGGATGCGCCCCACGGCGCAAAGTTGCAGCCGCATCAGACGGCGGGGGTTTGCCCGCTTTCCTGCCACATCTTTTCAAGCTGGTAGAACTCGCGCACTTCCGGGCGGAAGATATGCACCACAACATCGCCCGTATCGATCAGCACCCAGTCACCGATATCCTTGCCCTCAGTGCGCGCGCTCAGCCTGAAATGCTCTTTCAGCCGGTCCAGCAGGTTGGATGCGATTGCCGATACCTGCCGCGAAGAACGCCCGGTGCAGATGACCATATGATCGGCCATGGCCGATTTTCCGCGCAGATCAATGGTCAGGATGTCTTCGGCCTTGTTGTCGTCAAGCGAGGTCAACACCAGATCCAGTATATCGCCGCCATCGAACGGGATCGACGCTTTGGGTTCCGGGCGGGCCGCGTACGCGGTCGTGTCAGTATACGACAGAGACCTGTCCTCCTTGGAGTTACGATACCTGCGAATATAGCATTTTTCGGCGTCATCTCAATCTTGGCGGATGCGGAATTGCACCGGTCGGTGAAAATCTGCGCAAACCGGCCACACCTGTTCCGCCGTTGCGTTGCGCGCGATTCGCCCGTATTACCACCCTCATGACACGGTTTTTCGACATGAGCGATCATGCCCGCCTGCCCCAGCGCTTCCAGCGAGAGGCACGGTCTGTCCTGGCGCGACTGCGCTGAGCGCGCCTGCGCGGGGCGTGCAGGACCGTCCCGCAAATCGTATTTCCGATCCTTCTTCAGCCAGGGAAAACCCCATGCCCAAGACACTCTATGACAAGATCTGGGACGCCCATGTCGTCCATGAGGACAGCGACGGCACCTGCCTGCTGTATATCGACCGCCATCTGGTCCACGAAGTGACCAGCCCGCAGGCGTTCGAAGGGCTGCGCCTTGCCGGTCGCACGGTCCGCGCGCCGGCCAAGACGATTGCGGTGCCCGATCACAATGTGCCGACCACCCCAGACCGCAATGACGGAATAAAGAACCCCGAATCCCGCATTCAGGTCGAAACGCTGGACCGCAACGCGCAGGAATTCGGTGTCAATTACTATCCGGTCCATGACGTGCGGCAAGGCATCGTTCATATCGTCGGCCCCGAACAGGGCTGGACCTTGCCGGGCATGACGGTCGTCTGCGGTGACAGCCATACCGCGACACATGGTGCGTTCGGCGCGCTTGCGCACGGCATCGGCACGTCAGAGGTCGAGCATGTGCTTGCCACCCAGACGCTGATCCAGAAGAAATCAAGGAACATGAAGGTCGAGATCACGGGCTCGCTGCCGCCTGGCGTCACGGCCAAGGATATCACGCTCTCGGTGATCGGCGCGACCGGCACGGCGGGCGGCACGGGCCATGTCATCGAATATTGCGGCCAGGCCATCGAGGAATTGTCGATGGAAGGACGCATGACCGTGTGCAACATGGCGATCGAGGGGGGCGCGCGCGCTGGTCTGATCGCCCCTGACCAGAAGACATTCGACTACGTCAAGGGCCGCCCCCACGCCCCCAAGGGCGCGCAATGGGATGCCGCGCTGGCATGGTGGAAAACGCTGAAATCGGACGAAGGCGCGCAATGGGACAAGGTCGTGACGCTCAAGGCCGAAGAGATCGCGCCCGTCGTGACCTGGGGCACCAGCCCCGAGGATGTGCTGCCCATCACGGGCCATGTCCCCGACCCCGACAGCTTCTCGGGCGGCAAGGTCGGCGCCGCGCGCCGCGCGCTGGACTACATGGGCCTCAAGCCCGGCCAGAAACTGACTGACATCGAGATTGACACCGTCTTCATCGGGTCCTGCACCAATGGCCGGATCGAGGATCTGCGCGCCGCCGCCGACATCCTCAAGGGGCGCAAGATCGCCGTCAAACGCGCCATGGTTGTGCCCGGCTCGGGGCTGGTACGCGCGCAGGCCGAGGAAGAGGGGCTGGCGCAGATCTTCATCGATGCGGGCTTTGAATGGCGCCTTGCCGGCTGTTCGATGTGTCTGGCGATGAACCCCGACCAGCTTGCACCGGGCGAACGCTGCGCCGCCACGTCAAACCGCAATTTCGAAGGCCGGCAGGGCCGCGGCGGGCGCACACATCTGATGTCGCCCGCCATGGCGGCCGCCGCCGCCATCACGGGGCGCCTGACCGATATCCGCGAACTGACGCGGCAGCCCGCCTGATTTCATCTTGCCAGAAATACTCTGGGGTCCGGGGCAACGCCCCGGCGCTCTCGGAGAGGAGAGACATATGGAAAAATTCACCAATCTGACCGGGGTCGCCGCCCCCATGCCGCTTGTGAATATCGACACGGACATGATCATCCCCAAACAGTTCCTGAAAACCGTCCAGCGCACCGGGCTGGGCAAGAACCTGTTTGACGAGATGCGCTATGATGATCAGGGCAACGAGATCGCGGATTTCGTGCTGAACCAGCCCGCCTATCGTCAGGCGCAGATCCTCGTGACGGGCGAGAATTTCGGCTGCGGCTCATCACGCGAACATGCGCCCTGGGCGCTGGCCGATTTCGGGATAAGGGCGATCATCGCGCCCAGCTATGCCGATATCTTCTACAACAACTGCTTCAAGAACGGGATGCTGCCCATCGTGCTGCCGCAGGATCAGGTCGATGTGCTGATGGAAGATGCCCGCAAGGGCGAGAATGCGCGTATCGCCATTGATCTCGAATCGCAGACGGTCACCAGCGCGGACGGGCAGGTCTTTGCCTTTCAGATTGACCCGTTCACCAAGCATTGCCTGCTGAACGGGCTGGATGATGTGGGGCTCACACTCGAGAAAGTCTCCGCAATTGATGCTTTCGAGAACGCCGCGGCGCAGGCCCGTCCCTGGATCTGAGGCTTGAGAATACTGGTTTCTGATGCGGCATCCTTCGGGGTTGCCGCATTTATTCCTTCAATTTGATGCAAACTCGCGACAGTTTCTTCTCGAAATTGCCCTGCCATTGGCCGATCCTGTCCATGGCGCTTGCGAGGATGGCGAAGAATGGGCAGGATTGTGTCAAGAATGAGGCAAGTGCTGGCCGTACGGCCGCATGACACAAGAATTCTGCGGGCATCCGCGCCGATGCGCAGCAGAGCGATACGAGGCAGTAGCGGAACTATGTCGCTTATGGCGCAGAACATCTTGCGTGGGGTTTTGGTGGGCCTGCTTGTCCTGACCCCGGCGCTGTTGCTGTCCGACATCTCGCATGAGGTTGCGCAGGGGATCACCCTGCTGTCGCTGCTGGCCGCGATTGTGGTTTTTGCCGAATACTCCGCCGCCTATCCCGGCCTGGTCGAATTCCGCGATGCAAAACCCTACAACCGCATCCGGCTTGGGTTTCTGGCCATGGTCGTGATCAGTATCGCGCTCTTGCAGCGCGATCTGCTGCTGACGCCCGGAAGTGATGGCCTGATCTTCGGTTTCGCGCATCGGTTGGGCGAGGTGATGGATTTCCCCTTCAGCCCCGTGCGCCTGTTGGTGATGTCGCTGCCGGTCGGCCTGCCGGTGGAACATCTGGCCGCTGTGCGGGCCGCTGCGGCGCTGGCCTATCTGTTGGCTGCGGCAAGTCTGATGATCTTTCTGCTGATGCTCGCGCTGGGCTACTGGCCGCGGCGGAATGTGCCGTTCAATGTCTGGGTGAACCTGCCCAATTTCGATCCGACCAAGGGGGTGGATGTCGTCCAGCGGCTCGAACGCGATGCGCATGTTAACATCCTGTTAGGGATTATCCTGCCATTCTCTCTGCCGGTCTTGCTGCATCTGTCGAACCTGCTGGTGCAGCCCATGACCTTGCAATCGCCACTGGCCTTTGTCTGGGGGGTGTCGCTCTGGGCCTGTATTCCGGTGAATCTGATCCTGCGTGGCGTGGCCATGTATCGTGTGGCGCAACTGGTGCGGGCGCAGCGCCAGCGCATCGCCGCCGAGGACGAATCCATTGCCGCACAGTCGCGCTCTGCCTATTCCTGATCGGCTGCATCTGCGCGCCCGTTCATGGCAGCGCTGAAACACTGCGCCTCGCCTTCTGGCGCATCGATCTGGGCGGTCGCGGCCCCGGCTATGCGTTGCAAGACATTCTGTCACAGGCCCCCGCCCCACTGGCCAAAGCCCGGCTGATCGCGCATGTCGCCCCGGATATCCTCGTGCTTTCGGGGCTGGACCATGACCATGACCTGCACGCCCTTCGCGCCATGCGCGACCTGATTGCCGAGCACGGTCAGGAATTTCCGTATGTCTTTGCCTTTGCCTCCAATGCCGGGCAGCGTACTGGGCGGGACATGTCGGGCGACGGGCGCAGCGCGACCGCCGATGACACGCATGGCTATGGGCCCTTCTCCGGCACCAAGGCGCTGGCGCTTTTGTCGCGCCACCCGATCAAAGCGGATCTGGCGCGGGATTTCTCACGCTTCCTGTGGCGCGATCTTCCCGGTGCGATGCTGCCTGACCTGTCCCCCGAGGCGCAGGATATCCACCGCCTGTCCAGCACCGGGCATTGGGATGTGCCGGTCCGGCTGGAGGGCGGCGCACGCCTGCACTTACTGATCTATCAAGCCGGTCCACCGGTCTTTGGCGGCCCCAACGACCGCAATCTGCTGCGCAACCACGATGAAACAGCTTTCTGGTCGCAGTTTCTGGATGGCGCGCTGCCCATGCCCCCCCCACAGGCCCCGGTCGTGGTGATGGGCGGCAGCAATCTGGACCCGCATGATGGCGATGGCCTGCACGGCGCGATGCAGGCCCTGCTGGCCCACCCCCGCCTGCAAGACCCTCGCCCTGAAAGCGCCGGCGCGCGACAGGCGGGACAAGACAGCGCCAGTCGTGGCCCACCAGCGCAGCACACGGTTCACTGGCCGCAGGCGGGCGGGCCGGGCAATCTGCGGGTCAGCTACATCTTGCCATCGCGCGCGTTGCGCATCCGCGACGCGGGCGTATTCTGGCCTGAGAGCCACAGCCCCGAGGCCGATCTGCTTGGCCCGCCAGATGATCCACCGACACGGCACAGGCTGGTCTGGGTGGATATCGAGACAGACAGCCTGCCGCGCTAATTGATCAGTCCGGCATGGCGCATGGCCGCATCCATCTGCGCCTTGACCGGATCGGTCAGGCCGACAAGCGGCAGGCGCACCTCTTCGCGGCATTTGCCCAGACGCGACAGGCCATATTTCGCACCCACCAGACCGGGTTCGGCAAAAATGGCGACATGCAGCGGCATCAACTGGTCATGCAATTCCATCATCCGCGGATAATCGCCTGCAAGGCTGGCTTCCTGAAACGCGGCGCACAGGCGCGGCGCGACATTCGCCGTGACCGAAATGCAGCCGACCCCGCCCTGGGCGTTGAACCCCGGCGCGGTCGCATCCTCACCCGACAGCTGTATGAAATCCGGCCCGCAGGCCATGCGCTGCAGGCTCACGCGCTCCAGCTTGCCAGTGGCATCCTTGACCCCGATGATCCGGGGCAGCTTCGCCAGCCGCGCCATCGTCTCTGGCGTCATGTCAACAACGGAGCGGCCCGGAATGTTGTAGATGATGATGGGCAGTTCGCAGCAATCATGCAGCGCCGTGTAATGCGCAATCATCCCTTCCTGCGTGGGCTTGTTGTAATAGGGCGTGACAACCAGCGCAGCATCGGCACCGACCCGTTCGGCAAAGCGCATGAAGCCGATCGCCTCGGTCGTGTTGTTCGACCCGGCCCCGGCGATCACCGGCACACGGCCCGCTGCGGCCTTGACCACTTCGGCGATCACCTGCTCATGCTCGGCATGGCTGAGCGTGGGGCTCTCACCCGTCGTGCCCACCGGCACGATACCGTGCGACCCCTCGGCGATCTGCCAGTTGACAAGCGCGTGCAGCGCGTCGATATCCAGCACGCCATCCTTGAGCGGGGTCACCAGTGCCGGAATGGACCCTCTGATCTGCATATGCGCATCCTCCATTGGGGCGATGCATCAGGTCGCGCCTGCTTGCGCAAATGTGTCTTGCCCCGCGTCCCGTGCCGGTTAGAACGTCAAGCGGGCAGTTTCAAGATATAATGAGGACCGGCTATGGCTCTGGTATCCCGTAGGCACACAGGCCCAACGGCATTGGTGGCACTGATCGTCGTGCTGGGCCTGACATTGGGCGCAGCCCAGGCGCAGACCTCTCCACCACCGTCACGCGCGGCGGGCCAACTGGCGGCAGCGCTGTCGGCTGCGCAATCGGGCGACTGGGGCACGGCACGGGCGCGGGCGCAGAACAGCGCGCCGATTGCCGCCGATATCGTGCAGTGGATGGCACTGCGCGACGGGCGCGGCAGCTTTGCCGATTATCAGGCGTTTCTGGACAGCCGCAGCCACTGGCCGCTGATCAACACGGTCCGGCGCGAAGGCGAAGCGCTGCTGTCCACGCGCGGCACGGACGAGATACTTGCCTTTTTCGACTCGCACGAGCCAGTCAGCGAAGCCGGACATATCGCGCAGATTTCCGCCAAACTGGATGCCGGGCGCACGGATGAGGCAGAGGCGCTGGCCGTTGCCCTGTGGCAGAACATGCCGCTGAGTGGTGAACATGAGCTGCGCCTGTTGCGCCAGTTCGACAGCGCGCTCGCCCCCCATCATGCCGCCCGCGTGTCCATGCTGTTATGGGACGGCAACCGCACGGCTGCGCAGCGCCATATCGAACGCCTGCCCGAGGCCGAGCGCCACGTTGCGCGCGCCCGGATCGCACTGCAGGAACGCGCCAGCGGCGTGGATGCGCTGGTCGCCGCTGTGCCCGACTCACATCAGAACGACCCCGGCCTGATGCGCGACCGGTTCGAGTTTCGCATGGCGGCGGGCAACCGCGATGGCGCTGCCGATCTGATGCTGGCGCAGTCGCGTCACGAAAATGGTCTGGGGCGGGCGGATGCATGGGGCGGGCGCCGCATCGTGCTGGTGCGCGGGGCGATGGCCGAAGGCGATTACCAGCGCGCCTATGACCTCGCCACGCCGCATGGGCTGGCGGACGGCCTGTTCTTTGTCGATCTGGAATTTCTGGCAGGCTTCATCGCGCTGATCTATCTCGACCGCCCCGAGGATGCGCTGGGTCATTTCCGCGCGCTGCGCGTGCGCAGTTCCAGCCCGATCAGTCTGGGCCGCGCAGGCTATTGGGAAGGCCGCGCGCATGAAGCGATGGGCGACGGGATCACGGCGCAGGCTGCGTTCGAATTTGCCGCCGAGCATCAGAGCGGGTTCTACGGTCAGCTTGCCGCCGACCGGCTGGGCATGGCGCTGGACGCAGACCTGGTGAACGGCCCGGACTACCCGCATTGGCGCGAGACCGCGCTTGCCGACTCCGACCTGTTGCAGGCGGTGCTGCTGCTGCGCGAGGCCGGCGAATGGCATGAAGCGCGGCGCTTCGTGCTGTTTCTGGCCCGCCAGATCGAGGATGAGGCCACGCTGGGTGCCCTGACCGATCTGATGCTGGAGCTGGATGAGCCGAATTTCGCGCTGAACATCGCCAAGATCGCCGTGCAATCCGAGATCATTCTGCCGCGCGCCTATTTCCCGCTGACCGAACTCGCGCAGGCCGATTTGCCGGTGCCCACCGATCTGGTCAAGGCAATTGCACGGCGCGAGAGCGAGTTTGATATCGCCGTGGTCAGCCCGGCGGATGCGCGCGGCCTGATGCAGGTTCTGCCAGGCACCGGGCAGATGATGGCGGATCGGCTGGGGGTCCCGTTTCAGGCCGCTGATCTGACCCGTGACCCGGTGCTGAACGCGCGGCTGGGCGCGGCCTATCTGGACCAGTTGCGCGACGAATTCGGCCCATCGCTCGCGCTGGTTGCCGCAGGCTACAATGCCGGGCCGGGCCGCCCCCGGCAATGGGTGCCGCGTCTGGGCGATCCGCGCGATGCGTCGGTGGATATTACCGAATGGGTCGAACGTGTCCCCTTTGCCGAGACGCGCAACTACATCATGCGCGTGGCGGAATCACTGGTGATCTATCGCACCCGCCTTGCCGGCAGCCCGCAGCCCATCGAGATGGAAGCGCTGCTGCGCGGGCAATAAGCGCCCGCTCGGGGTCCCCACCCACCCGCCCATGACCCGCTCGCGGGCGCTGACCCTGCCCTTTGGGCAGGGCCGGGGGCGATCCCGTCATGGTGTCATGTCAGCGCGATCCCCACGCCCACTGCAATCAGCAACACCCCGGCCACGCGGTTCGCGCGCGCCAGCGCGCGCCCGGAGCGCAACAGCGCCCGTGCCCGGTCGATCGCCAATGCCAGCACCAGATTGCCCGTCATCGGGATCGTGACCGACACCGCCAGGATTGCGGCCACATCCACCCATGTCACACGTGTCAGGTCGAAAAACCCCGGCAACACGCCCATATAGAACAGGATCGCCTTGGGATTCGCGAGGATCACTGTCACCCCGGCGGCAAACCCCGCCAGCGCGCCGGGCCGTGTCAGCCGGCTATCGGTCGAGAGCTGCGCCTCGGCACGGCGGATAAGTTGCGCGCCCATGATGACAAACATCGCCATCGCGACCCATTTCATTGCCTCCAGCAGGTCGCCATAGATCGACAGGATCCAGGTCAGCCCGAAGATCGCCGCCAGCGGCCAGAGCGCATCGCCCAGCGCCACGCCAACCGCCAGCGGCGCGGCAGAGCCAACCCCCCCCGACATCGCGCGCGCCGTCAGCGCGACCCAGACCGGGCCGGGCGTCAGGAACAGGATCAGAATCGCCCCGGCGTAAAACGTCAGTTCCAGCGCGGTGACAGTCATGGCGCCTCTGGCAGCGTCAGGCTGCCATCGGCCGCGAGCGGCCAGCAGGGGTTATGCGCCACCTCCCAGACATGGCCGTCAGGATCGGCGAAATAGCCCGAATAGCCACCCCAGAAAACCGGCTCGGGCGCCGTGAGCGCGCGCGCACCCGCCGCGATGGCATGAGCATAGGCGGCATCGACGTCATCGCGCGTTGTGTAATTCTGCGCCAGCGTCATCGCGCCGGTGCCCAGTTCCGCCTCTGCCCGCCCCTGATCTTCGGCCAGCGCAGCGCGACCGAACAGCATCAGCGCCTGCCCCTGCAACTGATAGCAGGCCATCCCGTCCGCCTGTACTGTGGGCGACCAGCCCAGGGCGGCATAGAAGGCGCAGGCGCGGTCCAGATCGGCAACGCCAAGGCTGACAAGCGTAATGCGTTGCTGAGGCAGTGTCATGGCGTGCTCTCCTGCAGATGCGAGAGGCCCTCGGCCTCGGTAACGTCGAAATGCTGCGCGCGCGCGCCCAGCCCGGCAAAGAACTCGCGCCCGGTGCCGGTCAGAAATGCCTGCGTGCCCAGCCCGCAAAGCGTGTCGAACAGGGCCGCACGGCGGTCTGCGTCCAGATGGGCTGCCACCTCGTCAAGCAGCAGGACCGGGGGCATGCCACGCTCGACCGCGAGCGCGCGCGCATTGGCAAGGATCAGCGAAATCAGCAGCGCCTTCTGCTCACCTGTGGAGCATTGGGCGGCAGGCATCCCCTTGGCTGCCCAGACCGCACCCAGATCGGCACGGTGTGGCCCGCTCAGGCTGCGCCCGGCGGCCATGTCGCGGCGCCGCCCCTCGGCCAACACCTGTGCCAATGCATCCGCATCGTCCGGTGCGGCGCAGTCAAGCGCCAGATCGGCCACCGGGAACGGGCCGTCCGGGTCCGCATGACGGGCGAGCAGGGTCAGAGTTTCCTTCCGGTTGCGGATCATCTGCGCGCCGGCCTGCGCCATCTGGCCCTCGAGCGCTGCATACCAGCCGCCATCGGCCACCGCGTCGCGCAACAGGCGGTTGCGTTCGCGCATGGCCTTGTCATAGGCCAGCACCTCGGCCCCATGCCCGGGCAGGAAACTCAGCACCATGCGGTCCAGAAAACGCCGCCGCCCTTCTGCCGCCTCGATCCACAGCCGATCCATCTGCGGGGTCAGCCACAGCATCGACATGACCGATCCCAGCGCGATCTGCGGGGCGGATTTGTCATCGATGCGCACCTGCCGTGTGCTGCCGGGCTCGGCCCATGTCTCCAGCGCGCGGGGACCGTCCGGGGTGGCGATCCCGGCGCGCAGCTTCCAGCCCAGCGCCTGCGGCTTGCGCGCGATCTCGTCAGGCGTGGCGCGACGCAGCCCGCGACCGGGCGAGAAGAGCGAGACAGCCTCAAGGATATTCGTCTTGCCCGCCCCGTTCGGGCCGGACAGCACGACCGGGCGCCCGTCCAGCACCAGCCGCGTGCGCAGATGCGAGCGGAAATGCGACAGCGTCAGATGGGCAAGATGCACAACCATAGGCCAGCGGTAGAAACTATTGCTGCAGGATGCCAGCGGAAAACCGTTGCTGGGCCAGGGCCGTGTCCGGTTATATCCGCCCGGCACTGCCGGGCAGCGCCTGCGAGGCGTGCAGGGGCGGGTGGGTGGGCACGTCGAGCAGGCGCTTTCGCCGCCCGATCACACGCGCATCGGCATCACGACATAGACCGCACTCAGATCGTCGCCTTCGCGCATCAGCGTCGGGTCGCCCGAGCCGTTGAACAGAAAGACCGCATTCTCGCGATCCACCTGGCTGGCAATCTCCAGCAGGTATTTCGCGTTGAACCCGATCTCCAGCCGCTCATCGGCATAGGCGACGATCAACTCCTCTTCGGCGGCACCGGAATCGGGGGCATTGACCGACAGGGTCAGCTTGTCTTCCTCAAGCGCAAGCTTGACCGCGCGCGACCGTTCCGACGACACTGTTGCCACACGGTCAACGGCCTTGGCAAATTCGGCGGCGTCCACTTCCATCTTGCGTGTGTTCTGCGTCGGGATCACGCGGGTGTAATCCGGGAATGTCCCGTCGATCACCTTGGACGTCAGCGTCATGTCCGGCGTGGCAAACCGCACCTTGGTTTCCGAAACCGACACGGCGATCTGCATCTCGTCATCTTCCAGAAGCTTGCGCAATTCGCCCACTGTCTTGCGCGGGACGATCACGCCGGGCATCGCCTCTGCCCCTTCGGGCAGGGCAGAATCGACACGGGCCAGACGATGCCCGTCCGTTGCCACGCAGCGCAGGGCACGCCCGCCTTCGGCCTCGGCGACATGCATGTAGACACCGTTCAGGTAATAGCGCGTCTCTTCGGTCGAGATGGCGAATTTCGCCTTGTCGAACAGGCGCCGCAGTTCTTTCGCACCGGCCGAGAAATTGGCGCTGTATTCGCTGGACGCCATGACCGGGAAATCCTCTTTCGGCAGGGTGGCCAGCGAAAAGGACGACCGCCCCGCCCGGACCTGCAGGCGGCCCGTGCGCGCATCTGCGGTCAGTTCCACCAGCGCGCCATCGGGCAGTTTGCGCACGATATCATGCAGCAGCACGGCGGATACTGTCGTGGCCCCGGCTTGCTCGACCATGGCGGGCGCGCGGTCCAGCACCTCGATATCCAGATCGGTGGCGCGCAGGCTGACCTGCGCGTCTTCGGCCTCGATCAGGACATTGGCGAGAATCGGGATCGTGTTGCGCCGCTCGACCACCGATTGCGCCTGGCTCACGGCCTTGAGCAGAACGGCCCGTTCTATGCTGATCTTCATGCCCTCGATCCCTGTTAGCCTGCAAGGCGCGCCGCGCCCCCTCTCGGGAGCGTGAGCCTAGCCATTTCTGCCATGACGACAAGCCATTTCTCGCCCGGACTGTGCCTGCCGCTCAGCTTTCCAGCAGGCGGCGCAGCAATTCGATGTCTTCGTCCAGTTGCGTGTCGCTCAGGCGCATCTCTTCCACCTTGCGCACACCATGCAGGATCGTGGTGTGGTCACGACCACCAAAGCGGCGACCGATTTCTGGCAGGGACCGTGATGTCAGTTCCTTGGACAGATACATCGCCACCTGGCGCGGGCGGGCGATGGTCCGCGTGCGCTTGGGGCCCAGCATGTCGGACAGGCGGATGCTGTAATACTCCGCGACCTTGCGCTGAATTTCCTCGACCGTCACGCGGCGGTCGGAACTGCGCAGGATGTCGGACAGGCAGTCCTGCACCATATCCAGCGTGATTTCCTGCCCGATCAGGCTGGAGAACGCAAAGAGCCGCTGCAACGCCCCTTCCAGAATGCGCACGTTTGATGCGATCCGATGCGCGAGGAATTCCAGAACGCCTCTGTCTATCTTTATCCCGCCATAGCTTTGCGCGAACAGATCCGCCTTGCGTTGCAGGATGCCCAGACGCAATTCGTAATTCGTGGGGTGCAGGTCCACCACCAGGCCGCATTGCAGCCGCGAGGATATCCTCGCTTCAAGGTCCTTTATCTCGCCCGGTGCGCGGTCGGCGGAAATCACGATCTGCTTGTTCTGGTCCACCAGCGCGTTGAAGGTGTGAAAGAACTCTTCCTGCGTGCTGTCCTTGCCGGCGATGAACTGCACGTCATCGACCATCAGCACATCGACCGAACGGAACAGATTCTTGAAATCCATGATCTGCCGGTCGCGCAGCGCCTGAACGAAGCGATACATGAACTGTTCCGCCGAGAGATACAGCACCTGAAGTTCTGGCTGGCTGTCCTGCAATTCCCACGCGATGGCCTGCATCAGGTGCGTCTTGCCCAGCCCCACCCCGCCATACAGAAACAGCGGGTTGAACGTGACCTCGCCCCCCTCGGACACGCGGCGCGCGGCGGCATGGGCCAGCTCATTGGGTTTGCCGACAACGAAATTCTCGAATCGCAGCTTTGCGTCCAGCGGCGCGCCCTGCAGCGCGTCATCCATGGGCGCCCGGCTGCGCGATGGCGCGACAGATGGCGATACGACGGTCGGGTTGGCACGCGCGGCGCCGAACTCGAAATCCACCCGTGTCACCCCATGCCCGGACCGGTTGAGATGGGCGAGAATCTGGTCGTGATAATTCCGCTTCACCCAATCGCCGACAAATCGCGACGGCGCGCGCAGGCGCAGCACATCGTCATTGATTTCTATGCATTCCAGCGGTGCAATCCAGCTCTTGTGATTGCTTTCACCGACCTCGCGCCGCAATTCATCCGAAATTCCCGCCCAAGTTTCTGCAGCCATATCACCCCAACCCGACGTATTTTTGTTTCATCCGGCCCCCAAGTTACAAAGAGCAGACGCCCGGCGGAGAGCCCCGTGCGCGAGCATCACAAACACAGAACCGCAAGCCAGCCAAGGCCCGGCCTACAGACCTAAACAACAGTTAATGACACAGACATTTCGGCAGAGCGGCCCTGCGGCCCCAGGCAACCATGTCCCAGACAACATTGCACGGTAAAGCAGCTATCGCGACTGTTGCCTGCGTTCCCCCACGTTTCGAACGAGTCGAGCTGACACTACCAAGCAGACCAAAACCCGCGCAACCGAACAACAGACTTGACCGACGATTGGCCGGAAAAGAATCGAATATGCTGTGCCGCTCTGCCACAGTTTCAAACAGGACAGGGCGCCCGAAGGCGCCCTGCTCAAACCGGTTCAACAGGCTGCAGCAGCCCGTGTCGCCAATGGATTCAGGCCGCCATCGCCTTGATCCGGGCCGACAGGCGCGATTTCTTGCGCGCCACGGTGTTCTTGTGCAGAACACCTTTCGTCACGCCGCGGTCAAGTTCGGGTTGCGCGGCGAGGAATGCTGTGCGTGCAGCGGCCTGGTCGCCCGAGGTGATCGCCTCTTCGACCTTGCGCAGGAAGGTGCGGATGCGCGACCGGCGTGCCTTGTTCACTGCGGTGCGGCGCTCGATCTGGCGTGCGCGCTTCTTGGATTGGGGAGTATTTGCCATGGGTGTCGCTTCTTTCGGGTCTGCTACAATATCTTCGCGCAACAGACCCGACTGGTCAGGATGACCAGTGCTGATTCATGCCTTAAGCGGGCCCACGCGCATGTGCGGCAAGGCTATAGGGCAAGCGCTCCGAAAAGAAAACAGGAAAAACGCGGCTGGCCTATTGATCGCGGAACTGGGGCTGACGCTTTTCCAGAAAGGCGGACATGCCCTCGCTCTGGTCATCCGAGGCGAACATCATGTTGAACACGCGCCGCTCGAACAGCAGCCCCTCGCGCAGCGATGTCTCTTCGCTGCGGTTGACCGCTTCCTTGACCGCCTTGACGGAAATCTGCGATTTCTCGGCAATCTTGGCGGCAGCGGCCATCGCCTCTTCGATCAGCTTCTTGGCGGGCACGACGCGGCTGACAAGCCCCGCGCGCTCGGCTTCTTCGGCATGCATGTTGCGCCCGGTCAGATGCATGTCCATTGCCTTGGACCGCCCCACCAGACGCGGCAGGCGCTGCGTGCCGCCGATCCCGGCCAGAATGCCCATGTTGATCTCCGGCTGCCCGAATTTCGCAGTATCAGCCGCGATGATGAAATCGCACATCATCGCCAATTCGCACCCGCCGCCCAGCGCATAGCCCGCGACAGCCGCGATGATCGGCTTGCGCACACGCAAGAGCGCGTCGGACTCGGCGCTGAAGAAATCGGCGCTGAACATGTCGATGGCGCCCTTCTCGGCCATCTCTTTGATGTCGGCACCGGCGGCAAAGGCCTTCTCCGATCCGGTGATGACAATGCAGCGCACCTTGTCATTGCGATCAGCGGCGGCGAGGGCGTCGGCCAACTCGCCCAACAACGTGCTGTTCAGCGCATTCAGCGCCTCGGGCCGGTTGAGGCGGATCAGTGCGACATGATCCTCAGTCTCGACGATCAGCGTTTCATAGGCCATTCGCGCGGCACCCTGCTTGTTGCAAAACGATCCTTGGCATAACAGCTTGGGATCGGGGTTCAAGTCATCTCTGGCATTGCGGGCAATAGAAACTTGATCGCGCCGATTGCACGATTCGGCGCACCTGGCCGCGGCAACCGGGCGTTGTGCAGGCCGCCCCCTCGCGTCCGTAAACACGAAAGGCATGCTGAAAATATCCAAGCTCGCCATTGGCTTGGCGGTAGTCGCGCAAGGATGATCCCCCGGCCTCTATCGCCTCATGCAGTGTATCGCGGATGGCTTGAGTCAGCCGTTCCAGCCGCGCCGGCCCGATGCGCCCTGCCGCGCGCACCGGGCTTATGCCCGCGCGAAACAGTGCCTCGCAGACATAGATATTGCCCAATCCGGCGACGATTCGCTGATCCAGCAGCGCGGCCTTGATGGGCGTTCGCCGCCCCTGCAACCGCGCCCGCAGATAGGTCGCGTCAAATGTGTTGCCCAAGGGTTCCGGCCCGATGCCCGCCATCAGGCGATGCCCCTCCAGCGCCGCGGTGGGACACAAATCCATCGCCCCGAAACGGCGCGGATCGTTGAAGGTCACGCGCGCGCCGCCTTCCATGTGAAACAGCACATGGTCGTGTTTCTCGATCTGCGGATGATCGTAATGAAACTGCCCCGGCACATGCGCGGCGGCCAGGCCCGAAATGACCATGCGCCCCGACATGCCCAGATGCACGATCAGTGTCTCGCCCCGGTCCAGATCGGCCAGCAGGTATTTCGAGCGGCGGCGCAACTGCATCACACGGGCCCCTTGCAGCCGCGCGCCCATATCGGGGGGAAAGGGCCAGCGCAGATCGCCGCGTCGCAATTCGGCCCGCAGGATG
The DNA here is from genome assembly GCA_007695345.1 of Paracoccaceae bacterium. Lineage (GTDB taxonomy): Bacteria > Pseudomonadota > Alphaproteobacteria > Rhodobacterales > Rhodobacteraceae > Roseinatronobacter. The sequence goes on along the minus strand of REDZ01000073.1, from coordinate 19,175 downwards.
CGCGCACCCTCCATCGCGGGCAAAAGGCCCCGGCGCACTGTCTCGACCTCGGGCAATTCGGGCATGGCAGGGTCCTTGGAACATGCAGGGCGGCAAAGGGGTCGCATTGTCAGTCGCCCCCGTTCCCCTATAAGGAGTGGTGGAACACCCCGGCAAGGGGCAGGCAGCAAGCGGCGGCACCGAATGACCCAGGACAGCAAGACAACCCATTTCGGATTCCAGACCGTCGCGGAAGACCAGAAGGCCGGGATGGTGCAGGGCGTCTTTTCCAGTGTCGCCGCGCGGTACGATATCATGAATGACCTGATGTCGGGCGGCATCCACCGGCTGTGGAAAGATGCCATGATGGACTGGCTGGCGCCGCGCCCCGGACAGCAATTGCTGGATGTGGCCGGTGGCACAGGCGATATCGCCTTTCGCTTCCTGCGCCGCGCGGGCACGACTGCGCGCGCCACAGTGCTGGATCTGACAGAGCCCATGCTGATCGAAGGGCAGAACCGCGCCGAGGCTGCAAATATGGCCGGCCAGCTTGACTGGGTGGTGGGCGATGCGATGGCCCTGCCCTTTCCGCCCGCAAGCTTCGATGTCTATACGATCAGTTTCGGCATCCGCAATGTCACCCGGATCGAGGATGCGCTGCGTGAGGCGTTTCGCGTGCTGCGCCCCGGCGGTCGGCTGATGGTGCTGGAATTCAGCCAGATCCCGAATGATCTGATGCAGAAAGTCTATGATCTGTATTCCTTCAACATCATCCCGACGATGGGGCAGGTCGTGACGGGTGATCGCGACAGCTATCAGTATCTGGTCGAATCGATCCGCCGTTTCCCTGATCAGGACCGTTTTGCAGAGATGATCCGCTGCGCGGGGTTCGAGCAGGTGCGCTATCGCAACTTGTCGATGGGCATTGCGGCGCTTCATTCGGGCTGGAAGCTGTAAACGGATGCGGGGACCGATCAACCTATGGCGGCTGGTCCGCACCGGTGCCACGTTCGAGCGGACGGGCGCGATGCAGGTCGTGCTGGAGGCGCTGAACGCGCCCCCGCGGCTGCGTTTTGCCGCGCGTGTGCTGGGCTGGCCGTTCAAGCTGTTGGGGCTGAAGGGCGACCCGACGCTGCCGCCACTGACCCGCGCGCTGACAGCCCTTGGCCCGGCCTATATCAAATTCGGTCAGACACTGGCCACACGGCCCGATGTGGTCGGCCAGGAACTGGCCGATCAGTTGCGCTATCTGCAGGACAAGCTGACGCCGTTTTCGCGCAGCATCGCGATGGAAACAGTGGCCGAGGAACTGGACCGCCCTGTCCTGTCGTTGTTCTCTGAATTCTCCGAGCCCGTGGCCGCCGCCTCTATCGCGCAGGTGCATTGGGCGATCAGGGCCGATACCGGTCGCAAGGTCGCCATCAAGGTGCTGCGCCCGGGCGTCGAGCGCGCCTTTCGCCGCGATATCGACGCGTTCTATTTCGCCGCCGGTCTGATCGAGGTGCTTCTGCCCAAAACCCGCCGCCTGCGCCCGCTGGATGTGATCACGCATTTCGAAAGCGTGGTCGAAGGCGAGATCGATCTGCGGCTGGAAGCCTCGGCTGCTGCCGAATTCGCCGCCAATACCGAGGCTGACCCGGGCTTTTCCGTGCCCTGCCCGGTCTGGGATCTGTCCTCGCGCCGGGTGATGACGCTGGGCTGGGCCGAGGGCGTGCCCATGGGCGACAATGCCGCGCTGGATGCGCTGGGCCTCGACCGGGGAGAGCTGGGCATACGCGTGCTTTCGCTGTTCCTGCGCCATGCGCTGCGCGACGGGTTCTTTCATGGGGACATGCATCAGGGCAACCTGAAGGTCACGTCCGAGGGTAAGATCATCGCGCTGGATTTCGGGATCATGGGGCGGATCGATGGCTTTACCCGTCGCGCCTATGCCGAGATCATTTTCGGCTTCATCCGCAAGGATTATCGCCGCGTCGCCGAAGTGCATTTCGAGATGGGCTATGTCCCCGCCGACCGCGATATAGACGAATTCGCGCGCGCCCTGCGCGCCGTCGGAGAGCCGATTTTCGGCATGGATGCGCGCCATATCTCGATGGCCAAGCTGCTGGCCTATCTGTTCGAGGTGACGGAACGATTCGGCATGGAAACCCGCACCGAACTGATCCTGCTGCAACGCACCATGGTCGTGGTCGAGGGGGTGGCGCGGTCGCTCAACCCGGAAATCAACATGTGGCATGTCGCACGGCCCATCGTCGAGGATTATGTCCGCGAGAATATCGGGCCGCAGGCGCTGGCGCGCGATCTGGCGCAGACGGCCCGCATTCTGGCGCGCTTTGGCCCGCATCTGCCGCGCATGGTCGAAACCGCGCTGATCGCACAGTCGCACAGGGACGAACCGGCAGCGCCGCCGCGCCAGATCGGTCCGGTGACAGGCGCCGCACTGGGGGCGGGGCTGGTTGCGCTGGGGGTCGCGCTGGGCAGTCTGCTATAGGCTCTTGTGCCAATCCGGCACGGCCAGCACGGCGCGCAGCGCATCCGTCAGACGCGCGCGTTCCAGCAGCACCAGCATGGCGGGGCGGTCGCTGTGCAGCGTAACCTCGGGCGCGCTGGCGCGGTTGGATGTGCCCACCAGTGCCTCGGGCAGGAACGGGATGCCCTCTATCGGCCAGTGCAGCCCGGTCGAACGGCCTGCGACCTGCCCCATCGGAAACAGGGACACGCGCTCGCCCACATCCAGACCCAGATGCAGGCGCGGGGGGGCCAGAAACACGATATCCTCTGCCGCCAGCAACAGGACACGGGCAGACCCGTGGCGGGTCAGCGACGTCATGGCCGCAAGCGTGTGATCCAGCCGCGCCCCATCAAAGCCCAGCCCCAGCACAAAGGGCGCGCGAATCCGCGACAGGCATTTGTCCAGATCAGTGCTGTCCTGTTCCGGCACATGCAGCACGCGGTCGCCAAGCCGGGTGCGCAGATCAGGCGCGATGGAATCCAGATCACCGATCACCTGTTCGGGCAGATGCCCCAGCGCTGCCACCCGATTGGCCCCGCCATCGGCAGCGACAAGGCGCGGCGCAAGCGAAAGCGACAGGTCCAGATCACGCCTGCTGACTATTCCGCCACCGACAAGGGTAACGGCCGAAGGATCATGGACGGGCTGTGGCAAAGCGTTATCCTGTATCTCGAAACGAATCGTTGCGATCTTTGGCCACATTCAGATCATCAAAATACCCAAGTCTGAACATTGAATCGCTCAGGTAGTCAGCGACTTTGCCGATGTTATGGTAAAGAAAGTGAGCAAGTCATGGTGCCCCCGAATAAAATCCTGACCGTGTCCTATGGCACGTTTTCCTGCACTCTCGAAGGGTTTGACGAACCTTTCGGAACGATGCAGGCGATTTCGGAGTATTTTCGCGATCTTGCCGAGCGCGACAGGTATTTCGGCGCAGAGCCGCCGACCCCGGATGCCGATATGCTGCACCGCATTGCGGAACGCGAGATTCAGCGCCGGGTCGAGGCGCGGGTGCAGGACAATCAGGTTGTCCTGCGCACCGACATGGCCCATGCGCCCACACCCGCCGCGCAGGCCCCCCAGGCGCTGACCCAGCACACCGACGCCGCACCGGTTACCTATGCGCAGCCGCAAAATGATCAGGCGATTGCCGAGCCAGAGGCACCCGCCCGCCCCGAACCGGCAGAGGCCGAGGTGCCCCCGGCGCCGGAGGTCGAAGCGCCCGCGCCTGAACAAGTCGATCCCACCGAAGCGCCCGAGAGCGATCAGGGCGATGGTGACGCGCAGGACGCCCCGGCGAATGGCGAGGATTTCAGTGACAAGCTGGCGCGCATCCGCGCCGCGGTCGCAAAATCCGCAACGGTCCCTGCGGCTGGTATAGCCGCCGGCACGCCCATCGCCAACGCACCGGACGCGCCGGCGGCCCCGCAGGAAGCGGAGGCAAGCGCGCCTGACCCCAGGTCTGACGAAGATGCGCGGGAACCAAACGATGATACGGTCGTCGCGGCCGATTTCGACACCACCACGCCCGAAACTGACGCGCGGCCACCGTTTGAAGACGTTACAGCCGAAGAGGACACGCGCCAGTCCGATGAGGATGCGGGCGAGGATTCGATCTTCGCGGCCATTTTCGACGATGAACAAGAATCGCAGGCGCAAGATGCCAGTGACACCGCAGAAGAAGACCCGCAGCCCGACGCAGAAGATGATGCAGGCGCGGATTCGGTTCTGGCGGCTCATTTCGACAATGACGACAGCTTTGACGACATGGTGCCGGAAGATGATTTCGACAGCGCGCTGATCGCGGCGGGCGACGCGCCTGCCACGGACATGACAGAGCCTGCAGAGCAAGACGATGCGGCCCCGCAACCTGCGGCAGACAGCCAGCCCTCGACCCAGAGCCTGCGCGATCGGATTCGCGGCATGCTGGGCACGACCGGGCTGACGGATAGCGCCGAATCCGACCTGATCTCCGAATTGACGCAGATCGAGGCAGAGGTTGCCCCCCGCCGCGCCCGCAGCAGCGAAGAACGCCGCGCTGCGCTTGGCGATAACATGGACGGAGATGCCGAGCGCCTGCTAGAGGTCGCGAAAACCGAAATGGGCGCCGAGGACGGGCAACGCCGGCGCGACGCGTTCGAGCATATGCGCGTCGCCGTCGATGCCACCCGCGCGGAAGAAGAGACAATGGGCCCCCGGCGCAGCGAGTTCGAGCAAAGCCGCGAGATCGAGCGCTATCGCCTTGATATGGATGCGCCCGAAGCGCTGAAGCCCCATGTCGTTGTCACGCCCGCAGAGGTGCAGACCCCCGATCCGGAACCGCAGATAACCGCGCCTGCACCCACCCCGATGGATGACGCGGACCTGCCCGATGAGGACGAAGACGCGCCGGAAATCGCGGCGCGCGCGGGCGACACCCCCAGTGCGGCTGACGCGGAAGTGGCGCAATTTCTGGCCGATGAGGATGACAGCGACACCGAAGAGGTCGCCGCAGAACCCGCCCCGGAAGCACCGGTTCAGGCGGAACCTGCCGGGCGCAATCCCTTCCCCCGCCGCCCGGCTGTCGCCGGGGCCACACGCGCACAGCGCCCGCAAGCCGAACGCGGCCCGCTGGTGCTGGTGTCCGAACAGCGCGTCGATGCGGCACCGACCGGCCCGGTCATGCCGCGCCGCGTGCGCCCCGAAGGCACCCCTGGCCTGGAACTCCAGAACGCGGCAACCCGGCAGGCAGTGGGCGAGGATGATACCGCAGCCTATGGGCAATTCGTGCAACAGGTCGATGCCTGGCTTCTGGACGAACAGATCGAGGCCGCTGCCGCCTATCTGACCCACAAGAAGGGGCAGGCGGAGTTTTCGCGCGTCGAGTTGATGACCTATGTGGTTGCCAACAATTCCAGCAAGAAGGTCAGCCGCGACGATCTGCTGCGCGCCTTTGGCACGCTGCTGCGCGAGGGTCGGCTGGAACGCGGGTCCACAGGTCAGTTCCGGCTGGCATCCGTGTCCGAGTTTGACGAACCCGCGCGGCAATACGCGGCAAGCTGAGCCCCGGCACATCTCTGGCAAAAGGCCCCGGTCACGACCGGGGCCTTTTGCTATGCGCGCGCCGGCAACCGCCGAGGCCGATCACGGCTCAGTTTGCGGATGTCTCGGACTGGTCCGCGAATTGCAGCGCGTGCAGTTTGGCGTAGCTGCCCCCAAGCGCCAGCAGGCTGATGTGATCGCCCTTTTCCACGATCTGCCCCTTGTCCATGACAAGTATCTGGTCGGCGTCGCGCACAGTCGACAGGCGATGCGCGATCACCAGGGTCGTGCGTCCCGTGGTCAACCGGCTCAGCGCCGCCTGCACCAGCGCCTCGGACCGCGAATCCAGTGCGCTTGTGGCCTCATCCAGCAGCAGGATCGGGGTGTCGCGCAAAAGCGCACGCGCAATCGCCACCCGCTGCCGCTGCCCGCCTGACAGGTTGGACCCGCGCGGCCCTGCCCGCGTCTCCAGCCCCTTGGAAAGAAGCGGCAGGAACTCATTGACATGGGCGGCGCGAATGGCCTCTGCCAGCGCCTCATCCGAGGCATGCGGCGCCCCAAGCAGAATGTTGTCGCGAATGGTTTCATCGAACAGCGCCGTGTCCTGGCTGACAACGGAAAACTGCGCGCGCAACTGCACCAGATCCATGCGCCGCACGTCCTGACCGCCAATCAGCACTTCGCCTTCGGTCGCGTCGATCATCCGGGTCAGAAGCGAAAAGACAGTGGATTTCCCGGCACCCGAGGGGCCGACGATCGCCGTGGTCTGACCTGCCGGGGCTTCGAAACTTATACCTCTCAGCACGGGGTCGCTGTCATAGGCGAAACTGACATTGTTCAGGGTGACTGACGCCTTGTCGCGCGCCGGGGGCGGCATATGGGGCGGCGGGGGCGAGGTGACATCGGGCCGGACCTGCAACAGCTCATGCGTCCGTTCCAGCGAGGCCAGGATATGCTGCCATTGCGCCGCCAATGACGACAGACGGCGCAGCGGGTCGAACAGCAGGCCAAGCGCTGTGAAGAAGGACATGAACTGCCCGACTGTCCGCGACCCGTCGATGATCTGCAACCCCCCCACGATCAGAACCAGCCCGAACCCGATTGCTGCCCCGAAATCCAAGAGCGTCGGGACCGCAGCCTTGCCGATCTTGGCGCGCGTCATCCGAGAGACGAATTGCTCCTTGATCCGGTTGAATCGCCCCAGCTCCTGCGCTTCCGAGCCTGTCAGTTGCAAGGTGGTGATGCCGTGAAACGCCTCATCCAGCCGGTTCGAGCTTTGGGCCGCGACCCGCCGCGATTCTGTCGAACGCCGACGAATCAGGCGTTGGATCGCCAGCATCGGCACCCCCAGCAGCGGGATGCCGGCCATTGCGACAAGGGTCCATTGCCAATCGGTCCAGAGCGCGACGCCCAGCAGCACAATGACGGCGGACCCGTCGCGCCCGATACCCGTGATCAACGCGTCAAAGACGCTGCGCAGCGCCGCGGAATCGCCGCGCACACGCTCGATCAGGACACCGGGCGACATATGTTTGAAAAACCCCTGATCCAGCGTGATCAGATGGCCCAGCAACAACGACTGCAATTGCGCTGTCGCCTTTTCCGCCTGCCAGACGATGATCGCTTTTCCCGCCAGCCGCGCCAGCCCACGGCCCAGAAAGGTCGCCGCCATGGCCAGCGCGACCACATATACCTGCGCACGATCGCCCTGGATCAGCACATCGTCAAACATGGGCTGCACAAGATAGCTGAAGGCCCCGAGCGTCAGCGACTCGACCACCATCAACACGAATGCCGCCGAGAGCAGCAGTATGCGCTGGCGCACGAATGTCTCCCACAGCCAGCGCAGGACGACACGGTCCTGACGGGCTTGCGTTTTGCGGCGGGAACGGCGGCTGCGCGACACGGATGACCTGTGGCTTGTGCTTCAGCCGAGGGGCATAGCCGCTTTCGCAAGGTGATTAAAGCCCGTAGCGCGGGGCGGGGTGCGCATGTGTTTCCCCGCCCCGGCGGTCACCCTGCCTATCGCGCGAATTGCAGCAGGATGCCGGACTGACCGCCACGCTGGCCGATATCGGCATGTGCACCGTTTCCATATTGCACGATCACCTGGGTGTTGTTGCCGCCGATCTGCGACAGGCTGGCCGTGTGATTGTCGCCGCGCTGGCGGATGATTCCGCGGTTCCGCCCGCCCGACTGCCGCAGCACTGCCGTATTGTTGCGCCCGGTCTGGCGGATATCGGCCCCGGAGCGCAGATCACGGTGGAGTGCGTAGAGCGTGACGGCCGCATCAAGGGCGCGCGCTTCTTGTGATGATCCGGGTCGCAGTTTCAGCGATAGCGACGACGCCTGCGCTTGCACCACGGACAAGGCCAGCGCGACGGACACAAGGGCGGCAGACAAGATGCGCCTGGAATGCGTGTGAGAGAATCGTGACATGTGAGAGCCTTTCGTTGAATGCGGTCGGCCTGCAGCGTCTAGAGTGTGATCGCGCTGCAGGTCCGGGTCTGGCCATTTGCGGTGACTGTCAGGCGCGCATCCACATCGCGTTTGCGGCCCGAAAGCCGGGTCGTGGCAAGGATGGCCGCCTCATGCGCGCTCAGATCGAAATCGCCACCCTGCCGGATGGTGGATGTCCCCCCCGCGCTGCGCTGATCGATTTCCAGCACATAAGTGCCCTGCACGGGCCGGCGGGCATGCGCCTCGGCAGTCACGGTGACCTGGCGCCTGGCCTCTGTCAGGGTCAGTTCGCAGACCAGCGGCTCGGGAGAGGGCGGGGGCGAGGACAGCGCAAGCCCCGCGCCCGTGGCGACACCTGCCACAACAAGCGCTGCCGCGATATGAGGAGAAGCCGTCATGAGATACTCCTTTTCAGGCCTGGCCGGGGGCCGCTGCCCCCGGCAGATGAAGGGGGGTCAGTCCTGAATGATCAGCACGACATTGCCGTTTCCGGCTTGGGTCGTCTTGGCCGTGTTGCCGCGGCCGGTCTGGATGACACCGATGGCGTTGCGATGGCCGCTTTGCGTGACTGTCGCATCGTTGCGACAGCCCATCTGTGCCACGCCCACGATGTTGCGCCGCCCGCCCTGCGCGGTATCGGCAACATTGTTGCATCCGGACTGGCCGATGGTGACCCGGTTGCGCGATCCGTCCTGCGTGTTCAGCGACAGGTTGCCCCGCCCCTCTTGCTTGATGGACACGCGTTGGCGATATCCGTCCTGCTGGGTGGCGACGCTGTTGTTGCGGCCCCATTGGTCCACGCTCACACGGTTTGTCCCGGCATCGGCCGGAAGGCTGGTCAGCGCAACCAGCACCGCAAGGGCGGCGCAGGGGGCTGTGGCGGTCCATCTGGTCGGGAATGCGAGGCGCATGGGAAATCTCCTGCTTGGGGTGATCTGGCGGGCGCTGCCGCCGAGAGTGACGTCGCGGTTGATCCGCTGCTGGAGGATGTGCGGGATCGCGGCGATGCCACGCAATATCCGCCCGGCGCTAGCCGATAGCGCGGGCGTTGATATCGAATAACGCGGCGGATTCACCAAGGGTTTGCCGGATACGCCAAGGGGGCGCAATGCGCCCCCTTTCAAGCCCTTGTCGCGTTGGGATTCTGCCCCTTAAGGCCCGCCGCGCGCGGCGTTCAGGCCTTGCCGCGTCTCGGATGTGGCAAGCTGCGAATGCAAGCGCTCGAATTCGCTGCGCGCGTTGCCGCGTTGGCCGGAATTCAGATAGGCGTAGGCGCGCAGGATCGCCAGATCGCGCCGCAGCGATCCTGTGATATCCTCCATCGCGTTGAAATAGCCGACGGCCTGCCGGTAATCCCCGGCGCGAAAGGCGCGCACACCGCGCTGGTCCAGGACGATGGCCTCGACCTCGTTATGCTGGCTCTCGTTCAGCCGGACCTGCGACGCGACCTGCGCGGCCTGTTCGGTCATGTTCATGGACAGATAGGCCAGCGCCAGCCCGTAATGCGCATCGCGCCGGACGTTTGAACCGAGCGAGTCGCCAGCCCGCGCGGCGGCCTGAAAGCCGGTCATCGCCTCTGTCGGGCGGTCATGACCAAAGGCGCACCAGGACCGCTCATACAGCACGTCCAGCGAACGGGGCGATTGCGACGCGGCAAGGCAGCGTGCGTATTGTTCCTGCTCTTTCAGCCTGCGCACCTCGGAGATGCGGTTGTCACCGCGCAACGGCAGCGACCCGATATCCGGCGCCGGTCTGGCAGGCTGTGCCGAGGCGCTTGCGGGCTGCGGCGAAGGTGCCGGGGCCGAGGATTCTGCCGGGGCTTGCGACGCGGTCTGTGCTGCGCCACCGCCGCCGCCCAGCAAACGCCGTTGCAACTGGTCCAGCTGCTCTTTCGCGCCGGAATTGGCCGAATGCGCGACCTGGAACAACTCGCGCATCTCGGCTTCCGAAGCAACGCCGCTGGCCTTTTCAAGCGTGGTCTGCATCTGCGCATAGCGCGGGCAGGACTGGACAGTGTTGCGATACGTCGTCAGCGCAGGCCCTTTCTGACCCGCCAGAACATACATATCCGCCAGAAGCCAGGCGTTGTTGATCCGCTCGCAACTCATCAGATGCGGGCTGCGACGGGCAATGGCGATGGCGCGGGTGGCATCACGCGCGCCGGTGGCCGCATCGAAACTGTCCTGCGCCTCGTTCGTTTCCAGCACGCGCAGCATGTCAGAGGGCGGCGTCCAACCCGCGACGCGGCGTCGGCCCTGATCGATCAGGTCGCGCGCGCCGTCATGATCGCGCCGCTCGATCTGGCGCCAGATCGCGGCCTCATCCACCGCGCCATGCGACTCGGGCGCCAGAAGCTCATTCAGATCAGAGGGCGGCGTCCAGTCGGGAAAGGCAATGCGAAGGCGGCGCAATTCGGCCTGCGCAGCCGCCTGATCGCCTTGCTGCATGTAATAGCGCAGCGCGCGCAGGTCGTCATTGCTTTGCGCCAGCATCGGGGTGGATGGCAGCAGGCAGGCGGCCAGCAGCAGGGCGCACAGCCGGTTTGGGCGGCGGAACATCGGGATCAGGGTCATAGCGGCACACATTCTGGCGATGCTTCAAGGACAGCGATCATTGCGAAAAGCTGCAAGGTCGCAGGGTAATAAGGCTGGCTGGCCGTGAACGGGGGCAAGGCCGCCCCGTGATCGTTGCGATTGGCGCAGACCGACAGACCGGCAAGCGCCTGATAGCCGGGATCGGCGCTCGTCTCGAGCACCAGACCCGTAAGCGGCTCTATCACCGTGGGGGCCGAGCGGCCGGGTTCGACCTGCCGTTCATAAACCTGCGCGATCTGGCGCACGGCGCGATGCGTGTGCAGGCGCGACCAGATCAGGAACAGCGGCACGCGCATCGCCTCATAGCCGGCATTCGACGGCAGATCGGCAGCGGGGCGCATCCCGTCTTCGGAAATATCGACCCAATCGGGCACCAGACCGTCCAGGGCCAGTTCGTCCAGCAACGCCTCGCCTGCCTGTGCACAGGCAGCCAGCTTGCTGACCCCTGTCGCGGCGGCAAGCTCGCGCATGGCAAGGGGCATGTAGTAGGACGGGTTGATCGTGATGCGGTCCTCATGGGCAAAGCCGTGTTCCGCAGGCAGAAACAGCAGCCGATCCTCGGCGCCGGGCATGGGCACGATGCAGGTCTCGGCCAGCGCATCGGCGATATCCTGTGCGCGGCGCAGATAGCTGCGCTGCCCGAATTTGGCGCCCGCGCGCGCCAGCGCCCAGGCATAGAACAGATCGCCGTCGCTGGCGTTATTGCGGTCGGGCACCGGGTTCACCTCGGCCGGAAGCCAGCGCCAGGCCAGCAGCGCATCCGAGCGGATGGCAAGATGGCGTTCGGTCCACTCGAACATGCGCTCGAACGCGCTTTCATCCTCGAAAAAGCTGGCCAGGACCATCCCGTAGCCCTGCCCCTCGGAATGGCTGGCCTGCTGCTGCAAGGTATCGACCACGCGTCCCTCAGCGCGCAGGAATTCCTCTTTCCACGCCGCCCAGATCGGGCGCAGGTCTTCCACGCGGCGGGTTTCGCTGCGCGCGAACGCGCCCCCGGTGGTGGACAGGCCCGCAAACGCCGCAAGGGATTTCAGCAACATGCGTCGTTTCATCACGTTTTTTCCCTTGTCGAAATGACCAGCCGCAGCGCGACCAGTGCAGAGAGCATGGCCATGCCCAACATCATGATCGTGAAAAAGATCGGACGGGCCGAAACGAAATTGCCCAGCGCGTAGCGGAAATTTTCACGCGACCAGGGCTCCAGCAGGGCCGGGCGGATATCGGGCGCCTGCCAGTTCTGCCAATGCCCCTGATGATCCAGCACCGAGACCTGACCACGCGGCCCCCCGCCAAAGCCCCGCACTGACGAAATTGCATGCGAAATCGCATGGATGTCGGTGTCCGGGCCGCGCAGCATCCAGATTTCCTGGGGGCGATCCGGATCAAGCTGGAACAGGACTGCTTGCCCGCGCTGATCGGCCAGCCAGTCGTTCAATGGATCGCCGCTATGCGGAAAGACGCGATTGAAAAACCGCTCGGCGCGATCCGTCAGATAGGTCCAGCCCGCGGAAAATGCCAGCGCGACGTTCTGCCCCTGTTGTCGCGGGGCATGGAACGGATCATCGGGGCGCTGGGCCACACTCTGCGCGTTCGTTTCATCGCTCTCGGGCGGCAGCACGACATTTTCCAGCAAACGCCGGTCGGGCCGATGGCTGGCCACCGGGATCGCGCCCAGATCCTCCATGGAGATCAGGTGCAGTGTCGCGGGGCGGATTTCGGCGCGATCACGCACAAAGGCCGCCGACAAGGTGGTAACATCGGTCTGCGAAAAGGCACGCGCGCTTAGCTCGTTCACGCGCAGACTGTCAGGGGCAAGCGCGCTGAAGGCCACGCTCATGTCGGGGATGGACATGGAGGGGCTGTAGGGCACCTCGAGGGTCGAGCTGTCCGAGATGCGCAGGAACGGGTCATCACCGCCGGGACATGGCAGATCATCCGGATCGCCCGGCACGAACATCTCGAATGTCAGCAGGTTGACGCCCGGATGCATCAGCCGGGCCTCGAAATCGACCGGGAAACTTGTGATCGCTGTCCCGCCCTCGTCGCGCAACGGCAACAGGCGCACAGTGGTGCCATTCACCTGCAAGAGCAGCATCGCGCCCTCGGGCAGGTTTCTGGCATAGGCGTAGTCCAGATTGATGCGCGCCTTGGCCGCCGTCAGCACCAGCCAGTCAGAGGGCAGCCGGAACGGATAGGACCGGACGGCATAACGCTGCGCGAATATTTCGGTCGGGACGCCAAAACTGGCGAAACTTGCAGGCTCGAGCGGCGTGATCTGCGTGACGGATCTCTGATGCGGTGCAGGGTCCAGCGCTTCGAGATCATCGAACAGATCCGCCGGGTCGGTGCCTTGCGCCACCTCCAGTGTCAGGACAATGGCGCCGTCACCGCCCGTGCGAAAACTGACGCGGCTTTCATGCGCAGGCAGGACCGTGACGCGAGCGCGCGCGGGTGTGTCTGCGGCCAATGTCCAGTGATCGGGAAAGGCAAACACGATCGGCGCTCCGGCAAGTGCGCTGTTGAAGCGGCGCACCAGAAAATCGCGCCATTTCCCCTTTTCCTGTCCCAGTGTGGACAGGCCCCGAATCTCGACCATGCGATCACCCGCGGCCTGGGCCGCCAGCGCCATGATGAAGCTTTCGGCATCCGCGCCTGTTGCATCATGGTCCACCACAAGCCCGCTGCGCGCCAGGTCGATATCGGTCCACAGATCGAATGACGGTTCTGGCCCGCAGAATATGCGATGATGCTGGCGAAACTCCACCCGCACATCATTGCGCCCGGCGCGCAGCAGATCAGGGGGCAGCACGAAATCATCGCTGCCGAAATCCTCGATATGTGTCAGATCGCGGGTCGCGACCTCTGTGTCATTGACGAAGACGCGCATATGCGAGCGTTCGGGCAGGTTGTGGATGCCCGATACGGTGGTCAGCCGCAGCACATGCCGCTCCATGCCCTCCACGGCATAGAGGCTGAAATTGACGACCTCACGCTCGCCCGAGACACGGGCAATGGCGCCCGACTGCATCTGGCCCATATCCAGAATCCGCAGCGGCGTGATCCAGTAATCGACCTTTTCGGCAGACGCATCACGCCCGGCCTCGTCCTCTTTTCGGCGCAGGGATTGCAACCGCTCGCGGTGCTGATCATCCGACAGGGCGGGCAGGCTGAGGCCATCATCATCGGGCAGTTCGATCAGTTGCTGATCCGCCACCGCTTGCGGCACCATACTGGCCAGACCGAACGCCAGAAAGATTGCGCCCAGTGTCAGCGCAAGGGGACGAAGCGGGATCATCGCTGTTCCTCCACACCTGTGGTTGGCGGCGCCATCCGGTTCAGCGACATGCCCGGCATCGTCGCGAAACTGTCGGGGGCGGGCATGTCGGGATTGGGAATTTCGGGATCGAACGTCTCACCAAAGGCGAGCAGATGCGCGGGCTGTGTCGTCTCGATCTCGCGGCGGCGCGCACGTTCGTCGGCGGCTTGCTGGCGCGCAGGTTCTGCGATCAGCGCGCGCATGGTGTGAAACACCGATCTAAAGGCCAGACCGACCACATAGGCCATGCCCTTGAGCATCGGCATAGGCTTGTTCTTTCGCGCGCGCTCCTGTTCCCAGATCGCGCTGTTGCCGAAGATCAGATGCGCCACCGTCTCGCGGGTCTTGAAGGGCTGGTCACGGTCATAACAGACGCCCACGCGAATCCCGCCATTCTCGCGCACGACATACTTGACCTGCACGCGCACCGCGTTTTCCAGATGCGGCGATTGCGGGAATTCCGGCGTGAAGTAGAATACATAGCCCCGGCTGATCGTGGCCATTTCCTTCAGGTCAGTATCGGGCCCTGCAACAAGCTGGATACTGGCCCCGCTGGTCGAGGAATCGAGCACCTGTGCGCAAACGAAACTGAACGACCCGTTCCGCCCGATGGCCGCCACGGCCGGCACGTCCATCTTGACGCGCGGCACCTCGCGCCGCTGCTGGCGTTCGGCAATAGCGCGCAGCGCGGCCGAGAGGATGATGAAGTTGAACACGGCCCAGCCGCCCACGATCGTCAGGATGTTCTGATCGCCCGGAAACATCACCCAGCGCACACACGCCGCGACAACGCCCAGCCCGGCCAGCGCCCAGACCAGCAGCAGCGGCTGATAGATCGGCGAGATGAAATCCTCCTCGAGCACCTCATCCTTGGCGGTCACATTGAACTTGGCCCCGCGCGGCTTGAAGAGCGTGCGCAGCACGACACCTGACAGATAGGGCGCCTGTGCGGTTTCATACAACTCAGAGATCAGCGGCCAGCGCACGCGCGAATAAAGCGCATTCTGTACCATGAAGCTGATCGCCATATAGGCGCCCATATAGACCATCACTTCCTGAATGGTCGCCACGAATATCTGCAGCCCGAAGAACAGATAGGCCAGCGGCGCAAGGATGAAGGTCATCCGCACCAGCGGGAACAGCCAGAAGGTCATCGAGTTCAGGTAACACAGCCGCTGGCTCAGGCTCATGCCCTTGCGTCGCAGCGGGTTCTTGAGCCGCAGAAGCTGCATCATCCCCGCCGCCCAGCGCCCGCGCTGCTGGATGAAGCTGACAAAGCTCTCTGGCTGCAACCCCGCGATCATGGCGTGATCGACATAGATGCTTTTCCAGCCCTGCGAATGGATCTCGAGCGCGGTTTCCGCGTCCTCGGTGATCGTCTCGCCCGCAAAACCGCCCACGGAATCCAGCGCAGCGCGCCGGATCACGGCGGCAGAGCCGCAAAAGAACGCACCGCCCCAGCGGTCCAGTCCGCGATGGCCCTGGTGATAGAACATCTCGTTTTCGGGCGGGCAGTCCTTCCGCAGCCCGATATTGCGCTCGACCGGGTCGGGGTTGAGGAAGAAATGCGGTGTCTGGACCAGAAACAGCTTGGGGTCATCGACAAAATAGCCAACGGTCCGGGCCAGAAAATCGCGGCTGGGCACATGATCGGCATCGAACACCACGACCAGATCGCCGTTCAGCCGCTCCAGCGCAGCGGACATGTTGCCCGCCTTGGCATGTTCGTTGCGCGCACGCGTGGAATAGACGACCCCCAGTTCCGCGCACAGCGCCTCTAACTCCGCCCGCCGGGCGCGCGATTTCTCAGCCAGGTCCGGATCATCACTGTTGCAGCGCTGGTCGGTGCCGCCGTCATCACACAGCACGACCGTGCGCTTGCTGGCCGGGTAATGCATGTTCTTGGCCGCCGACAGCGTGATCGAGAGCATCTCGACCGGCTCGTTATAGCTGGGCACCAGTATATCGACGGTCGGCAGATCAGCGGCCATGACGCGGGGGGGCAGCTTGCGCTCGACCGGGTCCGCCGTGATGAAGGAACTGATGAAGAACACGCCGATCGCGTAGGTTTCCACCACCAGAAGCGCCAGCGCGATCGCAAAGGACAGCGGCATGTCCATCGGCGGCAGGGTTTCCGTCACCCGCCAGGCCCAGTAGCGCATGACGACTGCGCTGGCGATGGCCAGCAGCATGAACCGCGCCACGATATTCTTCATGGTAAAGGGTTTCAGCAGGGCCACCGCGATGACCGCAAACAGGCCCAGCGCGCCCTGTACTGTGGTCGATGTCGGTATGCTTGCCATGACGGCGAGCAGAACAAACATCGCGAACCAGACCAGCGCGAGAAGGATCTCGACGGGTCGCAGCTTGCGGGTCGCTATCAACAGGCTCATGCCCAGCAATCCTTCCCTATATCAGCCGGACCGGGGCGCGCCCAGCCCGAAGGCGGACGATCCCAGCGGCGCCAGCGCATCATCGACACTGCCGGGCACGCAGTTCCGCATCATCATGTCCAGCGCTGTGGCACCGCGTGGCAGGGCCCGCCCGCCGGTCTGTGCCCGCCGGAATGCCAGCACGCATGTCAGATTGCCGCCAGGGCGCGTGACTGCGTATGTGATGTCGCCATGAGAATCCGAGCGCGCCGTCAGCGCCGATTCCGACACACTCGAAAACGGAGAGGGTGTGCCCCCGAACTGACGCAGGACATCGGCCAGAACCAGACGCGTCTGGCTGGCACTGCGCGCGGTCTGTGCCCGCAGCAGGATGACATTCTCGCCCGAAAGCGAGGTTTCATTGGGCAGTGTGACGCGCTGTTCGGTTGCGACCCCGAGATCGCGCTCCATCACCATCAACGCCTGCGGCACGTTCACATAGGCGCGCGATGCCTGCACGATGCGGTATTCGTTCAGCGCCTCGGCCTCTTCGGTCGGCGAACTGCCCGACACGCTTTGCGCCACTTCGCAGCCGGTCAGAACCACGCCCGCAATACAAGCCACAACGCATGCGCGCAGTTTTCCAGAAATCGATTTATGTTCCATTGCCCTGCCCGTCAGGCCGCAACCCTGCCCACCCTGATGCGCGCAATCGCATGCGGGTATGCAGAACCACCTTGGTCGGATGACCAGCCCGTTCTTGCCTCGTCTGCCTCGGTTACCTGACCCCTTCTTGCCGAGGGATTCAGGCAGTATTGTGTTCAGTTCGCAGTCCAATGACGGCATTTCACCGGGATTGGACACCACGCATGATAGCTGAATTCGGCTATGTCAGGCAACATACTCTATGACGGCATAAGCCTGACACTACCCCACACAGCATGGGCCTGCTTGCGCATTCATCTTCAAGTTGAGCTGTGCGGCGCAGCCCAATAAACAATCTGCGTTTTTCTGCCAGATGTCGGAAAATGGCAGTGCTGTCGTCAACATGTAGCCCCACAACTCTGCGGGGCGACTTGTGACGCGCAGGCAACACTCAGCGATGCGCGCGCAGTTTCCCAAGCTCGCGATCCAGCACATTGCGCAGCTTGTCCACGGCACCGGTCACTGCCGATTGCAGATTGTCCGACGCATGGCTCGCGCTGACAGGCTGGCGCCCTTGCAGGCGCGCTTCGACCATGCAGCGTTTGTCATCGGGGCCATGCTTGGTTGCGCTCTCATCCTTCAGGTGCACCTCGATGCGGGTGATCGGATCGGAAATATTGCCCAGCTTCGACTGCAGGACCGATTCGACAAAGCGCACGACATCCTCGCGCCCGGCAATGTTGTTATCCGTGTTGACCTGAATATGCATGGCTACCCTCCATCATCTGCAGGGTTTACCTATGCGCACGCTATCGCCCGCGCAATGCTCAGGCGCGCAGATATTCCACCAGAACGCATTCGGGCGCGTCGCTGCGCAGGATGTGCCGGGCCGCAACGCGCCAGTCCTGCGGCGGCAGGACCGGAAAGAAGGTATCCGCATCTGGCACATCAAGACTCACCTCGGTCATCAGCACACGATCCGCCTGTGGCAGGAACCCTTTATAAATGCCCGCCCCCCCGATGGCGTAATGGCGCATGTATCCGCGCGCATGGGCCTCCGCGCGCGCGTTCTCGAATGACGTGCAAAGCGCACCCTCCCCCACTCCGCCCACGCGCGAGGTGACGACGATATTCAGCCGCCGCGGCAGCGGACGGCGGGGCAGGCTTTCCCATGTGCGCCGCCCCATGATGATCGCGCCGCCAAGCGTCTCGCGCTGAAATGCCGCCAGATCTTCGGGCGCGTGCCAGGGGATGGCATTGTCCTTGCCGATAGCCCCGTTGCGCGCGCGGGCAACAATGACCGTCAGCATGGCTCAGACCGCCACAGGCGCGCGCAGGGCCGGGTGCGGGTCGTAATCCACGATCTCGAAATCCTCATACCGGAAATCGAAGAGGCTCTCGGGGCGGCGCAGGATGCGCATTTGCGGCAAGGGGCGCGGGCTGCGCGAAAGCTGCGTGCGCACCTGTTCCATATGGTTGGAATAGATATGCGCATCCCCCATCGTATGCACGAAAACGCCCGGCTGCAGCCCGCAGACCTGCGCCAGCATCATCTGCAACAGCGCATAGGACGCAATGTTGAACGGAACCCCCAGAAACATGTCGGCCGATCGCTGATAAAGCTGCAGATGCAGCTTGGCATCCAGCACCCGGACCTGCCACAGTGTATGACAGGGCGGCAGCGCCATCTGCGGTACATCGGGCGGGTTCCAGGCGGAAACGATCAACCGGCGGCTGTCCGGGCTGGCGCGGATCTGCTCGACCAGTGCGGCGATCTGGTCCACGCCGCCGAAATCGCGCCACTGCCTGCCATAGACCGGACCCAGATCCCCGTCGGCATCGGCCCATTCATTCCAGATACGGACACCGTTTTCCTGCAGATAGCGGATATTCGTGTCGCCTGACAGAAACCACAGCAACTCGTGGATCACCGACTTCAGATGCACGCGCTTGGTCGTGACCAGCGGAAAGCCCTCGGCCAGATCATAGCGCATCTGCATGCCAAAGACTGAAAGTGTCCCTGTTCCCGTCCGGTCCTCTGCCGGGGTGCCGTGCTCCAGGACAAACCTCAAGGCTTCCAGATATTGCTTCACACGCTCCCCCGCATACTTCATGATGTGCCAGGCAAGCACATTGCCCGGATTCGCCGACCAAGAAAAGAGGGCGCATGCGCTTGCACCCCTGTCTGTGCGCTTTATTGTGTCAGCATGGACGTGTTCCCTGCCCGCGCGCGGGCCCCCCCCGGGGGGGGGGAGGGGGGGGGGGGGGGGTGGGGG
>REDZ01000034.1 GCA_007695345.1 Paracoccaceae bacterium | reverse complement strand
GGGGCTGATCATCCCGCTGATCGCGGCGCATCTGTTCGTGTTCTATTTCGGGTTGATGGCGGATGTCACGCCCCCTGTGGGGCTGGCATCCTTCGCCGCCTCTGCCGTGTCGGGGGGCGACCCGATTCGAACGGGCTTTCAGGCGTTTTTCTACTCTTTGCGGACGCTCGCACTGCCCTTCCTGTTCATCTACAATCCGACGCTGATCCTGTTCGGCGTGGATCTGGGAACAGCGGCGGGGCTGGCGCAGGCGGCGTTCATCTTCATCGTGGCGACCTTTGCAATGCTTCTGTTCGCGGCCGCCACGCAGGGCTATTTCCTGGCGCGCTCCAGGTATCACGAATCGGCGGCGCTGCTGCTGGTGGCCTTTACGCTCTTCGTGCCGAATTTCTGGCTGGACCGTATTCAGCCCGAATTCGAGCGTATGGCCGGAATTCAGTTCGAAGAGGTCATCACCGGCGCCGCGCCGGGACAGGAATTGCGCGTTGAGGTCGAGGGGCCGGATTTCAACACTGGCCAGCCACGAAGTCTGACGCTGGTGTTGAATGTGGAGGATGTCCCACCCGAGCAGCGCGTGGATGATACCGGCCTGTTCCTGATGCCGGAAGAGGACCGCATGATCCTGGATGAACCGATGTTCGGCTCTCCGTTCCAGAGCGATCTGGGGGATTTCGATTTCTACGGGGCGGAGCCTGTGGAACTCGTGGCCGTGCTGCGCCCCGCAGACCGGATGCCCGAACAGATCTTCTACCTCCCGGCGCTTTTGCTGCTGGGTCTGGTGATCCTGCTGCAACGCCGCCGCCAGACGGTCCCGGCCTTCTGATCCGGTAACGAAGTGATGCGCCGATGACGGCCGGAAAATTGCCCGATGGCAAGGTCTGCCCAAAGTGAAACACCCTCTGCGCCGTTGCGAAGGCTGCGCAGGTCCTGATGCCGAAGGGATGCGCTGATTGATGCGGCCGGAAGGGTGACGCGCTGGCAGGCCCTGGCCCCGGTTATCGCGGGGGGCTGTCGGCGCGCGCTTCGCGCAGGATGATGATGACACCGCTGGCCGCGATGATCAGCGCGCCGATCAAGGTCCAGAGCGTGGGGATATCGCCCCAGATCAGCCAGCCCAGCCCCGTCGCCCAAAGAAGTGCTGTGTAATCGAAGGGCGCGACAATCGCCGCCGGGGCCATGCGAAAGGCCTGCCCGATCAGCGTGATGCCCAGGCTGCCAAAGGCCGCGATGGCGATGAACAGCCCGGCATCGGTCATGCGCAGGGGCGTCCAGTCTGCCAGTGCAAAGGGGGCAGCGTAGATCGCGGGAAAGACCATCACCATGAGCATCATGGTCCACCAGCCCTCGTCCCGGTTCAGCCAGCGGGCGCTGAGCATGAAGAACGCATAGCAGATCGCCGCGCCGACGGGCAGCAGGGCGGCAAGCTGAAACGCCTCGCTGCCCGGGCGCACGATCACCAGCACGCCCGCAAAGCCCAGCAGCACCGCGCCCCAGCGCCGCCAGCCCACAGCCTCGCCCAATAGCGGGACCGACAGCGCGGTGATAAACAGCGGGGCCGAGAAGATAAGCGCGGTCGCCTCGGCCAGGGGCATGAGGCTGAGGGCCGTGAAATACATCGTTGCGGCCAGCAGCATGACCCCGCCGCGCAGCGCATGCAGGCCGGGATGGCGCGTGCGCAGCCCGGCAGGGCCGATTGTCGCGAGGATCAGCGATGCGATGATGGGGGCCGCGATCAGGTTGCGCACGAACACGATCTGGATGGGGCTGTAATGGTCGGTCAGCACCTTGGCGACCGCATCATTGGCCACCAGAAAGCCGACGCCCGCGCAGATCGTCGCAATGGCAAGCGGGGTGTCGCGGGTGCTCAGATCAGGGGCGGTGCGCATGAAACCTCGGGCATTTGGGGGTTGGGCATAGGTAGCAGAGCCCGCGGCGGGATGCGAGAGGGGCGACCCGGTGACGGCATGATTATTTCATATGTGAAGAAAAGCGCCCGCTCGGGGGCCCACCCACCCGCCCTTGCCCCGCTCGCGGGCGCTTGCCCCTGCGGGGCAGAGGGGGGCTGCGCTCAGGCGGTCTGTTCGAGAAACCGGGTCAGCAGGGCCGCGACCTGCTCGGGCGCCTCGACACAGGGCAGGTGGCCTGCGCCTTCGATCAGGTGAAAGGGCGCGCCCATCATCTCGGCGGTTGCGCGGACCAGATCGGGCGGGGTGGCGCCATCCTCGCTGCCCGCCATGGCCATCGCGGGCAGGGTCAGCGCGCGGGTTGTGGTGTTCAGATCGGCCTTGGCGATGGCCGCGCAGCAGCCGCTATACCCCTCGGGCGTAGTGCGGCACAGCATGTTGCGCCAGAGCGCCAGTTCATCCGCGCGGTCGCGGTGAAAGGCAGGCGCGAACCAGCGCGCAAGCACGGCCTCGGCCAGTGACGCGATCCCGCCCGCGCGCACGGCATCGATCCGGTCCTGCCACATCTGCGCGGTGCCGATCTGCGCGGCGGTATCCATCAGCACCATGGCGCGCAGCAGATCGGGGCGGCGCGCGGCCATGTCCTGCGCGATCATGCCCCCGATGGACAGCCCGATCACGGTCACATCGCGCAGCCCCAGATGGTCCAGCAAGGCGGCGGCCTCGGCGCTCAGCCCGGCGATGGTATAGGGGCCAGGGGCGGCATCCGACAGCCCGTGGCCGGGCTTGTCATAGCGGATCAGCCGCAGCCCCGCGGGCAAGAGCGGCAAGAGCGCCGACCAGACCCGCAGATCGGTGCCCAGCGAATTGGCGAACAGGACCGGGCGGCCATCGGCAGGCCCGTCGATGCGGTAGTGAAGGACCGCGTGCTCAAGGCGGAGTGTTTTCATGGTGCAAGCCTTGCATATTACGATTGACTGATAAACTATATTTTCTGCCCGCAGCATTAACCCAAAGGTTAACCCATGGACCCGCGCCTGCGTCTGCGCCATCTGCGCTGCTTTCTGGAAACCGCCCGCCTGGGCGGGCTGTCGGCCGCCGCCGAAGTGCTGTGCGTGTCGCAGCCCGCCGCATCAAAGACCCTGCGCGAGCTGGAAGAGATCATGGGCGTGCAGCTTTTCGACCGGTCCAACCGGCGGCTGGTGCTGTCGCCCGCAGGCCGCGTGTTCCAGCAACACGCCGGCAATGCGATGCGCGCGCTCGAGGCCGCGCAGGACGCCGTGCGCGCCGCGCCCGAGCGGATCACGCGGCTGACCCTGGGGGTGTTGCCGACGGTGGCCACGGACCTGTTGCCGCGCGCGGCGCTGCGCTATCACGAACAGGTGCCGCATTGCACCTTGCAGCTCTCGACCGGGCCGAACTGGCTGCTGGTGTCGCAACTGCGCGAAGGGTCGGTCGATCTGATGGTGGGGCGGATGCCCGATGTCGCGCAAATGACCGGGCTGACCTTTCGCCAGCTTTATTCCGAACGGATCGCCATTGTGGTCCGCCCCGGCCATCCGCTGTTGCAGGCATCCGATTTCCCGGACGCGCTGGCGCGCTACACGCTGATGCTGCCGCCCGAGGATGCGCTGATCGCGCAATCCGTCCGCGCATGGCTGATCAGCGTGGGCCTGTCGCATCTGGAGCCGTCATTCGAGACAGTCTCGCTTGCCTTCGGGCGCAAGCTGGTGATGCGCTCGGATATCGTGTGGTTCATTTCCGAGGGGGTGGTCGCGGATGAGCTGGCCTCGGGCACGCTGTGCAAACTGGCCCCGCCCAAGGAACTGCCCACTGGTCCGGTGGGCATATGCCAGCGTGCCAATGCCGAGATGACCTTCGAAACCGAGGCCTTTGTCACCCTGCTGGGCGAGATGGGAGGCGGCGGTTACAGCACCTCATAGACGCGGATGCGCACGGCGCTGGCAAATCGCGCACCCGTGCCCAGGAACAGCGTGCGGTTCACCCAGGCATAGCGCGGATCGCCGCTTTCCAGCCGGGGCACTGTGCGCATGTAATACTCGGACGGGTCCACCTCTTGCCCCTGTGCCAGCCGTTCCATCACCTCGGGCGGACCATGGCGCAGGCCGAAATTGCGAATGTCGATCAGCGCGCCATCATCAGTCTCGATGGCGTAGCGGGTATCGAGTTCGGCCGATCCATCGGCAAAGATCGTCTGCCAGTCCGCACCGAAATTCAGCACGCGGCCGGACAGGCGCTCGCCCTCGACCCGGCCGCCGATGATCGGGATCATGCGGCGCTGGCCGCTCTTGCCGGTGCCCAGTTCCATCGGGGCGGCCAGATGCGCCTCTATCCTGAAGGCGAGTTTCAGTTCAGGGTCCTTGAGCATGGTTTCCTCACATTGTACCTGGCAGGAACATCACAAGCGCGGGGAACAGGATCAGCAACAGCAATCGGAACAAATCCGTAAAGATGAAGGGCATGACCCCCTTGAAGACTGTCGTGATCCGCACATCGCGCACGATGGATTTGATGACGAAAACGCTCATTCCTATGGGCGGCGTGATCATCCCCAGTTCGGCGGCGACCACGATCAGGATGCCGAACCAGTTCGGATCGAAGCCAAGATTGATCACCACGGGAAAGACGATGGGCACCATCAGCAGGATCATCGCCATCGAATCCAGAATGCAGCCCGCGATGATGAAGACCGCAAGGATCAGCAGCAGCGTGCCATAGGGGCCAAGCTCCAGCCCGACCAGAAAGGCGGTGATCCGCTGGGGCGACTGGGTGATCGTCAGGAAATAGCCGAACAGGATTGCCCCGATCAGGATGGTATAGATCGTGACCGACACGCGGAGCGCCTCGACCAGGCTTTGCATGATGATGCGCCCGTTCAGTCGCCCGCGCACGATGCCGATCATCATGGTGGCAAAGGCGCCAAGGGCGGCGGCCTCTGTCGGGGTGACAACGCCCAGATAGATCGAGCCGATCACGATGACGAACAGCAGCATGGTCGGCCAGACCCCGGAGAGCGAGGCAATCGCCTCACTGCGGTCGAAGGGGCGGCCCTCGGGCAGGCCCTTGCGGTGAAAGATGCGCACCGTCAGCATATACAGCACCACCGTCAGCAGGCCCGGAATGATCCCGGCCATGAACAACTGCGCGACATCGGTTTCGGTGATATAGGCATAGACCACCAGCACCACCGATGGCGGGATCAGAATGCCGAGCGTGCCGCCTGCGGCAATGACGCCCGTGGCCGTGCTGTCGGCATAGCCGAAGCGGCGCATTTCCGGCATGGCGACCTTGGACATGGTGGCCGCCGTTGCGATGGAACTGCCCGAGATCGCCGAGAACCCCGCGCAAGAGGCGATCGTGGACAGCGCCAGCCCGCCCTTGAACGGGCCAAGCCAGGCATTGCCCATGCGGAACAATTCACGCGACAGCCCGGAATTCGCGGCAAATATCCCCATCAGGATGAACAGCGGGATCACACTCAGGTTGTAATCCGCAATCACCCGCACCGGAGAGATCGCGACAAGGTTCATCGCGGGTGTGATGCCCCGGATCGCGGCAAAGCCGAATATGCCCACCAGCCCCATCGCCACGCCGACAGGCACGCGCAGGGCGATCAGGCCGAACAGGGCGGCAAAGCCCAGAAGGGCGACAATATCTCCGGTCACTGGCCCATGCTCCTGTCGATGCTGGCGTCGTCCGTGCCGCCCTCGATATCCGCGCGGCCCGTGGCCAGCATGAAGATGCGCGCGCAGACGGTCCCGATACTGGCCACGGCCCCCAGCCAGATCAGCCCCAGCAGGGGCCAGACAGGCAGGCGCAGGTCAAAGGTGGTCTCATTCCCGCGCATGGCATTTCCGACGCGCGCCTGCATCTTCCAGGCCAGCAGGATCACGAAGAACAACAGCACCGTCCAGGCAAAGACCTCGATCCAGCGGCGGGCGCCATCCGGCAGGCCAAGGGTGAACAGATCGACCGAGATATGCCCGCCGCGATAGCCCACCACGGCAAAGCCCCACATGATGCAGGCCCCCAGCAGCAGGCGCGAGATGTCAAAGGCATCGGGCACCGGGCTGGCAAAGACATAGCGCCCGATGGCCGATGCCACGATCAGCAGCGTCACGCAGGCAATCAGAACGGCAGCGACCGTTTCGACCCCGTTGCAGAATTTCCGGATGATGCGGTCCATGCGGCCTGACCCCTGTATGCCAGCGAAATAGTCCGGGCCAGACCTGGCCCGGACTGCGGATTCGTCGCGCGGATCAGTCCTCCGCGCTCAGGCTTTCAAGCGTTTCCACAAAGGATGCATAGGCGGCATCGGCATCGATCCCGGCGGCGTTCACCGCCTCGCGCCATTCCTCCATCAGCGGTGCGGCTGCATCGCGCCACATCTGCTCCTGCTCCTCATTGGGGGTGTGCATCGTGTGCCCGCCATCATCGATCAGGCGCTGGCGACCATCGGCCTCCAGATCGATCCAGGGGGTGGCGATGCGTTCGGACCATTCGGGCGTGCAATGCTCTTCCATCACGGCGCGGTTTTCATCCGACAGGCTGTCCCAGGCGCCGCGATTGACCGCGAATGTGAACACGGTCGCATAAAGCGGAATGTCCAGATGGTCGGTGACGACTTCGTTCGCGCTCCAGGTGAAAAGCGAACTCCAGGGCGAGGCGGTGATATCAGCTACGCCGCGCGCGATGGAATCGCGCATGTCGCTGGCCGGCAACTGGACCGAGGCCCCGCCAAGCATGCTGACGAACCGCCCGATGGTTGCATTCGGCGGGCGCACGTTCTTGCCGCTCAGATCATCGGGGACAAGGATCTGTTCCGTGCCATGCAGGGTCGAGACATCGTGCAGATGCACCAGGCAGACATGCACATCGGGCATCTCGGCTTCGGCATAATCCAGGTACCACTGATGCAGCGCCCGCGATCCGACCCGCGCATCGGTAAAGACGAAGGGCAGTTCGCCCAGCGACAGCACCGGGAAGCGCCCGGCCTGATAGCCCGGATTGACAAAGCTGATATCAACGACTCCGTCGCGTGCCATGTCGAAATGGTCGGCGGCAGACCCAAGCTGCTGGGCCGGGAAGATGCTGATATTGATGCGCCCCTCCGAGGCTTCGTGGATCGAGTCCACCCAGGGGTCGATCCCGGTGACCTGCATCGGGTGCGTCGCGCCCAGCCATGTGGACAGGGCAAGCTCGACCTATTGTGCCTGAAGGCTGGTTGCAGCAAGGGTCGAGGCGATGGCCGTTGCGGCCAGAAGACGTTTCTTCGTCATAGGTATTCCTCCCAAAATCGCTATGGTTGCAGTGCGGTCGGAACCGCGTGGTCGTGTTGGTACCTGTGCTACCCCCCCCTTCTTGGTTTATCTGGTCACGTGCTGGCGGTCTGTGTCAGCACAATGCGGGTTCGCGCGCCTGCGGCACGGGCTGCAGGCTGGCTTTCAGACGTTGCACCGCGCGGTGGCGCGCCATTGGCACCAGCGCTTGCAGGCGCGCATCATCGGGGCATTCGCGGGCCACGCGCTGCCAGAAGGCAAGATTCATCAGAGCGATGCTGCCCTGCATGAAGGCATGGGCCATTTCCGCCGGTGCCGCACGCACCTGGTCTGCCAGCGACTGCCAGTCGTGCAATGCGGTTTGCAGCAGATCATTGGGCTGGTCTTGCGCGACGGACTCGATATGGCGCGCAAAGGCCGCTGCCTGCGCCCCGCCCGCATGGGACAGCCCACGCGTCGCCAGTGTCAGCGCGTGAATGCCGTTCGCGCCTTCATAGATCGCGCAGATGCGCGCGTCGCGATAGGTCTGCTCCAGCCGGTATTCCTGTAGATAGCCATATCCGCCCAGCACCTGTATCGCCGTGTCGGCCACAGCGGTGCCGGTGTCGGACCCGGTGACCTTGGCCATCGGCGTCAGAAACTCGGCCAGCGCGTCCTGCCCTGTCTCAAGCGCGACGAGGGCCGTGTGGATCAGGGCGCGGGCGGCCAGAGTGCGGCTGTCCATCTCGGCCAGCATCCGCGCGACATCCGGGTGATCGGCCAGCCGGGCCGGGCGGCCATCCGCGTCGCGGCCCTGCACACGCTCGACCGCATGTGCTTGCGCGATCGCATGCGCGCGCGCCGCATGGGCCACGCCCTGCAGGCCCACATCCAGCCGCGCGTGATTCATCAACAGGAACATCGCGGCCAGCCCTTGCCCGGGCTCTCCGATCAGTTCGGCCTGGCAGGCGTCGAACACCATATGGCACGTGGGCGACGCGTGCAGGCCCATCTTGTGTTCGATCCGCGCCACGCGCACCCCGTTGCGCTGCCCGTCCGGCAGGATCGCGGGGCAGGCGAACAGGCTCAGCCCGCGGGTGCGTTCCGGCCCGGTGCGTGCCAGCACCAGATGCAGGATATTCCCGCTTGCATCCTGATCGCCGCCGGAGATGAAGATCTTTTCGCCATCGATCTGCCAGCCATCGGCCCCTTGGCGTGCGCAGGTGCGGATGCGTGACAGGTCTGACCCGGCCTCGGGCTCGGTCAGGCACATCGTGGCCAGCCACGCGCCAGAGGCAAGCTCTGGAATGAATCGCGCCTGCTGCTCGGGGCTGGCGACCATGCGCAGCAGTCGAACTGCGCCGGGGGCCAGCCCCGTGACCATCTGCAGCGCATGACAGGCCCCCGAGAAGATCTCGGACACCAATGCCTGAACTGCCGGTCCCTGCGCCTGCCCGCCGAATTCCGCGGGCGCGCTCAGGCCCTGCCAGCCGCCCTCGGCCAGTTCGCGATAAGCGTCAGCAAACCCGTCGGGCAGGACCACGCGGCCCTTGTCGAAGCGGCAGCCCTGCAGATCGCCCGGCCCGTCCAGCGGGGCGATGCGCCCTTCGGCAAAGGCCGCGAAATGCTGCTGCACCTCGCGCGCAAGCGCGCCGTCCCATCCGGGAATGCGCGCGGCACCGGCGAATTCCAGACTCCAGATGCTGTCATCCAGCGTGGCCATGGGTCAGGTCAACCTCAGCAACCGTGCGGCATTATCCTTGAGGATCATGGGCCGCACGTCGTCGCGAATGTCCAGATCGGCGAAATCCTTCAGCCAGCGATCCGGCGTGATCGCGGGCCAGTCGGACCCGAACAGCATCTTCTTCTTCAGCATCGTGTTGGCATAATGCACGAAGATCCTGGGGAAATACTTGGGCGACCAGCCTGACATGTCGATATGCACATTCGGCTTGTGCTGCGCGACGGCCAGCCCCTCTTCGGTCCAGGGAAAGGAGGGATGCGCCATCACGATGCGCGTGTCGGGGAAATCCACGGCCACATCGTCAATATTCATCGGGTGCGAGTATTTCAGCCGCATCCCCATGCCCCCGCGCATGCCCGACCCCACCCCGGTCTGACCTGTGTGAAACAGCATGATCGCATCTTCTTCGGCAATCGCTTCATAGAGCGGATAGGCCATGCGGTCATTGGGGTAGAACCCCTGCATCGTGGGGTGGAACTTGAACCCCTTGACCCCGAATTCGCGCACCAGACGCCGCGCCTCGCGCGCGCCGCGCTTGCCCTTGGCCGGATCGATAGAGGCGAAGGGGATCAGGATGTCCGAGTTTTCATCGCAGATACGCGCGATTTCTTCATTCGTGTGGCGGTAGAACCCGGTTTCGCGCTCGGCATCCACACCAAAGATCACCGCCGCGATCTTGCGTTCGCGGTAGTATTCGGCGGTCTGCTCGACTGTGGGCAACATGCCATCCGCCCCGGCGGGGTTGCGGAAATAGGCGGCCATGCCCTTCTGAAACTCGATATAGCCGTCATCGCGATGGCAATTGCACGGCTCTTCGGCATGGGTGTGAAAGTCGATGGCCTTGATCTCGTCCAGATTGATACTCATTCCTGTGCTCCGTTCACTCGGCATCCGGTGCTTTCAGCCGGGCAGTGCGCTTTTCCAGAAAGTCGCGCAGCCGGGCCTTGGCATCGGGTGTCTCAGAGGTCAGGGCAGAGATGATGGATTCGGTGAACAGCCCGTCCTCGACCGACATTTCGGCAATGCGGGGCAGGGCGTTCAGAATGGCGTAATTCGACAGCGGTGCATTGGTCGCGGCAGCACGCGCAAGTTCCATCGCGCGGGGCAATGCCTGCCCCTGGGGCACGACATAGGACACGCCGCCCCATTGCTCCATCTGCTGGGGCGAAACGGTGCGTCCTGTCAGCATCATGTCGCCCATGCGCGCTGCCCCGATCAGTCGCGCCACCCGGACCGATCCACCACCGCCCACGAAAATGCCACGTTGCCCTTCGGGCAGACCGAAAAAGGCACTTTCATCGGCCACGCGCACATGGGTCGCAGCGGCAAGTTCGAATCCGCCGCCCACAACGGCCCCGTGCAGCGCCGAGAAGATCGGGATCTCGCCGCGCTCGAATTCCGAGAAGATCGCGTGCCAGCGGCGCGAGCCCTGAATGGCCTCAAACAGCGGTTTTTCGCGATGCTCGGCCAGATCTAGCCCGGAACAGAAGTGATCGCCCTCACCATAAATCACGGCGGCGCGGGCCTCGCGCTGCGCACGCACCGCGGCATCGCGCAGGGCCTCGACCACGCGGTCGGAAATGGCGTTGCGTTTCGTGGGGCGGTTCAGCCCGATAACGGCAACCTCCCCGTCCAGGTGATACCTGACCAGCACTTCGCCAGTTCCATCCATGCCTGACCTCCCCCTCTTGGCTGCGCTGCACTATACAGCGTTTGTTACGTTAGTAAACAGTATTGTGGAAACACAGTTTTGCTGGTAATCTTTTCTTATTGTAACGCATGTCGGATGGGGAGGTCGGCCATGGCGCAAGCAGCTTCGGCTCAGGTTGTTGACGAATCAGGGATCGAGGGGTTGCTGGGCTACAACCTCAAGCGCGCCTACATGATCGTGCGTGATGATTTCCGCAGACAGGTCGAGCAGTCGGTGCTGTCGCCGCGCGCATTCTCGGTGCTGACGCTGATTGCTGAAACCCCCGGCATGACCCAGAGCGACGTTGCCCGCCGGCTCGGGATCGAGCGGTCGGGGCTGGTGTCGATCATCGATGATCTGGAAGCGCGGGGGCTGGCCAGCCGATGCGCCGTGCCGGGCGATCGCCGGTCGCAGGCGCTGGTTGCCACGCCTGAGGGCTGCGCACTGCATCAACAAACGCTGGAGCGGGTGCATGCGCATGAACGCGCGTTGCTGGCCGTGCTCAGCCCGGCCGAACAGGCGCAGTTCCTGACACTGCTGCGCAAGTTCCGCGCCGCGCATCAAGAGGAGGGGGCATGACGGATTTCACGGGCGGTGTCGCTGTCGTCACCGGCGGGGCCTCGGGGCTTGGCGCTGCGACAGCGCGGGCGCTGGCGCAGGCTGGCCTGCACGTCGCGATCTTTGATTGCAACGCCGATGCGGGGCAGGCCATGGCAGCAGGGCTTGCCGGCCAGTTCCATCAGGTCGATGTGGCTGACCCAGCCAGCGTGGCCGACGGATTGGCTGCCGCAGCAGCGGGCGGCGCGCTGCGGGTGCTGGTCAATTGCGCGGGTATCGGGCCAGCGGCCAAGACGGTGTCGCGCGGGGCTGCGCATGACCCGGCGCTGTTTCTGCAGGCGCTGAATGTCAATCTGGGCGGCACGTTCAACTGCGCGTCGCAGGCCGCCGCGATCATGGCGGCCCAGGACCCGATCGGGCCGGATGATGCGCGCGGTGTGATCGTCAACACGGCCTCTGTCGCGGCCTATGATGGGCAGGTGGGGCAGGTGGCCTATGCTGCATCCAAGGGCGGGATTGTCAGCATGACCCTGCCCATGGCGCGCGATCTGGCCGACAAGGGCATCCGCGTCTGCACCATCGCGCCGGGGCTGTTCCTGACCCCGTTGCTGCACAGCCTGCCGCCAGAGGCGCAGGACAGTCTGGGCCGGCAAGTGCCCTTTCCGCCCCGGCTGGGCGATCCGGCAGAATTTGCATCGCTGGCGCTGCAGATCGTGACCAACCCGATGCTGAATGGCGAAGTGATCCGCCTTGACGGCGCAATCCGCATGGCCCCGAGGTAAGTATATGACACAGAGTTCCGCCCCCCGTTTCTGGCAACCACGCTTCGAGATCACGCAGCGTGACGATGGCTGCATCCTGATGCGCCAGCGCGACCCGCTGCCCGAGCATCTGCCTGTGGTCGCCGATTATCTTGACCACTGGGCCGACCGCACCCCCGATACGACATGGATCGCCCGGCGCGAGAATGGCGGCGACTGGCGCCGCGTCAGCTATGCCGAGGCACGCGAGTCTGCCCGCCGTCTGGGGGCCGCGCTGCTGGCGCGCGGGCTGGGGCCGGACCGGCCCCTGCTGATCCTGTCGGAAAACAGCCTGGAACATGCGCTGCTGGCGATGGGCTGCACCTATGTGGGCATTCCCTTTGCCGCTGTCTCGCCCGCTTATTCGCTGGTGTCCAGGGATCATCGCAAGCTGCGCGATATTGCGGCGCTGTTGCGCCCCGGTGCCGTGTTTGCCGATGATCGCGCAGATTTTGCGCCCGCGCTCGATGCCATTGCTGCACCAGATCAGATCGTGATCAGCACGGACACCGGGGCGGATGACTTTGCAGCACTGTTGCGGACCGCACCAGAGGGCGCCGATGCCGCGCGCGCCGCCCTGCGCCCCGAGGGGGTGATGAAATACCTCTTTACCTCGGGCTCCACAGGCAGCCCCAAGGCCGTGATCAACACCAATGGCATGCTCTGTGCCATGGGCGCCATGATGAGCGATTGCTACCGTTTCCTGCGTGACGAACCCCCGGTGCTTCTGGACTGGGCGCCGTGGAACCATACGGCGGCAGGCAACAAGGTCTTCATGCTCGTCCTGTATCACGGCGGCAGCTACTATATCGACGATGGCCGCCCCGTGCCCGGCAAGTTCGACGAGACCTTGCGCAATCTGCGCGAGCTTTCGTGCAACTGGTATTTCAACGTGCCCGTGGGCTATGACATGCTGGTGGACGCGCTGGAACAGGATCGCGCGCTGGCCGAGAGGTTTTTCGCGCGGTTGGGGATGCTGTTTTACGCAGGCGCGGGCATGGCGCAGCACACTTGGGACCGGCTGTCGGATATCGGGCGCGCGGTCACGGGGCGCGAGGTGCTGCTGGCCACCGGGCTGGGTGCGACCGAAACCGCACCCTTCGCGCTGGCCTGCACTGAAATGCAGCGCAAGGCGGGCAATATCGGTGTGCCCTCGCGCGGGCTGACGCTGAAGCTGGTGCCCACCGGCGACAAGCTGGAGGCGCGGCTGAAAGGCCCGACCATCATGCCCGGCTATCTGGGCGACCCGGAAAAGACCGCCGAGGTCTTTGACGCAGAGGGGTTCTATTGCCTGGGCGACGCGCTGCGCCCTGCCGACCCCGATGATCTGACGCGCGGGTTCTATTTCGACGGGCGCGTGGCCGAGAACTTCAAACTGTCCACCGGAACATGGGTTGCGGTGGGTGCGGTTCGCGCGGGGCTGGTCGATGCGATGGGCGGGCTGATCCGCGATGCCGTCATCGTGGGCGAGAATGAGCCCCAGCTTGGCGCCTTGCTGCTGCTGTCAGAGCAGGCGAAAGCCATGACGCCAGATGCAAGGCGCGCCGCGCTGGAAGCGGCATTGTCCAGGGCGGCCAGCGTCGCGACCGGTTCGGCCAGCCGCGTGATGCGTGCGCTGGTGCTGGATCAGCCCCCCAGTTTCGACCGGGGCGAGGTGACCGAGAAAGGCAGCCTGAACCAGCGTGCCTTGCGGGCCAATAATGCCGAGCGCATCGCAGAACTGTATGCCGACAAGCCCGGCGGGTCCGTGCTGATGGTCACAGCCGAGAGAGCCTAGGTCGTACAAAAAGAAATTGTTTGATCTGAAACAGTTTCTGTTTTAGCGTTCTTGAGAGGAGCGTGAGGGGAGGCTGAGCATGGCACAGGATGCCGGGGAATCGATGCTGCACGTTGCGCGCAGCGCCGATCCGATGGCCGTACAGGATGATGGGCTGCGCTATGGCGCGCTGCGGCACAATACCGGCTTTCTGTTGCGCATGTGCTGGCTGCAAGTGTCCGCGAAACTGGAAGAAAGCGGCCAGTCCGTGTCGCTCAGCGCGCCGGAATACACGATCCTGCGGATGATCGCGCAGACGCCCGGCGTGCGGCAGGGCCATCTGGCGCAGGCGCTGTATATCAAGCCTGCGGCCATGACCCGCGTTATCCGCACCTTTGAGGATCGCGCCCTGATTGCGCGTGAAATACCTGATGGCGACCGCCGCACTGTGCGGCTGTCGATCCTGCCCGCGGGCGAACAGGCGCTCGAACAGGCGTTTTCGCTATTCGGCGGCGCTGCCGAACATGAACGCGGCGCCCTCGATCCGGCGGAGCAGCTCGAACTCAATCGGTTGCTGCGCAAGTTCTGCGGGCTCGATTTGCCCGAACCGGACGGGCCCTAGGCCGCGCCCGTCATCATCTGTCACGGTCACGAAACTGGGAGGAAAATGACCATGAAACTGACACATACACTCATGCTGGGTGCCGCAGCGGCACTATGCACGACCACGGCTGCAAGCGCACTCGACCTGCGCGGGGCGGGCGGGGCATCGCCTGCGCACCCGTCCACCTATATGTATGAGCAATTCGCGACCTTCCTTGAGGAAGAGAGCGGCGGCAGCATCAGCCTGTCGCTGGTGGGGTCCGAAGTCGTCTCGCTGACGCAGGTGCCCGATGCGCTGAGTTCCGAGTTGATCAGTGTCGGCAACCTGCTGCCGCTGTTCTTCCCGTCAAATTTCGAACGCACGAATGTCGCCGGTGACATGGCGCTGATCGGTCGGCTGTCGCATGCAATGGCGCTGGCAATGACCGAATTTGTCGTCAATTGCGACCCCTGTCAGGAAGAATTCGCAGAGCAGGGCATGGTGTTTCTGGGCGCGGGCGCATCCGACCCTTATGTGCTGATCACCACAACGCCGGTGCGCAGCGCCGAGGATCTGCAGGGGCTGCGCCTGCGCTCGGGCGGGGCGCCATTCTCGCACTGGGCCGAGAATTTCGGCGCAACCCCGGTGAGCATCGCTGTGGGTGAACAGTTCGAGGCGCTCAATCAGGGCACCATCGACGGCACCATGACCTCGCTGGTGGACATGCTGTCCTTCCGGCTGGTCGATGTGGCGGATTACGTGACCGAGGTGCCGCTGGGCACCTATCACGTGACATCGAACTTCACCTTCAATCAGTCCACCTGGGCGGGATGAGCGAAGATGACCGCGCCACTGTGCTGCGCGCCGCCAATCGCGCGAACCCGACCCTGACGGATCGCTGGGGCTTTCAGTTGCCCGAGGCCGCGCGCGACGCCGTTGCCGAAGCCGGGATCGAGGTCATTACCCCGGATGAGGGCCTGCTCGAGGCATCGAACGCCTTTGCGCAATCGGATTCCGACTCGCGCACAAGCGCTGATGAGCTGGCCGCCGATTT
Organism: Paracoccaceae bacterium; assembly: GCA_007695345.1. GTDB lineage: Bacteria > Pseudomonadota > Alphaproteobacteria > Rhodobacterales > Rhodobacteraceae > Roseinatronobacter. Next base: position 15,637 of record REDZ01000034.1, on the reverse strand, counting down.
CGCCGCACTGGTCGAGAAATGGACCGAAATCGTCGAGGACCTGGGCGATGATCTCGAGGCGATGTCCGAGCGCGCCATGGAAGAGATCTGGTCGAATGTCGATCTGGCCTCTTACGGGCTGTGATCCTTACCTGTTGAACGGACCTCTGGCCCTGCCGGGGCCAGGGGTTTGCGGGATGCACGCATGCGCATGATGATCGCCTTCACTGTCTGGCTATGCCGCGCGCTGGCGCTTCTGGGCGGCGCGGCGGTGGTGCTGATGATGTTTCATGTCACGCTGGATGTGGCGCTGCTGAACCTGTTCCGCATTTCCATGAACACGACACCGGAAATCGTGGCGCGCTACTATATGGTCGCAGTCGCCTTTCTGCCGCTGGGCTGGCTGACCTTGCGCAACCAGATGATCTCGGTCGAATTGCTGGATTATGTGTTGCCGGCATCGCTGCGCCGGGGATCGGACGTGCTGATCGCGCTGATCGGGGTCGGTGTCTATGGCATCCTGACCTATGCCACATGGGTCAAGGCCCTGCGCGAGATGCGCTCGGGCACATTCGTGGAACTCGTGCGGTTCCAGATGCCGGTGTGGCACTCGTATTTCATCGTGCCTGCGGGGTTTGCGCTGGCGACACTGGCCTGCGCGCTGCTGGCCGTGATCCTGCTGGTGCCCTCTGCGCGCGCCGAACTGACCGCCCGGACCGAGGATGACGCGGAATGAATGTCGAATTCGGTCTTTGGGGCGTTGCCATCCTGATGGGTCTGCTGGCCCTGCGCCTGCCGGTGGCGCTGGCGCTGATCATCGTGTCCTTTGGCGGGATCTGGGCCATGCTGGGCTGGAACCCGGCCATGGGCATCCTGTCGAATACCCCCTATTCCTTTGCCGCGCGCTGGACGATGAGCGCGGTGCCCATGTTCCTGCTGATGGGCTTTGTCGCCTATCACACCGGCCTGACGGGCGGGCTGTTCAACGCGGCCAAGGCGCTGCTGGCGCGATTGCCGGGGGGGCTGGCGATCTCGTCCATCTTTGCCTGTTCGGGTTTTGCCGCCGTGTCGGGATCATCGCTGGCCAATTCGGCTGCGATGGGCCGCATCGCCATCCCCGAGATGGTCAAGGCAGGCTACAAGCCGTCTGTTGCGGCGGGCTGCATTGCGGCGGGTGGCACGATCGGCGCGCTGATCCCACCCTCGATCCTGATGATCATTTATGGCGTGATTGCCGAAACCTCTATCGTGCGGGTGTTTCTGGGCGGGATCAGCATCGGGATCATCACGGCGCTGTCCTATTGCGTCGTGGTGCTGATGATCGCCTGGCTGCGCCCCGATATCATTCCGCGCGCGGGCGCCAACGATGCGCCCGATCTGCGCAGTGCCATGCGGCAGGTCGCGCCGATCCTGGTGTTGATCCTGCTGGTTTTTGGCGGGCTGTTCTCTGGCCTGTTCACGGCCACGCAGGCCGGGGCCGTGGGCGCGTTCGGAACCGTGGTCATCGCGGCGGCGATGCGGCGGCTGACGCGCGATGTGATCCGACGGTCGCTGACCGAAACCGTGCTGACCACCAGTTCGCTGCTGATCATCGGGATCGGGGCCACCATGTTCACGCGGTTTCTGGGTGTCTCGGGCGTGTCGAACCTGATCGCGTCCTTTGTCACAGATACCGGGCTGAGCATGATGATGGTGCTGCTTATCATCATCTGCATCTATCTGGTGCTGGGCACATTCATGGAACCCTTTGGCGCGATGCTGGTCACGCTGCCGATTTTCCTGCCGCTCATCAATGCCGAGGGGCTGAGTCTGGTGTGGTTCGGTGTGCTGGTGGTCAAGCTGCTGGAGGTCGGGATGATAACGCCACCCGTCGGGATGAATGTCTTTGTCATCAAGAATGTGGCCAGCCGCTACGTGATGGTGACGGATGTGTTCCGTGGGGTGCTGCCCTTTATCCTGGCGGATCTGCTGGTGGTCGCGCTGATCGTCGCGGTCCCGTCGCTGGTGCTGTTCCTGCCCGATCTGGTCGCTGGTCGATAGACAGGGCGTCGCGCGCCGGAACAGGGTGGGCGCGGCCCGCCAGTCGCCAGAATGCCCGGTCACCGCGTCGCCGTTCGTTTACTGACCGACTTGCCCACCGCTGTCGGGCTGCCTGTGCAACCACGGACAGCACTTGACCGAATTTATGCTGTGCTGCGGGTTGCGGCGGTCGAAAGCTCTTGCTCCAGCCGTTGCTGGCCCGAGGCGCGCGGCGCACTGAAGCGCGCGAGCAGCAGATAGGCCACTGGTGTCAGATACAGTGTCGCCAGGGTCGCCAGGCCCAGCCCGCCGACCACGACCCAGCCCAAAGCCTCGCGCGCCTCGGCCCCCGGACCTTGCGACAGGATCAAGGGCACACCGCCCAGCACGGTCGAGGTCATGGTCATCATCACCGGGCGCAGACGGATGGTCGAGGCCTGCAGGATCGCGTCATACACATCCGCGCCCGCGTCGCGCAGCTGATTGGCGAATTCGACGATCAGGATGCCGTTCTTGGCCATGATTCCCACCAACAGCACCAACCCGATCTGCGAATAGACATTCAGACTGACGCCGGTAATCAACAGCGCGAAGCCCGCACAGGCCAGTCCCAAAGGCACAGTCGCCATGACCACCAGCGCCGAGACAAAGCTTTCGAACTGCGCGGCCAGCACCAGAAACACGATCAGGATGGCAAAGCCGAAGACCAGCAAGATCCCGGCAGAGGTTTCATCCAGTGTCGCGGCCTCGGCCAATGGCAGGATACGTTCGCCCGCTGGCAGTATTTCCGCCGCCAGCCGCTGCGTTTCGGCCATGGCACTGCCCAGCGGGAAATCGGGCGCAAGGCTTGCGGTCACCTGAACGGCACGCTGCTGGCTTTCACGCGCGAGTTGCGGGGCGATGGCGCGTTCCGACAGGCTGATAAAGCTGGAAATCGGAACCATCTGACCATTGCCGCTGCGCACGAAGCTCTGTTCCAGATCACCGGGGTCGCGGACCGGTGTGCGGGTGGACAGCATCTGGATATCGTAGTTGCGGTCATCAATGAACACGTTGCCCACATTGCGCCCGTCCAGCACGGCCTGCAGCGCTTCGCCGAGCCCGTCGATATCGACCCCGATATCGGATGCGCGTTCGCGATCAACCTCGATCGAGAGTTGTGGTTGCGTCGTCTCGAAATCCAGCCGCACCTGACCGAAGCGCGCATCCTCGTTCATGCGGTCCACAAGGGCCTGTGCATTGTCGGCCAGATCGTCGTAATTGCTGCCAAGCACGGCAAAACGCAGCCCCTGACCGGCCCCGCGAATACCCAGCGAGTTGGGCTGGATCGCAAAGGCGCGCACCCCGATAATATCGCGCAGCCCGGCATTGATCTGGCCGACAATGGCCTGCTGGCTGCGCGCGCGCTGGTCCCAGTCGGCCAGTGTCATCACCATGAAGGCGCGGTTGTCCTGGCTGCCGAACCCGATGATGGAAAACAGGTTCGTCACCTCGCCTGACTCGCGCAGGGGGGCGATCACGGCCTCGATCTCGCGCACCTTGGCGTCGGTATATTCAATGGAAACACCCTGCGGTGCCGACACACTCAGAAGGGCGACGCCGCGATCTTCGGGCGGGGTGAGTTCCTGCTGGATGGATTGCGATGCGAACCAACCCGTTGCCGCAAACAGCACGGCCGCCAGCACGACGGCAGCAGGCATCGCAAGGGCGCCGCGCAACGTGCGGGCGTAAAACTGCGCCGCCCTGTCGCCAAAGCGCGCCACCGGGCCGGGGCGGGCCGTGGCATCGATCGGGCGCAACAGTTTGCTGGCCAGCACCGGGCAGAGCGTCAGTGCCACAAAGGATGAAATCAGGACCGCCATTGCCAGCGTGAAGCCGAATTCGCGGAACAAGCCGCCCGCCTGACCGGGCAGAAAGGACAATGGCACGAACACGGCGGCCAGCGTGGCCGTGGTGGTTACGACTGCGAAAAAGACCTGCCGCGTGCCCAGCACGGCAGCGGCGCGCGCACCCATGCCCTGTGCGCGGCGGCGCACGATGTTCTCCAGCACCACGATGGCGTCATCCACCACCATGCCTGTCGCCAGCACCAGCGCCAGTAGCGTCAGGATATTGACCGAGAACCCGACCAGATGGATCGCCGCCACGGTCCCGATCAGCGCGACGGGCAGGCTGACCATGGGCACCATGGTCGCGCGCGCATCGCGCAGGAACAGGAAGATGACTGCCACCACGATCATCAGCGCCAGCGCCAGGGTCTTGAGAACCTCGGTGATGGCACCGCCGACAAAGGTCGCTTCATCCGAAGTGACAAAGATGTTCACGTCATCGGGCAGGATATCCTGCAATTCTGCCACGATCCCGGTGACCGTGCGCGAGATATCCAGCGTGTTGCTTTGGGCCTGCCGGATGATGCCGAGGCCGATCCCGGTCTGGTCATTGGCGCGCAGGATCGTCTCGCCGGGGGCGGGGCCGAGCGTGACGCGCGCCACATCGCCCAGCCGCGCCCCGTCACGCAGCACCAGCGCCTCGAACGCCTCGGGGGTCTGCACATTGGCAGTGGTGCGAACCTGAATGCTCTGGCGTTCATTCGACAACGCGCCTGCGGGCACATCAAAGGACACATTGCGCAGCGCATTGCGTATATCGGTCAGATCAAGCCCCCGCGCGGCCAGTTCCAGCATGTCGATATCGACGCGGAAGATGGCATCGCGATCCCCGAAAATCTGCAGATCGGCCACGCCGGGCGCCGAGATCAGCCGGTCCTCGACCTGGTCCTCGACCAGTCGTGTCAAATCCTGCACTGACCGCGTGGCAGACGTGACGCTGATGCGCATGACGGCATTGGCATCGGCATCGGCCTTGACGATACGCGGCTCATCCACGCCATCGGGCAGGGCGTTGCGGATGCGGCCAATGGCATCGCGCATGTCGGTCGCGGCCACGTCGATATCGGTGCTGTCGCTGAATTCCGCCACCACGCGCGAGCGTCCGAAGCTGGAGCTGGACGAAATACTCTCCACACCCGACACGCGGCCCACGGCGCCTTCCACCCGGCCCGTGATCTCGCGGTCGATGGTTTCGGGGCCGGCGCCACTGAATTGCGTGGTGACCGTGATCACCGGGCGGTCCACATCGGGCAATTCGCGCACTTCGACTGCGAACAGCCCCGCCAGCCCGGCAATCACCACCAGCGCGCTCAGCACGAAGGCCAGGATCGGGCGGCGCACGAAGAGCGCAGTGCCGGATTTTGCGGCCTCGCTGGCGTCAAAGACATCGTTTTCGGCCGAGTCCGCTGCGGGCAGGGGGGGCGTGCTTGCCGTGTCCTCAGTGGGGCGCGTGTCGGTGTCGCCGGTCATTGGCGCTCTCCTCGGGCTGGGGCGGTCAGATATCCGGCGCGGTGTCGTCGTCCGGCGTCGCCTGTTCGATCCGGCGGGTCAGCAGATCACCCTGGCCGGGTTCGGCGGAGGAAATCACCTCGTCGATGCTGACTTCGGCGCCGGGGCGCAGATTCTGCACCCCTTCCAGAACCACGCGCTGCCCTTCTTCCAGATCGGCGCGCAGCAACACGGCATCATCGCGGCGCTGAACGATCTCGATGGACACACGCTGTGCACGATCCTCATCATCCACGGCCCAGACAAAAGACCCGCGCCGGTCCCACTGGATCGAAAGCGGATCGACAGCCGGATACGTCTCACCCGGCAGCAGGACAGTGATCAGAAAGGCCATACCGGGGCGCAGGCGGTCCGCTTCGTTGTCGATCTCGCCCTGCACGCGCAGCGTGCGGCTGGCCTGTTCGACACGGGCAGCCACTGCGCGGATACGCCCGTCCACAACTTCCAGCGGGCGCGACAGGGGGCTGACCTCCAGCGGGTCACCCGGTCCGACCAGGCCAACAAACCGTTCGGGAATGTTGAATTCGACCAGCAGCACAGAGCGGTCATCCACCCGTGCAATCTCTGTCCCGGCAGCGACCTGATCGCCGGGTTCCAGCTCGACCAGCCCGATCCAGCCAGAGGCCGGGGCCACGATCTGGCGGCGGCGCAACTCGAACTCGGCATCACGCAGGTCAAGCCGCGCCTGATTCAGCGCCAGATCGGCCTCTTGTATCTGCACGTCGGTCGCGGTGCCGCTATCGCGCAGGCGTGCAACGCGCTCGGCGCGAGTCTGGGCATCCTGCAGGCGCAACTCGGCGCGATCCATGGCCAGGTGCTGCGCTTCACTCTCCAGCTCTGCGATGACCTTGCCGGCCTCGACCCAGTCACCGGAGGACACCGACACGCTGTCCAGCCTGCCCGACACTTCAGGTGTCAGCGACACGCTGCGCCGCGCCTCGGAGGTGCCGATGGCGCCCAGCCGGTCATCGGCCTCGATCAGTGCGACCTCTTGCGCGACGACACGGACACCTCCGCCACCCCCGCCAAAGGGTGGCCCACCACCGCCGCCGCCATCATCAGCATCGGCAATCGGCAGGCCCACGGCACGCATTGGTTCCAGAAGGCCCGCGCGTTCGAGCGTCGGGTGTGATGCGGGCAGAAAAACGGCCCAGGCCGACAGCGCAAGGGCCATCAGCACAGCGCAGATGGCGGTCAGCTTGATCCATTTCATGACAATTCCCTGTTGGCAGCATCTGAACGGGTCAGTATGGCATAGACGTAGCATATGTCCGATCGGATTAAACCTTTTGCGGCGATCAGGGCGTTTTTCTCGTCTCGGCCTTCGGCTGTGCCGCATCTTCGGGCGGTGCGTCTGGTGTGCAGGCATGATCCTGGCACGGCTGCGCAAAGCGCCGGGCACGCCTGCGCCATATGTGACGTCCGTCGCGCAAGTCATTATTTCCACGTCGGTTTTGGCCCCGCACGGAAGTGTTTCAGGGCGATGCAGCCGCCGCCCAGACATAGACAACCAGATAAGTCAGGAAAACGACATGCGCCCGGCCAGATCACGTCTCAGCCCGGCACATCACGTTTCAGCGACAGAAGAGCGTCAGATATGCAGCCACACGCCCCGGTTCCCCGCACGTGTTCGGACCATGCCCCATGCGACTTGCGCAGGCCGCAACGCTTGCGACTGACATCCCGCGGCACCGGGCGCAAAACCTGACGCAGAGGGGCAGCATTGCGCCTGTCGACCCTGACGGGCAGACCTGCTTGCTGCGGATCACGCGCGCGGAAAAGCTGATATTGACCAAGTGAACACGCCTGCGGATCGCGGGCCTGTCAGCACATGTCGTGGCCCACCCTCTTCGTGTATCCATGTCTGCAAGGTCAAGCGCGATGCCCATTGCATCGGCTGCTCGATGACCATGGCGCGTAAATCGCCGTTCAAAGGGCGTATGCTTGCCGGTCCTGGCGCGGTCGCTGCCGGTCAGACATACAACCGCACCGGGTTGGCCGGGCAGATCGCCGCATCCCGGACAGAATCGTACCATGCGGTGGGCTACCGCTGCAATGCAGCGCAAAATGCAGGCATGTGTCGCGCCGCCGCCCAAATTTGCAGCATCGCGTGCATCCTGCAACGCTTATTCGCGGTGCGGCCACCGCTGCGGGCTTCACCGCCATCAGGGCAGGTTCAATAACGGCAGGGCTGGTCATACGGGCCAGACCCATGCCCAGCGGCCCGATCCTGACAGTCACCGGCCACTGGACATGCGCAACATTGAACTGCTGCCAAGGGGGAGATGGGGAATGAACTGTACAAATCAAGCGATATCCCCCTGCCGCATGCCGTTTCATTACAGGAGCATGTGACTCATGAATAAACCCAGACTTCTCGCCTCTGCCGCGGCGACGGCACTTCTGGCCGCAGGCCCGGCACTAGCGGATTGCACGATCAAGGTGGGTGTGCTGCACTCGCTGTCCGGCAGCATGGCGATTTCGGAGACGACACTGCGCGATGTCATGCTCATGCTGGTCGAACAGCAGAATGACGCGGGCGGCCTGCTGGGCTGCGAACTGGAAGCGGTGGTCGTGGACCCGGCCTCGGACTGGCCGCTGTTTTCGGAACTGACACGCCAGCTTATCACAGTGGACGAGGTCGATGTGATCTTCGGGGCCTGGACCTCGGTCGCGCGCAAGGCCGTGCTGCCGGTGCTCGAGGAACTCAATGGGCTGATGTTCTACCCGGTCCAGTATGAAGGGCAGGAAAGCTCGCGCAACGTGTTCTACACTGGCGCCGCGCCCAACACTCAGGCGATCCCGGCTGTGGATTACTTCCTCGAGGAACTGGGCGTCGAGAGTTTCGCGCTGCTGGGCACGGACTATGTCTATCCGCGCACGACGAATGCCATTCTCGAGGCGTATCTGCTAGACGCGGGCATCGACCCTGACGATATCTTCGTCAACTACACGCCCTTTGGTCATTCCGACTGGTCCACCATTGTCTCGGATGTTGTGGAGATGGGCGCAGGCGGCAAGCAGGTGGGCGTGATCTCGACCATCAATGGCGATGCCAATGTGGGCTTCTACACCGAACTTGCCGCGCAGGGCATCGACAGTTTCGATCTGCCCGTGGTGGCGTTTTCCGTGGGTGAGGAAGAGCTCTCGGGCCTCGATACCTCGCGTCTGGTCGGCCATCTGGCGGCCTGGAATTATTTCATGTCCGCCGATACCGAGGCCAATGACGAATTCATCGCCGCCTGGCACGAATTCATCGGTGATGAGAGCCGCGTGACCAATGACCCGATGGAGGCGCATTATATCGGCTTCAACATGTGGGTGAACGCGGTCGAAGAGGCCGGCACCACGGATGTCGATGCTGTGCGCGAGGCGATGTGGGGGCAGGAATTCCCCAACCTGACCGGCGGCATGGCGGTGATGAACCCCAATCATCACCTGTCCAAACCCGTTCTGATCGGCGAGATCCGCGCCGATGGTCAGTTCGACATCATCAGCCAGACCGAAGAAGTGGCGGGCGAAGCGTGGTCCCCCTTCCTCGAGGAAAGCGCCAATCTGACCAGCGACTGGCAGGAACTGGGATGCGGGATGTTCGACACGGAGACCGAGACCTGCGTGCAACTGACTTCGAACTACTGAGGCACAAACGGGCAGGGGGCCTTGGTGCCCCCTGCCTGCCCCTATTCCTGAGAGATATGCCATGCCGCGTCCTGCCCTGATCGCGACCCTTGCGCTGTGCCTGCTTGTTCTGTGGCCCCTTGCGCCCCTTTCGGCGCAATCAGACACGCCCTTGCAGGATGTTCTGCAGACCGTGCAGGAACAGGTGGCCAGCCCGTCGCGCGCGCAGGTCGGTGGCGTGCTTGATGTGCTGCAAGAGGCCGATGCGCCGGGCACGGCCGAATTCCTGACCCGCTGGGCCGAACGCGAGGTGTTCGAGCGCCCCGAGGACGGGCTGTTTTTCTACGCGCGCGACGGCGCGGACCGGACCCTGACACTGATCGATCTGGACACGGGCGAGGATGTGGCCGAGGTCACCACCCGTGATGTCAATCAGATCCGCGTCAATGCCGGGGTGCGGCGCGAAATCGAGGGTGCGCTGGTCACGTTCGAGCTGCTGGCCCCGGATCGCGCCCGCCGGATGGCCGCCGTACGCACCATCGCCCGCAGCCCCGAGGCCGATCACATCCCTGTGCTGGAATCGGCGCTTTCGGAAGAAGAGGATGGAGCCGTGGCCACGCGCATGGCCCGCGTGCTGGATCTGCTGAATGCGCGCTTTGCCAGCGACAGCGCGACCCGCGTTGCCGCGATTGACGCGCTTTCAGGCGACATCACGACCGAGGCGCGGCGCGCGCTCAACCAGATCCTGAGCACCGGGTCGCAATTCGCCCCAGAGATCCCCGAGGGCACCAATGTCGCGCGCATCCGAACCCCCGGCGCGGATCTGGACCTGGTCGACGCCTATGCGCGGCTGGCCGATGCCGATCTGGTGCCCCCGCGCCCCGGCCGCAACGCCATCCGCGACGCGCTGCGCGCCAATGTCAGTGATGGCGCGGTCGCGGGCATCCCTGTTCACCGGCTGGACACAGAAGAGGCGCGGCGCGAGGCCTATCGCCTGCTGCAGGACGAAGGCATCGTCCCGCCGCTGCCGACCCAGGCCGAGATGGATGCCGCCGTCGCGCAATATGTGTTTTTCGACGCCTATCTGGAACCGGATGCCGATGTGACGACTGCCGCGCGTGCCGCGCTGGACAGCACGCGCACATCCGTCGGGATCTGGCAATTCGTCAGCCTGTCGCTTGATGCGCTGTCCCTGGCCTCGATCTTCTTTCTGGCCGCCATTGGCCTTGCGATCACATTTGGCGTGATGCGGGTGATCAACATGGCGCATGGCGAGTTCATCATGATGGGCGCCTATACCGGCTATGTCGTGCAGACGATGATCCCGGATTACACCACCTCGCTGATCGTGGCGCTGCCGATGGCGTTTCTGGTGACCTTTGCCGCCGGGGTAGCGCTGGAGCGCACAGTGATCCGCCACCTCTATACCCGCCCGCTGGAAACGCTGCTGGCGACTTTCGGCATCTCCATCGCGCTCCAGCAACTGGCCAAGAACATATTCGGCACGCAGGCGCGCCCGTTGACCGCGCCGGACTGGCTGGCGGGGTCCATCGCTTTCAACGATGTGGCCTCGATCTCGACCATCCGGGTCGCGATCTTTGTCATGGCCATCGCCTTTCTGCTGGCGCTGCTCTTCATCCTCAACCGCACGCGGCTTGGGCTGGAGGTGCGCGCTGTCACCCAAAACCCCGGCATGGCCGCCAGCATGGGGATCAACCCCGACCGCATCAACATGCTGACCTTCGGTCTGGGCTCGGGCATCGCGGGGGTGGCGGGGGTGTCCATCGGGCTGGTGGCGCAGGTCACATCGGAAATGGGCGCGAATTACATCGTGCAGAGCTTCATGACCGTGGTGGTGGGGGGTGTCGGCTCGGTCTTCGGCACGCTGGCCGGGGCCACGCTGATCGGCGCGCTGCAAAAGGGGATCGAATGGTTCAACCCCGGCAACACGCTGGCCGCGCAGACCTTCATGGTGCTGTTCATCATCCTGTTCATTCAATTCCGGCCCAAGGGCATCGTCGCCCTGAAGGGCCGCGCCGCGGGGGACTGAAACCATGGAGATGTCACGCAGAACCGCCGCCCCTGTCAAACGCCGCCACTTGCTTCAGGACAATCCGTCGGTCCTGTGGTTCATGGGGCTTCTGGGGCTGTTCACACTGGGCGTCACGGTCCTGTCCGAAGGGTTCGGGATCGGGCTGATCTCGACCAACCTGGTCAAGATCCTCGGGATGACGCTGTGTCTGTGTCTGATTGCCATCGCGATGGATGTGGTCTGGGGCTATTGCGGTATCCTTTCGCTCGGGCATTTCGCGTTTTTCGGGCTGGGGGGCTACGCCATCGGCATGTGGCTGATGTATGCGCGCACCGAAATCGTGATCCGCGAGTCTTTGGCCGGCAGCACCATACCACCGACCGAACGCGAAGTGTCAGAGGCTGTCGCCTCGCAGATCTTCAGCGTCGTGGGCTCCAACGAATTGCCGCTGATCTGGAGTTTCGCAGGATCGCTACCCTTTCAGCTTGCAATGGTCGTCCTGGTGCCGGGGCTGCTGGCGCTGGTCTTTGGCTGGCTGGCCTTTCGCTCGCGCGTGACTGGCGTTTACCTCTCGATCCTGACGCAGGCGATGACACTCGCGCTCTCGCTCTACCTGTTCCAGAACGACACCGGGCTGCGCGGCAATAACGGGCTGTCGGGGTTGCAGAACATCCCCGGCGCCCTGCATGTGCCGCAATCGGTGATCTCGGTGTGGTTTTTCTGGGCGTCGGCCTTTGCGCTGGGCGCGGGCTATCTGCTGTTTGCCTGGGTCGTGTCGGGCAAGTTCGGCAGCGTCATCCGCGCCATTCGCGACAACGAGGCGCGCGTGCGTTTCCTTGGCTACAATGTCGAGGGCTACAAGCTGTTCGTCTTCACTCTCACCGCGGTCATTTCAGGGATAGCGGGCGCGCTCTATTACCCGCAGGCGGGCATCATCAACCCTGCCGAAATCGCGCCCATCGCCTCGATCTATCTGGCTGTCTGGGTCGCCATCGGCGGGCGCGGGCGGCTCTATGGCGCGGTGATCGGGGCCGCGCTGGTGTCGCTTCTGTCAAGCTGGCTGACCGGGGGCGGCGCGCCGAATATCGATCTTGGGTTCTACCGTATCATCTGGACGGATTGGTGGCTGGTCATGCTGGGGCTGGGCTTTGTTCTGGTCACGCTGTTCTTTCCCAAGGGGATCGGCGGGCTGTTCGACTATCTGGTGCGCAAACAATGACAACGCTTCTCGAAGTCTCGGGCGTGTCGGTCACATTCGACGGGTTTCGCGCCATCAACAATCTGTCCATCGCCATCGGCGAGCCCGAATTGCGCGCGGTCATCGGCCCCAATGGCGCGGGCAAGACGACCTTCATGGATATCGTCACCGGCAAGACGCGACCCGATGAGGGGCGCGTGATCTGGGGGGCGCAATCGGTCGATCTGCTGAAACTGTCGGAAAGCGACATCGCCAAGATCGGCATCGGGCGGAAGTTCCAGAAACCCACTGTGTTCGAGGAACAGAGCGTGCGCGACAACCTCGCCATGGCGCTGAAGAACCGGCGCGGGCCGCTGTCGGTGCTGATGTGGCACGCGACCGAGCGTGACGCGGCGCGAATTCTGGAACTGGCCGCCGAAATCGGGCTGAGTGACCGGCTGGCGCATCGCGCGGGCGATCTGAGCCACGGGCAGAAGCAATGGCTGGAAATCGGCATGTTGCTGGCACAGGACCCGCGCCTGCTGCTGGTCGATGAACCCGCCGCCGGGATGACCCCGGCAGAGCGTGCGCATACCACCGACCTGCTGAAACGCGCCGCGCGCACCCGTGCGGTCATGGTGATCGAGCATGACATGGAATTCATACGCCGACTGGAGTGCCGCGTGACCGTGCTGCATGAAGGGTCAGTGCTGGCCGAGGGCTCGCTCGACCATGTCACGAAAAACCAGCAGGTGATCGATGTCTATCTGGGGCGCTGAGACATGTTGAAGGTTGACAATCTGACGCTGCATTACGGTGCCTCGCAAATCCTGTGGGGGGTGTCGCTGACCGCACGGCCCGGCGCGGTGACGGCGGTGATGGGCACGAACGGGGTGGGCAAGACCAGCCTGTTGCGCGCGATTGCGGGGCGTCATCCCTATTCCGGCGGGACGATCACGCTGGGGGGGCAGGTGCTGGACCACCCGAGTGCCGCGCAGGCCGCGCAGGCGGGGATCGCCTATGTGCCGCAAGGGCGCGAGATCTTTCCGCTGCTGACAGTGACGGAAAACCTGCAGACCGGCTTTGCCTGCCTGCCCAAGTCCGACCACCACATCCCCGACCGGATTTATGACCTGTTTCCAGTGCTGAAGCAGATGAAGAACCGGCGCGGCGGCGACCTGTCGGGCGGGCAGCAGCAGCAGCTTGCCATCGCCCGCGCGCTGGTCGCCCGGCCAAAGGTGTTGTTGCTGGATGAGCCGACCGAGGGCATTCAGCCCAATATCATCAAGCAGATCGGCAAGGTGATCGAATTGCTGCGCGATGAGGGCGAGATTGCCATTATCCTTGTCGAGCAGTTCTTTGATTTCGCCTATGGGCTGGCGGATGAATTCTGCGTGCTCAACCGGGGCGAAGTTGTCCTGAACCAGCCCGCCAGCGCCACCCCGCGCGAGGTTCTGCTGGAGCGCGTCTCGATCTGACGCATTGGCCCCGCTGGCAGCGTTGCCGATCACCCTTGCACATGCGGGGCAGGGGCGGCACATGCTGATATGGCAAGGGCAACAGGATGTCGGGCATGAGCACATTCACCACACGGCCAGAGATTCAGGGCAGCGTCGGGGTCGTGACCTCTACGCATTGGATCGCGTCCAGCGTCGGCATGGCGATGCTGGAACGCGGCGGCAATGCCTTTGATGCCGCTGTCGCGGCCGGACTGGTGCTGCAGGTGGTCGAGCCGCATCTGAATGGCCCCGGCGGCGATATGCCGGCGATCCTGTGGCACGCAGGCGCGGGCCGGGCCGATGTGATCTGCGCACAAGGTCCGGCACCCGCGGGGGCCACGATCGACCATTACCGCAGCCTGGGGCTGACCCATGTGCCCGGCGACGGGCTGCTGTCCACGGTCATTCCGGGCGCATGGGATGGCTGGATGCTGATGTTGCGCGACTATGGGCGGTTGTCCCTGCGCGATGTGCTGGAACCAGCGATCCACTATGCCAGCGCAGGCCATCCCTGCCTGCCACGCGTGGCGGACACGATTGCCGGGCTGGCCGGGTTCTTTCGCGACGCCTGGCCCACATCCCATGCCACATGGCTGCCCGATGGCACGCCGCCTGTTGCGGGCCAGATGCTGCGCAACCCCGTGCTTGCCCGCACTTGGTCGCGCCTGTTGTCCGAGGCCGAAGGCCACACAGGCCGCGACAGGCAGATACAGGCCGCGCGCGATGCCTTCTATCGCGGTTTCATCGCCGAAGAGATCGGGCGCTGGCTGGACGGCAATGCCCTGCCCGATAGTGACGGGCGCAGGCACAACGCCGTGCTGACCGCGCAGGACATGGCGGGCTACAGCGCGCATGTGGAACGCCCGGTCTGGGGCGGCTATCGCGACTGGCAGATCGCCAAATGCGGGCCTTGGACCCAAGGCCCGGTGCTGCTGCAATCGCTGGGGCTGCTGGACGGGATGGGGCTGGAGGGTCTGGACCCGCATGGCGGCGATCTGGTCCATGTCGTGACGGAAGCGATGAAACTCGCCCATGCCGATCGCGAGGTCTATCTGGCCGATCCCGATGTCTGTGATGTGCCGCTTGAGGGCTTGTTATCCCCCGACTATCTGGCCGAACGCCGCACGCTGATCGGGGCACAGGCCAGCCACGATCTGCGCCCCGGTATCCTGCCCGGTTTCGATGCGCAGCATGCCGCCATGATGGACGCATTGGCGCGGCTCAGCCCCACGGATGGCGCGGTGTATGAGCCGACCATGGCGCATCTGGCCCGCAAGCGCGGTGATACGGTCCATCTCGATGTGATCGACGCCGAGGGCAACATGGTCGCGGCCACCCCCTCGGGCGGGTGGCTGCAAAGCTCACCCGCGATTCCGGAACTGGGCTTTTGCCTGAACACCCGCGCGCAGATGTTCTGGCTGGAAGAGGGTCTGCCCGGATCGCTGGCCCCTGGCAAACGGCCGCGCACCACGCTTTCGCCCTCTCTGGCGCTGCACGCGGATGGGACGCGGCTGGCCTTTGGCACGCCCGGCGGCGATCAGCAGGATCAATGGCAGGTGCTGTTCTTCCTCTATGTCGCGGAATTTGGCATGGGGCTGCAACAGGCGCTCGATGCGCCGCTGTTTCACACCACCCATGCGCCCGCCAGCTTCTACCCGCGCTCGCGCAGCCCCGGTCAGATCATGGTTGAGGAAAGCTATGGCCCCGCCGTCATCGAGGATCTGCGCGCGCGTGGCCATGACGTGCAGACTGCGCCGCCCATGAGTATCGGGCGGCTGACGGCTGCTGCGCGCGACCCGTCAGGGCTGCTGCGCGCCGGGGCCTCGCCCCGGTTGATGCAGGCCTATGCCATCGGACGGTAAACAGGCCGCGCCCCCGCGGCGCGGGGGGGGGGGGGGGGGGCCCGCGGGGCGCG
>REDZ01000055.1 GCA_007695345.1 Paracoccaceae bacterium | reverse complement strand
GACATTATCCTCTCCGATTTTATTTGTTATGGGTTTCGCCGATAGATCAGCGCACCAGAAAGACCGAGGCTTCTGAATGCGCGGCGATCGTGTCACCATGCCCGGCCCAGACATAGTCAACGGCGCTGGGGGCATGCGTTTGCATCACGACCAGATCGCCACCCAGATCGCGGATGGCCTGAAGCAGGGTCTTGTCCGTGTCGACGGCAGGGTCACTGCTCACGCAGGCTTTCGCAGAGGTGTTCAGCCCGGACGCGCCGCCATGATCCTGTGCAAATTTCTCAAGCCGCTGCGTGTACTCGGTGGGCGTATGGGCAAGCGCACTCGGCGCTGTTCCGGTTACGCCGACGAAGCATAGCTCCGCCTGGAAGTGCTGCGCCAGGTCGGTTGCGATCTTCAGCGCTTTGTCGAGTTGGTCGATATGTGACAAATCGACCGGAAATATGACCTTCCGATACATGGTTGCTCCTGTCTTGCAGGTGAAGTCTGATTGTCTAGCGTCTCTCATGCGTATCAGTGTGCTTGCGTAAGAATCCACCCCGAATGCCAAAAAAGTTGCTATTTGCGACATGACCCTGTCGCTAACAGACCATGTCCGGGTCTTCCCCCTTCGGACAGGGGGTGCTACCGCTGGCCGGAAATCGGAATGGAGGTTATGCGATGGATCTGGGGATTTCGGGCAAACGCGCGCTGGTCTGTGCGTCCAGCAAGGGGTTGGGGCGCGGCTGTGCGGAGGCGCTTGCCGCTGAGGGCGTGCATCTGGTGATGAACGCGCGCGGCAGTGACGCGCTGGAAGAGGCCGCCGCCGCTATCCGTTCCGACCACGGGGTCGAGGTGACGACCGTCACCGCGGATATCACGACCGAGGAGGGGCGCGCTGCAGTGCTGGCCGCCGCTGGCGATGTCGATATCCTTGTGACGAATGCGGGCGGCCCACCGCCGGGCATGTGGACCGACTGGGACCGCGACGATTTCATCGGCGCGCTGGATGCCAACATGCTGACCCCGATCGCGCTGATGAAAGCACTGGTCCCCGGTATGATGGACCGGGGCTGGGGCCGGGTGGTGAATATCACCTCGGTCTCGGTCAAATCGCCGGTTGCGGTGCTGGGTCTGTCGAACAGTGCGCGCGCGGGGCTGACAGGCTATGTCGCGGGGACGTCGCGGCAGGTGGCGGGCAAGGGCGTGATCATAAACAATCTGCTGCCGGGCATTCATGATACGGACCGCGCCACGGCGCTCGATGGCGGCGTGTCAAAATCCGAAGGTATCTCGATGGAGGCGGCGCGCACCAAGCGCGAGGCGACCATCCCCGTGGGCCGCTACGGCACAGCGGCCGAGTTCGGCGCGGCCTGTGCGTTTCTGTGCTCGGCGCATTCGGGCTTTATCGTGGGGCAGAACCTGCTTCTGGATGGCGGCGCCACCAACGCGACACTCTGACTTATCGGTCCCCGGCGCGGCGTGATCGCGCCGGGGACCGTATGCCATCAGTCGCGCAGGTCGGCTGCGACATTGGTCAGGACATCCGCCTCGACAAAGCCGCGGATCATTTCATCTTCCATCACGAATGTCGGTGTGCCGGTGATCTGCAGGCGCTGGGCGAGGTCATGGTTGGCCGCGATCACGTCGGTTGTGGCATCACTGTCCATCGCGGCGGCGATCACATCATGATCCAGCCCCAGATCCGCCGACATATCGCTCAGCGCCTCATCCGTGATCGGGGCGTCATGGCCCAGCAGCGCGCCATGCACCTGCTCATAAGCCTCGTCGCCCTTTTCGTTCAGCACGGCGATGGCATAGCGAGAGGCCAATTCGGATTCCGGGCCCAGGATGGGGAATTCCTTGATGATCAGCCGCGTGTTGGCATCGGCTTCGACAAAACCGAACACCTCGCCATGCGCGCGCTGGCAGAACCCGCAGCGGTAATCGACAAACTCGACCAGCGTGATGTCGCCATCGGGGTTGCCGCCCACCCATGAGAACCCGTCATTGAAAATTGCATCGGCATTCGCCGCGATCAATTCGCGGCTCATGTCGGTCTGCGCGGCCATGTTGCGCTCTTCATAGACGGCGACGGCCTCGAAGATGACTTCGGGGTTTTCCAGCAGATAGGCGCGGACCTGATCGCCGAAATCGTCGTCAACATCCGCCGGTACGTCTGACGCGGCCTGCGCTTCGGGTTCGGGCGCGGGCGCCTCCTCGACCTGCGCAGTTGCAACGGTATCAGCGTCGGGGGTGCCATTGCCCCCGCCGCCTGTCAGCACCAACAGCCCCAGTGCAGAGGCTGCCAGGCAGGTTCCGATCAGTGCAGAATCGCTCAGCGGAAGGGTCATCGGGGGCTCCTGTTCTTCAAATCCGTGCCAGGTCGTGCGGGGCTGGGGACCGACAGGCTCCGCGTCTGGCTGTCATGCCGTCTTAAACCGCGCGGGCGCGACGGAATCAACCCTGTCCGCGCGTCTTTCCCTGCGGCAAAACCGGTCTGGCGGCATTGTGAGCCGCCTGCGCCATCCCCGACTGCCGCTTGCATGTTTCGCGCGCAGCCCGGACTGTGTATAACTTGCCAGAACACATGGCCGCGCCGCAAGGCCACTGGACAGAGCAAGAGGCATGTCGTGCAGGTGATGAATTTTGCCCGGACCCTGATGGCCGCCGCCATCCTGCTGTTGCAGGCGGGGGGTGCCATGGCGCAAGGCGGGCAGGCAGCGCAGGCGCGCCTGATCGTCGGTGACAGTGCGATCAGCGCCACGCGCGGCGAGTTGGCGGTCGATATCGCGCTGTCACAGCCTGCACCCTTTCGCACCCGCATCCTGGCCGCGCCGCCGCGCGTTGTGGTCGATATCAACACTGTGGATTGGGGCGGCGCGACGATCCCTGATCAGGGCAATGCCGTGGCCGCGCAGCGACTGGGCCATCTGCCTGATGGCTGGGCGCGTCTGGTGCTGGAGTTGAATGACCCCTGGCTGCCTGCCACGACCGAACAGCGGGTGGACCCCGACACGGGTCGCGCGCGGATCGCGCTGCGCCTGTCGCGCGCCACGGATGAGGAATTCGACATGGGCGCGCAATCCGAGGCGCGGTTTGTCGCCCGCACCCATCCCGCGCTGCTGCACCCCGATGCCGCCCCGCCCCCGCCCGAGGCCCCGCGCCGCCCGGTGGTGATGCTGGACCCCGGCCATGGCGGCATTGATCCGGGGGCAGAGCGGGATGGCGTGCGCGAATCCGATCTGGTGCTGCAATTCGCGCGAATCCTGCGCGAGGAATTGCTGCGCCGCGGTGTGTTCGACGTGGCGATGACGCGGGATGCGGATGTGTTCGTGTCGCTCGACGGGCGTATCCGCGCGGCCCGCGCCGCCGGGGCCGATCTGTTTGTGTCGCTACACGCCGATGCCCTGCCCGAGGGGATGGCCAGCGGCACCATCGTCTATCTGCTGGGGGATGAGGCCAGCGACGACTCCGCGGCGTATCTGGCCGAGCGCCATGACCGCGCCGATATGCTGGCCGGGGTCGATATGACCGGCAACACCGATGAGATCGCGCGCGTCCTGATGGCCGTTGCCTGGCAGGATACCGCCCCGCGTGCGCAAGCTCTGGCAGAGACGCTGGTCGATCATGTGGGCGAGGCCGGGTTGCGGCTGCATCGCCGCCCTGTGCAATCGGGGGCCTTTACAGTGTTGCGCGCCGTGGACATGCCCTCGGTCCTGATCGAGTTGGGGTTCATGTCGAACCCGCGGGACATGGCGCAGTTGCAGGACCCGGAATGGCACGCGCATATGGCGCGCGTGCTGGCCGATGCGCTGGAAGGGTGGCAGGAAGAGGATACGACGCTGCAGGGCCTGCGCCGGCGCTAGGCGCCCCGGTCAATCGTGCTGGATACGCAGGCCGGGCGTATTAAATCCCATCTCATCCAGCACAAAGGCGCCGCCCATGATCCTGCTTACCCGCCGTTCCGTCCTTGCCGGTTCGCTCGCCCTCGCCGCCTGTTCGCGCGTGCCGCCCTCGCCCGAAGGGCCGTTGCGCCCCATCACCCTGGAGGCGGCCTTTGCGGGCCGCGCGACCGGAACCGGCGTGTTCCGCGTCAGTCTGACCGGCAGCGAGCGGCGTTTTCGGGCCGATCTGGACGGGCGGCTGGAGGGGGATCGCCTGACCGTGGTCGAGGATTTCTTCTATGACGACGGCGAAGAGAACCGCCTGACCTGGGTGTTTGACCGCGCAGGCCCCGGCCGCTGGACCGGCCGGCGCGATGATACTGTGGGCGTGGCCGAGGTGGTCGAGGCAGGCACCGAGATCCGCCTGTCCTATATCGCGGATTTCGAATCCGAAGGGCAGGTCACGCGGCTGGGGTTCGAGGATGTGATCTATCACGGCCCTGACGGGCAGATCATAAATGATGCGGTTGTCACCCGCTGGGGCCTGCCTGTGGGCACAGTCCGCTTTGAAATCACGCGGCGTGAGTCGCAGGCAGGCACGCAGACGCACCGCTGATTCGCCCACAAACCGAATATTGATCGCTCCGCATTTTGACGCGCCGCGCGACAGGGCGTATATAGTGGTGGTTGCTACCCTGAGAGGTTCTGGTGCTACGTGCGATTCTATCCTTCTTCGGCGGCCTGTTCAGTTTTCTGATTACAGGGCTGTTCTTCGGCGTGATCGCTCTTGGCGGCGTGTTCTGGTATTACAGCCAGGACCTGCCCAGCCATGAGCAGCTTGCCAGCTACGCCCCGCCCACGATCAGCCGTATCTATTCCGGCGAAGGCAGGCTGATCGACGAATTCGCGCTGGAGCGGCGACTTTTCACGCCGATTGACGACATCCCCGAGCAGGTTCGCAACGCCTTTATCGCCGCCGAGGACCGGAATTTCTATGCGCATTCGGGCTTTGACGCGCGCGCGATGGCTGTGGCCGCCTATGAGGCTGTCGCCACGCGGGGTGAGACATTGCGCGGCGCCTCGACCATCACGCAGCAGGTAATGAAGAATTTTCTCCTGTCAGGGGACCGAACAGGCGAGCGCAAGATCAAGGAACTGATCCTTGCCAGCCGGGTCGAGGGTACGCTGGACAAGGACCAGATCCTCGAGCTGTATCTCAACGAGATCTTTCTGGGGCAGAACTCTTACGGGGTGACGGCCGCCGCGCAGACCTATTTCAACAAGAATCTGGACGAATTGGAACTGCACGAGCTGGCCTATCTGGCCGCACTGCCGCAGGCACCTTCGGTGTTCCATCCGGTGCGCAACATGGACCGCGCGGTGGCGCGGCGCAATTATGTGCTGGGCGAGATGCTGCGCAACGAATTCATCACCCAGGCCGAACATGATGCCGCCCGCGCCGAACCGCTGCGCACCGTGCAATCCGGTGATTTCTCCAGCTCGCGCACCAGCCTGCCCGCGCGCGACTATTTCACCGACGAAGTGCGCCGCCAGCTTTCGGGCGCCTTTGGCGAGGATGAGTTCTTCGCAGGCGGACTGAGCATTCGGGCGACGATCGATCCGGAAATGCAGGTCGCTGCCGCCCATGCACTGCAGCGCGCATTGGAACGCTATGACCGCAATCTGGGGCAGCTTCGCACGACGGGCGAGACGATCGACCCGAGCCTGCTGGAAAATGAGAACGAGTGGCGCGAGGCGCTGTCGCGGTTGGATCTGGCACGCGATGTGACGCTGGGCAATCGCTGGCACCCTGCTGTCGTGCTCGAGGTCAGCCCCGATCAGGCGCGTCTTGGCATCGAGGATGTCGACCCTGAGGAAAACGCGCCCCATGTCGTGCCCCGGTCGGATATCGACTGGGCGCGCGGGTCGCTGTCGGACAATCTGGACGTGGGCGATGTTGTCTATGTGCGCAAGGTGACATCCGACAGCGATGGCAGCTTTGTCCGCTGGTCGCTGCGCCAGATCCCCGAAGTGCAGGGCGGGTTCATGGCGATGGACGTCAATACCGGCCGTGTGATTGCGATGCAGGGGGGCTTTTCCTATCAGTCCTCGGTCTTCAACCGCGCCACACAGGCACAGCGCCAGCCCGGATCGGCCTACAAGCCGTTCATCTATGCCGCGGCGCTGGATTCGGGCTTCACCCCGGCGACGATCATCGTGGATGCGCCCATCGAGGTGGAGACCGCGCAGGGTGTCTGGCGCCCGACCAATGCGTCCAACCAGTTCTACGGCCCGACCCCGGTGCGGCGGGGGGTCGAACTGTCGCGCAACCTGATGACGGTGCGACTGGCGCAGGAAATCGGGATGGATGTCGTGGGCGGCTATGCCGAACGATTCGGCGTTTATGACCGGGCCGAGCAGTTTCTGGCCAATGCGCTGGGCAGCCAGGAAACCACGCTGTTCCGCATGGTCGCGGCCTATGCGATGTTCGCCAATGGCGGCGAGCGGGTCGAACCGACGCTGGTTGACCGGGTGCAGGATCGCTGGGGTGAAACCATCTACCGTCATGATCAGCGCGAATGCGTCGATTGCACGGAACGCAACCTGGCGCAGGGGCGCGAGCCCTGGATCACGCATAGCCGCACGCGGGTCATGGATGCCGTGACCGCGTATCAGCTGACCTCGATGATGCAGGGCGTGGTCGAGCGCGGCACGGCGGCGCGCACGGTCAATCTGCCGGTCCCGGCTGCAGGCAAGACCGGCACTACCAATGACGGGCGCGACGCGTGGTTCGTGGGCTATACCTCGAATATCGTGGCGGGCTGCTATATCGGCCATGACCAGCCGCGCCCGCTGGGGCGCGGGGCTGGCGGCGGGGCGATCTGTGGCCCGGTCTTCAATGAATTCATGCAAGAAGCGATCGAGAAATATGGCGGCGGGCGCTTTGCCGTGCCCGAAGGCGGGTATTTCCTGAATATCGACCGCAATACGGGCGCACGCCTGCCCGATGGGGCCAGCGGGTCGCATGTGCAGGCCGAATTCTTCCGCGACGGGGTAGAGCCGATCTTTGGTCTGGCCGCTGTGATCGACGGTGGCTTTGCGCTGGGCGGCGATCTGCCCATGCATGTTCCGGGCGAAAGCTATGAGGCGCTGGAGCGTGAGGATCCGGGGCGCGGATCGACCTCCAGCGGACCGGCCAGCCTGGGAACAGTCTCGACCGGGGGGCTTTACTAGCCCGGTTGGCTTGTCCCTTGAGGCCCCGCGCGCTAAGGACAGGGCGCAGGGCAATACTTTCAGAGCACGGTGAACGACATGCGTTCCGAAACGCAGAATACGATTGAGGCGATCCGCAAGTCACTGACCCTGCTGGGGCAGCGTATGGATATCGAGACCGCACCGCACCGGCTGGAAGAGTTCGACGCAATGTCCGAGGACCCCGATCTGTGGAATGACCCGGCGCGCGCGCAAAGCCTGATGCGCGACCGGCAGAAACTGTCGGACGCACTCGACACCTATCGCAGCATCGCGCAGGAGCTGGAGGACCAGACCGGCCTGATCGAACTGGGCGAGGCCGAGGGCGATGCCGAGGTCGTGGCGGAGGCCGAGGCCGATCTGGCTGCACTGGCGAAGCGCGCCGCCGAGAAAGAGCTGGAAGCGCTTCTGAATGGCGAGGCGGACAGCAATGACACGTTTCTTGAGATCAATGCGGGCGCGGGCGGCACGGAAAGCTGCGACTGGGCCGCGATGCTTGCGCGGATGTATGTGCGCTGGGCCGAGAAGCGGGGCTATACGGTCGAGCTGATGTCCGAGAGCGCGGGCGAGGAAGCGGGCATCCGCTCGGTCGCCTACAAGATTTCGGGCCATAATGCCTATGGCTGGCTGAAATCGGAATCGGGCGTGCACCGGCTGGTGCGCATCTCGCCCTATGACAGCAGCGCCCGGCGGCACACATCCTTCAGCTCGGTCTGGGTTTATCCGGTGGTGGACGACAATATCGAGATCGAGGTCAATCCGTCGGATATCCGGATCGACACATATCGCTCTTCCGGTGCGGGCGGGCAGCATGTGAACACGACCGACTCGGCGGTGCGGATCACACATATCCCGACCGGGATCGTCACGACTTCGAGCCAGAAATCGCAGCACCAGAACCGCGAGATCGCCATGAACGCGCTGAAATCGCGCCTGTATGAG
>REDZ01000191.1 GCA_007695345.1 Paracoccaceae bacterium | reverse complement strand
GGCAAGAACGGTGATTGCTATGACCGCTATCTGTGCCGCATGGCCGAGATGCGCGAAAGCACCAAGATCATGCTGCAAGCCATTGAAAAGCTGCGCGCGCCCGAAGGGCAGGGCGATGTGCTGGCACGCGGCAAGATCACACCGCCGGACCGCGCCGAGATGAAGACCAGCATGGAAGCGCTGATCCATCACTTCAAGCTTTATACCGAAGGGTTCCATGTGCCCGCAGGCGAGGTCTATGCCGCGGTCGAGGCACCGAAGGGCGAATTCGGGGTCTATCTGGTCGCCGATGGCACGAACAAGCCCTATCGTGCGAAACTGCGCGCGCCGGGGTTCCTGCATCTGCAAAGCATGGACCATGTCTGCAAGGGTCACCAACTGGCTGATGTCGCGGCCATCATTGGGACCATGGATGTCGTTTTTGGAGAGATTGACCGATGACAGCACGTCGCACCGCAACTATCGCAGCCGCATGTATCGTTCTGGCGGCACCGACGCTTGCCGGCGGCCCGACCGAGGCAGAGCGCGCAGAGTTCATCGCGGCAGTCGAAGCCGTGGGATGCGAGGTCACCAGCCCGCAGCTCGCCGCAGAGGTCGAGGAGATCACGGGCTTCGACGAAGATTTGCTGGATGAGATCGTCATGAAGCTTGAAGACGAAGGTCTGGTCCAGGTCGATTTCGAGGTCGGCGGACTGCTGTTGAAAACGGAGGCCTGTGGCTGATGCTGCGCCGACTGCATTCCGAGCAACCGGAAGGTTTTGCCTTCACGCCCGAGAACCAGAAATGGGCGGAAGCGCAGATCACCAAATACCCCGAGGGCCGTCAGGCCTCGGCCATCATCCCGCTTTTGTGGCGCGCACAAGAGCAGGAGGGCTGGCTGACCCGCGCGGCGATCGAGCATGTCGCGCAGATGCTGGACATGGCCTATATCCGGGCGCTGGAAGTGGCGACATTCTACTTCATGTTCCAGCTGCAACCTGTCGGGACTGTTGCCCATATTCAGATTTGCGGCACCACGTCCTGCATGATCTGCGGGGCCGAGGACCTGGTGGCCGTGTGCCGCGACAAGATTGCGAAACGCCCGCATCAAGTGTCGGCAGATGGCAAGTTTTCATGGGAAGAGGTCGAATGTCTGGGCGCCTGCGCGAATGCACCCATGGCGCAGATCGGCAAGGACTATTACGAGGACCTGACCGCCGAGAGCTTCGCAAGGCTGCTTGATGACATGGCAGCGGGCAAGGTGCCCACGCCGGGGCCCCAGAACGGGCGTTTCGCGTCCGAACCGCTGGGCGGGGTCACGACGCTCGCGGATTTCACGGGCGAGGATCAGAATGCCTCGGTCGCGCTGGCCGACCGGCTGGGCGACACGCTCAAGCGGATTGACGGGACCGAGGTTCCGGTGACGACGCCCTGGCTTGGCGTGGCAGAGATCAAACCGGTTGACGCTGCAACAATAAAGGCGCACGAGCCGAAACCCGCGATGGTCACGCCGGTGGATGACACGGGTGTGAGCCGGCAGGAGGCGTGCGACAAGAACATCGCCAAGCCCGAAGCGGTGGCCAAGGGCGCCGAGGATGCAGGCCCCGGCACGCGCCCCGAAATGCTGAAGAAAGCCAAGGGCAAGGCTGATGATCTGAAAAAGATCAAGGGGGTGGGGCCAAAGCTGGAAAAGCTGCTCAACGCGCTTGGCGTGCATCACTACTGGCAGATCGCGAGCTGGGGCGATGAGGAAGTGGCCTGGGTGGATGACAACCTCGAAGGGTTCCGGGGCCGCGTCAGCCGCGATGACTGGGTGACGCAGGCCAAGGCGCTGGCCGGGGATGGCAAGGCAGACAAGACCGGACGCAAGTGACACAAGGGATGCGATGTGACGCAGAAACCCGGCAAAGAGGAACTGGCGCTCGCGCGGCAGGCACGGCAGGCCGCACTGGTCATGGCCGTGGCGATCGTCGCCTGGGTCGTGCTGGGCTGGATCGGGCGCGACTATGGCTGGGACCCGCGCTACGCATTCCTGATCGATTTCGCAGCGCTGGCGGCTTTTGCCTGGGCGCTGATCGTCACAATCCGCGTCTGGCGACGGGGCAAGGCCGACCGGTAGTCGGCAGCAAGGGGTAAGCAATGCTCAACGATCAGGACCGCATTTTCACCAATCTTTACGGGATGCATGACCGCTCGCTGCGCGGCGCGATGGCGCGCGGGCATTGGGATGGCACCAAGGCGATCCTTGCCAAGGGCCGCGACTGGATCATTGACGAGATGAAACAGTCAGGCCTGCGCGGGCGCGGTGGGGCCGGGTTCCCGACCGGGCTGAAATGGTCCTTCATGCCCAAGGAATCGGATGGCCGCCCGGCCTATCTGGTCGTCAATGCCGACGAATCCGAGCCCGGAACCTGCAAGGACCGCGAGATCATGCGCCATGATCCGCATACGCTGATCGAGGGGTGTCTGATCGCCTCTTTCGCGATGAATGCCCATGCCTGCTACATCTATATCCGGGGCGAGTATATCCGCGAGCGCGAAGCGTTGCAGGCCGCGATTGATGAGGCGTATGAGGCCGGGCTGGTGGGCAGGAATGCCTGCGGATCGGGCTGGGATTTCGACATCTACCTGCATCACGGTGCCGGCGCCTATATCTGCGGCGAGGAAACCGCGCTGCTGGAAAGCCTGGAAGGGAAGAAGGGCATGCCGCGCATGAAACCGCCCTTTCCGGCGGGTGCGGGTCTGTATGGCTGCCCGACGACAGTGAACAATGTGGAATCGATTGCCGTTGTCCCCACGATCCTGCGGCGCGGCGGCGCGTGGTTCGCCGGTTTCGGGCGGCCCAACAATGCGGGCACCAAGATTTTCGCGATCTCGGGCCATGTGAAGCGGCCCTGCGTGGTCGAGGAGGAAATGTCCATCAGCTTCGAAGAGTTGATCGAGCGCCATTGCGGTGGCATTCGCGGCGGCTGGGGCAATCTGCTGGCGGTTATTCCCGGCGGGTCCTCGGTACCATGTGTGCGCGGCGAGAAAATGCGCCATGCCACGATGGATTTCGACTATCTGCGCAATGACCTGCAATCCGGGCTGGGCACGGCGGCGGTGATCGTGATGGACAAATCCACTGATATCGTCAAGGCGATCTGGCGGCTGGCCAAGTTCTACAAGCACGAAAGCTGCGGGCAATGCACCCCATGTCGCGAGGGCACGGGCTGGATGATGCGCGTCATGGACCGGCTGGTGCGCGGCGAGGCCGAGCTGGAAGAGATCGACATGCTGTGGGATGTCTCGAAGCAGGTCGAGGGGCATACGATCTGCGCTCTGGGCGATGCGGCGGCCTGGCCCATCCAGGGGCTGATTCGCAATTTCCGCCCCGAGATCGAGGACCGTATCCGCGCCCGCAAGGCGGGCGCCAGCGCCAGGGTCGCGGCGGAATAGTCATGGAGCGGGCGGGCCATCATCTCGCGCAACTCAATATCGGGCGGCTGTCCGCGCCGCCGGGTGATCTGCGCGTGGCCGAGTTCATGGGGGCGCTGGACCGGGTGAACAGGATCGGCAAGCGCTCGCCCGGTTTCGTCTGGATGATGGAAGGGTCTGGCGCGCCGGGCACCGGGAACACCGAAAATTGCATTGCAGGTGATCCGCAATTCGTGGCCAATCTGACAGTCTGGTCCGATATCGCATCGCTGGAGCAATTTGTCTGGAACACAGTGCACCGGCAGTTCTATGCTCGGCGGGCCGAGTGGTTCGAGGTGATGGGTGCGCAGCATTTCGTCATGTGGTGGGTGCCTGCAGGGCATTGCCCCACGCTGGACGAGGGGTTGGCGCGGCTGGAGCATCTGCGCGCGCATGGGGCCAGTGATCATGCCTTTGGCTGGGACTGGCTGGCCGAGGCCAAGCTATGGACGCAGCGCCAATGCGCGCTCGCAGCGGAGTGACGGCCATGAAGGCACCCCTTATCGCGTTGGTGGCAGCGCTTTCCCTTTCGGCAGGCGCAAATGCCGGCACGACACAGGCAGAGGTCAATGAGGCCCTGCGCGGCAATCCCGACATCTATAACGGTCTGTTCACGGCAGCGCTGATCCGCCATGTGTCCCGCAAATGCGACGGGATCGACCCGCCGGGGCGTCTGGCGCGGACGCGGTATTTCCTGTCGCTTTATAACCGGGCGCGGGGGCTGGGCTACAGCCGCGCGCAGATCGAGGCCTTTGTCGAGGACAAGGAAGAACAGGCGCTCATGCAGGCCCAGGTTGACGGGCATCTTGAGCGCGCGGGCGTTGACCCGGCCAGCAAGGCCGAGATTTGCGCCTATGCCCGCACACAGATTGCCGAGCGCACCGCGCTTGGCCGCCAGCTTACGGAAAGGTGAATCATGTCCGAGTTGCGCAAGATCGTCATAGACGGATCCGAGATTGATGTTCCGCCAGAGATGACGCTGATTCAGGCGTGCGAAGCGGCAGGGATCGAGATTCCGCGCTTCTGCTATCATGAACGGCTGTCGATTGCGGGTAATTGCCGGATGTGCCTGGTCGAGGTTGTGGGCGGTCCGCCCAAGCCCGCCGCCAGCTGCGCAATGCAGGTCAAGGATCTGCGCCCCGGCCCCGAGGGGCAGCCCCCCGTGGTCAGGACCAACTCGCCCATGGTGAAAAAGGCGCGCGAGGGGGTGATGGAATTCCTGCTCATCAATCACCCGCTGGATTGCCCGATCTGCGATCAGGGGGGCGAGTGCGATCTTCAGGATCAGGCGATGGCTTACGGCGTCGATTTCTCGCGCTTCCGCGAACCCAAGCGCGCGGTCGAGGATCTGCAGCTTGGCCCGCTGGTCGAAACGCATATGACGCGCTGCATTTCCTGCACCCGCTGCGTACGGTTCACGACCGAGGTCGCGGGCGTGCAGGTCATGGGCCAGACAGGCCGTGGCGAGGATGCCGAGATCACGACCTATCTGGGTGCGCTGATCGAATCGGAAATGGTCGGCAATATCGTGGATCTGTGCCCTGTGGGCGCGCTCGTGTCCAAGCCCTACAGCTTTACCGCGCGGCCATGGGAGCTGACCAAGACCGAAACCATCGATGTGATGGATGCGCTTGGCTCCAACATCCGCGTCGATACCAAGGGGCGCGAGGTCATGCGCATCCTGCCGCGCAACCATGACGGCGTGAATGAGGAATGGCTGTCGGACAAGTCGCGCTATGTCTGGGATGGGCTGCGCCGCCAGCGGCTGGACAAGCCTTATATCCGCGAGAATGGCAAGCTGCGCCCCGCCACATGGCCCGAAGCGCTTTCAGTTGCGGCAAATGCAATGAAGGACAAGAAACTTGCCGGTCTGGTGGGTGATCTGGCCTCGGTCGAGGCGGCGCATGCGTTGAAACTGCTGATCGAGGGGCAGGGCGGCACAGTCGAGTGCCGCACTGACGGGGCGAAGCTGCCTGCGGGCAATCGTTCGGGCTATGTCGGCACGGCGCTGATCGAGGATATCGATCATGCCCGCAAGATCGTCCTGATCGGCACCAACCCGCGGCATGAAGCGCCGGTGCTGAATGCGCGCATCCGCAAGGCATGGCTGCACGGCGCCGATGTCAGCCTGATCGGCCCGGCCGCTGATCTGACCTATGAGGTTGACCATCTGGGCACGGATCGCGCAGCGCTGGACACGTTGGTGACAGACGCCACACAGGCGGATGAAGAGGCCATCGTCATCATCGGCCAGGGCGCGCTGCGCGACGCCGATGGCGCCGCGGTTCTGGCCTCTGCGCAGACGGTGGCCGAGAAGATGGGCGCGAAACTGATGGTCCTGCACTTGGCTGCAGGGCGCGTCGGCGCCATGGATCTGGGCTGTGTGACCGAGGGCGGGATCGCGGCCGCGACCGACGGGGCAGAGGTGATTTATAATCTTGGCGCAGATGAAATTGACATCGCGCCGGGGGCTTTTGTCATCTATCAGGGCAGCCACGGTGACCGGGGCGCGCATCGCGCCGATGTCATCCTGCCCGGCGCCGCCTATACCGAAGAGCCGGGGATTTTCGTCAATACCGAAGGACGACCGCAACTGGCGTTGCGCGCGGGCTTTCCGCCGGGCGAGGCCAAGGAGAACTGGGCCATCCTGCGCGCGCTGTCGGGCGAGTTGGGCAGCGTCTTGCCCTTTGACAGCATCGGTGCATTGCGCGCACATCTGAGCAAGGCTGTCCCGCATCTGGGAGAGATTGACCTCGTGCCGGACAACACCTGGCAACCGCTGGAGGCGGGCAAGCTGGGCAAGGCAGATTTCCGTGCCGCTGTGGCAGATCATTACCTGACCAACCCGATTGCGCGCGCCTCCAGCCTGATGGCAGAGCTGTCCGCAATGGCCAAGGCACGGGCGCAGGCCCCCCTGGCGGCAGAGTGAATGATGCCGCGGACAGCCCTTGTCCTGGTGCTGGCAACAGCCGGCCTGACGGGCTGCGCGCAGCGCGACAGCGCGGACGTGGCACTGGATCCGCCACCCAATGCGGAATATCTGAGCGTCGATACATTGCTGCTGGACGACAATACCGTGAATTTTCTGGTGCAGATGCGCGGCGCACGTGGACGCGAGGATGTCGTGCGCTATGCGCGTTGTGCCGCAGCGCAATATGCGCTAATCCGCGGCTACAGTTTCGCCCAGCATGTGCGCACCAATGTGGAACGGCAGGGCAGTCTGTGGCTGGGGGATGGCGGATTCGTCATTTCGCCCGATCTGCCACGGGGCGTGCGCAACATGGATGCCGAGGTGATTGTGGATGACTGTATCGAACAGGGCATTCCAACGGTATGAGGATTTGAGGGACCTATGAACGAGTTTCTGAGCACCGGCCTTGGGACCACCCTTCTGATCATGGCGCAGTCGATGCTGGTGGTCGGCTTCGTGATGATCAGCCTGATCTTTCTGGTCTATGCGGATCGCAAGGTCTGGGCCGCCGTGCAGCTGCGGCGCGGCCCGAATGTGGTGGGCCCGTGGGGCTTGCTGCAGACCTTTGCCGACGCGCTGAAATTCGTCGTCAAGGAAGTGGTGATTCCCGCAGGTGTGGACCGGCCCGTCTATTTCCTGGCGCCGCTTCTGTCCTTCATCCTCGCAATGCTGGCCTGGGCGGTGATCCCGTTCAACGACGGCTGGGTGCTGGCCGATATCAATGTCGCGATCCTGTTCGTGCTCGCGATCACCTCGCTCGAGGTGTATGGCGTCATCATGGGCGGCTGGGCGTCGAATTCGAAATACGCCTTTCTGGGCTCGCTGCGTTCAGCCGCGCAGATGGTCTCCTATGAGGTGTCGCTGGGTCTGATCATCATCGGGGTCATCATCTCGACCGGAAGCATGAATTTCGGCAGCATCGTCGCCGCGCAGGATACGGGCTGGGGCGCGCTGGGCTGGTACTGGCTGCCACATCTGCCAATGGTGCTGCTGTTTTTCGTGTCCTGTCTGGCTGAGACCAATCGCCCGCCCTTCGATCTGCCCGAAGCGGAATCGGAACTGGTGGCGGGGTTCATGGTGGAATACGGGTCCACCCCGTACCTGCTGTTCATGGCGGGTGAATATATCGCCATTTTCCTGATGTGCGCGCTGATTTCGCTGCTGTTCTTCGGGGGCTGGCTGTCGCCCATTCCGGGGCTGCCCGACGGGTTCCACTGGATGTTCCTGAAAATGGCGTTCTTCTTCTTCCTCTTCGCGATGGTCAAGGCGATCACGCCGCGCTACCGCTATGACCAGCTTATGCGGATCGGCTGGAAAGTGTTCCTGCCGCTGTCGCTGGGATGGGTCGTGGTCATCTCGTTCCTCGCGAAATTCGAAGTGGCGGGCGGCTTCTGGGCCCGCTGGGCAATCGGAGGGTAAGACATGGGTTTTGACTGGAACCGCGCAATCAAATACACGCTGATGACCGATTTCATCAAGGGCTTCGGTCTGGGGATGCGCTATTTCGTGGCGCCCAAACCGACCGTCAACTACCCGCATGAAAAAGGGCCACTCTCGCCCCGATTCCGGGGCGAACATGCGCTGCGTCGCTATCCCAATGGCGAGGAACGCTGCATCGCCTGCAAATTATGCGAGGCGATCTGCCCCGCGCAGGCCATCACCATCGATGCCGAACCGCGCGAGG
>REDZ01000190.1 GCA_007695345.1 Paracoccaceae bacterium | reverse complement strand
TCGATCTGCGCCAGATCCTCGGGCACGAAAGGCTCCGCACGGTCGAAATCGTAAAACCAGCCCTTGTCGCGCACAGGCCCGATGGTGACTTTCACATCCGGCCAGATTTCCTGAACCGCGCGGGCCATGATATGGGCGAGGTCGTGGCGGATCAGCTCCAGCGCCTGATCATCATCGGCCATGGTGTGAATGGCGATCGAGGCATCGGCTTCGATCGGCCATTGCAGGTCCCAATGTGTGCCGTTGACGCTGGCGGATATCGCCTTTTTGGCCAGCGAGGGCGCAATGCTCTCGGCCACCTGCGCAGGTGTGATGCCCGCGTCATAGGACCGCGCATTGCCATCGGGGAAAGTCAGGGAAATCTGGGCCATTGGCCGGTCCTCGTCGTTTTGGCGCCCACGGAACGCCCGGTTGCGGGTTATGTCGGGCGGCTTTTTCCACGTGCAACGCCGATATGTCAATGCGGGAAATGACGGCCAAGGCCCGTGCAACCGAAACGCAGCAGAGGCGTTTCAATGGCCGGACGACCGGGAGACTGCGCTTGCGCCAGACAGGAGAGCCTGACGACAATCGCGCCTGGGGCACCGGCTGCCGTGTGGCGGGCAGTGTGACCTTCGCCCTGGCCCTTGCGGCCGATCCGGGGTGGATATGGTTTGCCGACGAAGTGCGGGTACACTACCTGCTCGGGGCCGTGCTGGCGGCGCTGGGACTGTATCTGCGCAAGATGCCGGACGGAACAGGGCAGGAGGATGAGGGATGAGCACACATCGCAGTGCGGTGGAACTGGCCTATGGCGCGCTGGCCGCCGAGGATGACGGGCGTGTCTGCCGCGACATCCCCGACAGCGCCTGCCGTGCACAGCCGGAAAACTTCATCCGCCACGCGGGCGCATTGGGGCTGAGCAAGGCTGCCGACGGGCTGGTGGATCCCAAGCTGGTGCTGTCCTGGCTGATGACCCATATCGGCGCGCCCTCGGCCATGGTCGGGCTACTGGTGCCGATCCGCGAGGCAGGCGCGCTGTTGCCGCAACTGTTCATCGCGGCGCGCATCCGCAGCATGGCCCGGCGGAAATGGGCCTGGGTGGCAGCCGCCGCCGGGCAGGGCGCGGGCGCGGCGATCATCCTGCTGGCCGCGTTGCTTTTGGACGGGGCCGCCGCTGGCGCGGGCATCCTGATCGGGCTGGCAGTGCTGGCGCTGGCGCGCTCGGTCGCCTCGGTCGCCTACAAGGATGTGCTGGGCAAGACGGTCGACAAGGGCCAGCGCGGCACCGTCACCGGCACGGCGGGCACATGGTCGGCGATGGTGGTCATCGGCTTCGCGCTTGTGCTGATCCTGTTTTCCGACGCGCGCGCGGGCATCGTGCTGGGCGCGCTGGCGCTGGCGGCGGCGGGCTGGGTGCTGGCAGGTGGCATCTTCGCCGGGCTGGTCGAGGAGGCCGGCGCAAGCGAGGGCGGCGCCAATGGCTGGCGCGCCGCCCTCGATAACCTGCGCTATCTGCGCGAGGACCGGCAGCTTGCCCGCTTTACCCTGGCGCGCGGGTTGCTGACATCAACCGCGCTGGCCCCGCCCTGGCTGGTGGTGCTGGCCTCGGGCGACGGGGGCGATGCGCTGGGGGGGCTGGGCGCGCTGGTGCTGGCCTCGAGCCTCGCGGCGCTGGTATCAAGCTATGTCTGGGGGCGGCTGGCGGATCGGTCGTCGCGGCAGGTGCTGATGCTGACAGGGGTCGCGGGTGCAGCGTCCATGGTGCTGACACTGGGCTTTGCCGCAGCGGGT
The DNA here is from genome assembly GCA_007695345.1 of Paracoccaceae bacterium. Lineage (GTDB taxonomy): Bacteria > Pseudomonadota > Alphaproteobacteria > Rhodobacterales > Rhodobacteraceae > Roseinatronobacter. The sequence continues at coordinate 6,363 of REDZ01000190.1, read as the reverse complement.
CTGGCCGCGACGATCTGGGCGATGCCGCTGGCGCTGTTCGGGCTGATGGTCGCGCATCAGGGGGTGCGGCTGGGGCGGTCAACCTATCTGGTGGACATGGCCCCGCAGGACCTGCGCGCCGTCTATACAGCGATTGCCAACACTGTTATCGGGGTGATCCTGCTGGCCAGCGGGGTGTCCGGGGCCGTTGCCGCATTGTTCGGGGCGGGCACGACACTGGCGCTTTTTGCCGTGATGGCGGCTGGCGGGGCATGGGTCGCATACGGGCTGGAGGAATTGGGCGATGGTCGCGTATCTTGAAACAGCGCAGGGCCGCAGGCTGGCCTATCACCACCATGCGGGCACGGGGCCGGGCGTCGTGTTTCTGGGCGGGTTCATGTCGGATATGTCGGGCACCAAGGCCGTGTGGCTGGAAGACTGGGCGCGCGCGCAGGGCCGCGCCTTTCTGCGGTTCGACTATTCCGGCCATGGCGAAAGCTCGGGCCGCTTCGAGGACGGGTGCATCGGCGACTGGGCCGAGGATGCGATGGCCGCGCTGGAGGCGCTGACCGAGGGTCCGCAGATACTGGTCGGCTCTTCCATGGGCGGATGGATCGCGCTGTTGCTGGCCCGCCGGATGCCTGCGCGGGTGCACGGGCTGGTGGGCATTGCCGCGGCCCCCGATTTCACGCAGGACAGCATGTGGCCGGGGCTGAGTGCGGATCAGCAAAGGGCCGTGGAACGCGACGGGCAGGTATCGGTGCCCAACAGCTATGATGACCGCCCCTATATCCTGACCCGCCGCCTGTTCGAGGATGGGCGCGACCAGTCGGTCCTGCGCACGCCCCTGCCCCTGCCCTTTCCCGTGCGGCTGTTGCAGGGCACTGCGGATGAGGCTGTCGCCACCGACGTGCCCCTGCGCCTGATGGATCACACCGATTGCCCCGATTTGCGCCTGACGCTGGTCAAGGGCGCGGATCACAGGTTTTCCAGCCCCGAGTGTCTGACGCTGGTGGCACAGGCTATCGAAGAGGTCAGCGCAGCCGGGTAACGCCGCGCACCCTACTCCGCCAACAAGGCGATCGCCTGGGCGTGCAGCTCGGCATTCGCCGCGGCGATCACTTGCCCGCCACCGCCCGCTGGCCCGCCCTGCCAGTCCGTGACCACACCGCCCGCAGCCTCGATCACGGCAAGGGGGGCGGCGATGTCATAGGGGTTCAGCCCGGCCTCGATCACCAGATCGATGTGACCGGCTGCCAACAGCGCATAGGCGTAGCAATCCATGCCAAAGCGGGTCAGCAGCGCGCGGCCCTGCACGCGCGCAAAGGCCGCGCGTTCAGCCGGCGTGCCGATTTCGGGAAATGTGGTGAACAAAATCGCCTGTGCGAGTTCACGGGTCGCGCGGGTCTGCAGCGCAGTTGTTCCGTGCGGCCCGTGCAGCCGCGCCTCACCCAGCCCGCCGACGAAGCGCTCGCCGAGATAGGGCTGGTCGATCACGCCCAGAAACGGCCCCTGCGCGTCGGTCAGCGCGATCAGCACGCCCCAGCACGGGGTGCCGGACAGAAAGGCGCGCGTGCCATCGATAGGGTCCAGCACCCATGTCAGGCCCGAACGGCTGTCCACAGGGTCGAATTCCTCGCCCAGAATTCCGTCATCGGGGTGGTGCTGGGCCAGATAGGCCCGCATGGCCGATTCGGACGCGCGATCCGCAGCTGTGACCGGGTCGAACCCGTCGCGTTCCTTGTTGTCGGCAGCCAGTCCGGGGGTGCGAAACCATTTCAGCGTTTCTTGCCGCGCCAGATCGGCAAGGGCGTCACAACTTCGCAAAAGATGCGCCACATCGGGCACATCAAGGTTTGTGCGGTCCAGATTCATGCCCAGCGGATCTCCCGTCATCCATGTGGACCGGATACTGGACACAATAACGACCCTAGGGCAAGTCGCAGTCCTGCGACCGCCCCATCACCCCTTTTCAGGGGGCTTTCAGGCCGCGTCACCCAGGGCGCGCGCCAGGTCGAACAGGCGTCTGCGCTGGCCTTCGGGAATGGCGTAATAGGTGCGCAACAGTTCCAGCGTTTCCTTTTTCTCGAGCAAGTCATCAGCCGCGCTGTCCGCATCGGCATCGACATTCAACCCGTCAAAGAAGAAACTGGGTGCGACACCCAAAGCTTGCGAAATATCCCAGAGTCGCGAGGCGGAGACGCGATTCGCGCCCGTTTCGTATTTCTGGATTTGCTGAAATTTGATTCCGACTGCCTCAGCCAGTTGCTGTTGCGTCATACCTGCCAGCCAACGCCGGTTCCGGATACGCTGTCCGACATGCTTGTCTACTTCATGAACCATCTAATTCTGCTCTCCGCACGTTCTGGTTTCGGTCAATACACGCGGGTCCTGTCACCCGCAGGTTGAATTTACTGCTGTCCGACGCTGCACGTTTGCCTTGTCTTGGTATTCCAATCCGGGCTGCCCAGTGAAATGCACCGCCCGGTTGTCGTGCCCGTCGCCCCAATGCAACATGGGATTGTGTTGTACCAAGCGGCAGGCAGATTCCCACGAAAATTTCGGAAATTCCGTAGTTGACGCAAGGTAATTTGCAAAATGCAATGCAATTTGCGAACAACCATTGGGAGAATCTCATCCGCGTGCCGCTGGCGCAGCGCGCCTCACCCAAGCCACGTGCTGCCGGATCGTACCACTCGCTTTGCCCTTGCCTTGGCGCAGATGCGGCGACACGGTACCGCCCAACGTCCATGCCCAGAGATGAGGCCGCCCCCATGCGCGCTGTCCGACTGTCCGCGACCGATACCGCACCGCAACTGGAAACCCTGGCCGCCCCCGCGCCCGGCGCAGGAGAGGTGGTGATCGATGTCGCCGCCTGCGGGCTGAACTTCGCCGATCTGCTGATGATCACCGGGCAGTATCAGGACTGTCCGCCCGTGCCCTTTACCATGGGGATGGAGGTTGCGGGCCGCATCGCGGCACTGGGTGCAGGTGTGACCGGGTGGAAACTCGGCCAGCGGGTCATGGCCTTTACCGGGCAGGGCGGGCTGGCGGAACAGGTCGTCTGCGCTGCCAGCCGCTGTGTATCCGTGCCCGATGCCATGCCAATGGCCGACGCGGCCGGCTTTCCCATCGCTTATGGCACCTCGCATCTGGCGCTGACCCATCGCGCGGGCCTGCGCGCGGGCGAGCGGCTGCTGGTGCTGGGCGCAGCGGGCGGCGTCGGTCTGACCGCGGTCGAGATCGGCGCCGCACTGGGCGCAGAGGTCATCGCTGTGGCGCGCGGCACTGCAAAGCTGGAGGTTGCGCGCAAAGCGGGGGCCAGCATCTGCCTGGACAGTGACACTGTCGATCTGCGCAACGCGTTGAAGGCCATGGGCGGGGTCGATGTCGTCTATGACGCGATCGGAGAGCCCTTGGCCACGCCCGCACTGCGCGCGCTGCGCCCCGAGGGGCGCTTTCTCGCCATCGGCTTTGCAGGCGGCAAAGTGCCGCAGTTTCCGGCCAATATCCTGCTGGTCAAGAACCTGACGGTGATCGGCCTGTATTGGGGCGGGTATCTGGGCTTTGCGCCCGATGTGTTGTCAGACAGTCTGCGCGACCTGATAGGGCTGGTTGAAAAGGGGAAAATCCGCCCGCATGTCAGCCATATCCTGCCCCTCGAACAGTTCGACAACGGACTGGACTTGCTGCGCGCGCGCAAATCCACCGGCAAGGTCGTGATCGAGATTGCCACGCATTGAACCACCCGATCACGGAACCGTTCAAAACCTGTCCATTTTCGTCATGAAATGCTTGAAACCTGCGCCCTTCCCGACAATATATAGCGCAGACTTGGTGCGCGTTCGCGTGCCTTCCCTGTTCTGACGGAGGTAGCAATGGCAGAATACAAGACACTGCGCGCACAGCAGCAGGTCGGGGGCGCACAGGCGGCCCAGATCGACGCTGGACTGCGCGCTCACATGAACAAGGTCTATGCGACCATGTCGGTCGGCATGCTGATCACCGGGGCGGCCGCATGGGCCATCGCGGGGCTGGCCACGACGACAGATCCCTCGGCAGCTGCCGCGCAACTGCCCAATGGCACCATGCTGAACACGCTGGGCGCGACGATCTATGCCTCGCCGCTGCGCTGGGTCATCATGTTCGCACCGCTGGCCTTCATCCTGTTCGGTTGGGGTGCTCTGATGCGCCGGGCCTCGGCCGCCGGTGTGCAGCTTGGCTTCTTCATCTTCGCGACCGCCATCGGCCTGTCGCTCAGCTCGATCTTCCTGGTGTTCACCAGCTACTCGATCACCCAGACCTTTCTGGTGACGGCCATCGCCTTTGGCGGGCTCAGCCTGTGGGGCTATACCACGCAGCGTGATCTGTCGGGCATGGGCACCTTCCTGATCATGGGCGTGATCGGCCTGATCGTGGCGATGATCGTCAACCTGTTCCTGCAAAGCCCGGCGATGATGTTCGCAATCTCGTCCATCGGTGTGCTGGTGTTTGCCGGTCTGACCGCCTTCTACACCCAGCAGATCAAGAGCGATTATGTCGCACATGCGGCTGCGGGTGATCAGGAATTTCTGGACAAGGCGGCTGTGGACGGGGCGCTGTCGCTCTACATCAGCTTCCTGAACATGTTCCAGTTCCTGCTGATGTTCCTGGGACAACAGGAATAACGCGCGCCGGAAAAGTGTTCCATGCGAGGGGCGTGCCACAGGCGCGCCCCTTTGCTGTTGTGCCATGGACCGTGCGGCCCGGACGGCCCGGCACAGACGACCGTAAATAGAAATGGTTTCGGCCCTTGCAGCCCGTCAGGCGCAGCACTAAGATTCTGGCAAGCTATTGAGGTTATCACCGGACCATCCCGATGGTCCCGACAAAAGGCAGGCCCATGAACGACCCGATCGAGACCTATATGAACCTTGTGCCCATGGTGGTGGAACAGACCAGCCGGGGCGAACGCGCCTATGACATCTTCTCACGCCTGCTGAAGGAACGGATCATCTTCGTCAACGGCCCGGTGCATGACGGCATGTCCAGCCTTGTCGTTGCTCAGCTTCTGCATCTGGAGGCCGAGAATCCCTCCAAGGAAATCAGCATGTATATCAACTCGCCCGGCGGCGTGGTGACAGCAGGCATGTCGATCTATGACACGATGCAGTATATCAAACCCGCTGTGTCCACGCTTGTCTGCGGGCTGGCGGCCTCGATGGGGTCGGTGATCTCGATCGGGGGGGCCAAGGGGATGCGCTTTGCACTGCCGCATTCCGAGTTCCTGGTGCACCAGCCCTCTGGCGGGGCGCGCGGCACCGCATCGGATATCCTGATCTCGGCCAAGTCCATCGAGTCGACGCGCGAGCGGCTCTACAAACTTTACATGAACCACACCGGCCACGACTATGAGACCATCCAGCGCGCGCTGGACCGCGACACCTGGATGACCCCCGAAGACGCCAAGGAATGGGGCCATATCGACGAGATTGTCACGTCGCGCGCCGAAATTCCCACCCCGTGACAAAGCTGGGGCAATATGGACGCGGGGATGCAGTTTGGCATTGTCCCTGTCGCCCGACTCCCCTACCCTGAGTCCGAGAAGGTGGAAACCGCCACACGAGGGACGCGCCCTATCGCAGCAATGACCACAGAGGTTAGAGATGGCCAAATCCGATTCCGACAGCAAGAACACGCTTTATTGTTCCTTCTGTGGCAAATCGCAGCATGAAGTCCGCAAACTGATCGCGGGCCCGACCGTCTTCATCTGCGATGAATGTGTCGAATTGTGCATGGACATCATCCGCGAGGAAACGAAATCGGGCGGGCTGAAATCCAGCGAAGGGGTGCCGACCCCGCGCGATATCTGCCAGGTGCTGGATGATTACGTGATCGGCCAGCAACAGGCCAAGCGTGTGTTGTCGGTCGCGGTGCACAACCATTACAAGCGGCTCGATCATTCCGGCAAGTCCGGCGAGGTCGAGCTGTCGAAATCCAACATCCTGCTGATCGGCCCGACGGGCTGCGGCAAGACGTTGCTGGCGCAGACGCTGGCGCGCATCCTGGATGTGCCCTTCACCATGGCCGATGCCACCACCCTGACCGAAGCCGGCTATGTCGGTGAGGATGTCGAGAACATCATCCTGAAACTGCTGCAGGCGTCGGAATACAATGTCGAGCGCGCGCAACGCGGCATCGTCTATATTGACGAGGTGGACAAGATCACCCGCAAATCCGACAATCCCTCGATCACGCGCGATGTGTCGGGCGAAGGGGTGCAGCAGGCGCTTCTGAAACTGATGGAAGGGACCGTGGCCGCCGTGCCCCCGCAAGGCGGGCGCAAGCATCCGCAGCAGGAATTCCTGCAGGTGGACACGACCAATATCCTGTTCATCTGCGGCG
>REDZ01000119.1 GCA_007695345.1 Paracoccaceae bacterium | reverse complement strand
CCAGTTCCTCGCGCATCAGCACCTGCCAGTTCAGGGCATCCCTGGCCGTTTTCATTCCGCCTGCGGGTTTGAACCCCACGATATGGCCCGTTGCCGCGCGATAGGCGCGGATGGCGCGGCACATGGTCAGGCCCACGGGCAAGGTCGCGTTCACCCCTTCCTTGCCGGTCGAGGTCTTTATGAAATCCGCGCCCGCCTGCATCGCCACGATGGACGCCGCCTGCACATTGCGCAGCGTCTGCAGATCGCCGGTGGCCAGAATCGCTTTCAGATGCGCATCGCCACAGGCTTCGCGCATGGCGGCGACCTCGTCATAAAGCGCGGCCCAGTCGCCGCCCAGCACATGCGCGCGGGTTATGACGATGTCGATTTCCCGCGCGCCCTGATCCACCGCATAGCGGATTTCGGCCAGCCGCAGGTCCAGCGGCATCAGCCCCGCCGGAAACCCGGTCGCGACCGAGGCGACAGGGATGCCCGAGCCGTCCAGCGCAGCAACGGCGGTCGCGACCATGGTGGGATAGACGCAGATTGCGCCCAACTGCGGCATCGTGTCCAGCCCCAGCCCGGCCACGATCTCATCCGACAGGGGGCGGCGCGCTTTCGCACAAAGGCGGCGCACCCGGTCGGGCGTGTCATCGCCCGCAAGCGTCGTCAGGTCCATGCAGGCGATGGCATTCAGCAGCCATGCCGCCTGATGCGCGCCCTTGATCGAGCGGCGCGCCACCAGCGAGGCCGCGCGGCGTTCGGTTGCAGGGCGGTTCACCGGCGCGAAAAGCGCGACATCAAGCGGCGCGCCGGGGTTGCGGGGATATGTCATTGGGGGCCTTTGCAGAAAGTCTTGCGCGCAGTATGCGCGACAGCGGGGGCGATGGGCAATCCCTGTCGCCCGTCGGCCAGGATAGGGCGTGGCGCGACCCGGTCGGAACGCGTGTATCCTTGCTAAATGTGATGCCGGCCGATCCTGCAGAGCGTATCGACCTGCGGACCTGCCGATCACGATCGCGAGGAAAGACCGCCCGTCGGCTTGTTGCCCCCCAACCTGTCAGGTTCCGACCTGTGTTGCGTATTGTGATCTCGCACCTATGTGCGAGCATGCAGACGAAAGCAGCGCTCCGCCACACATGGGTTCTCGCCTTTCGGCTCTTTTCGTGCGCATGGTTTTGCGTCATGAAAAGAACACCGACGGAAACACTCGGATTACAGCATGAACGAAGCCGCCAAGACCCTGACCTTCAAAATGCCCGCCGAGGCCACGCCGCTGGGGTTTCGCCCCAAGCGAACCGAAACGCTTCTGGATGTTCAGCGCCTGCGCCGTGTGTTTCACGCGGGTGACGCACCGGCCGTCGAACGGGTCAGCTTTGATCTGTGCGAAGGCGAGATGCTGGCGCTGCTGGGCCCCTCGGGCTGTGGCAAGACCACGACATTGCGCATGATCGGCGGGTTCGAGACCCCGGATGAAGGGCGCATCCTGCTGCGCGGGCACGACATCACGCACCTGCCGCCCGAGGCGCGCGGCATCGGGTTCGTGTTCCAGGACTACGCGCTGTTTCCGCATCTGCGCGTTCTGGACAATGTCAAATTCGGCCTGCGCAAGCTCAGCCGCTCCGACGCCGATGCCCGCGCGCACGCCATGCTTGCCCTGGTCGGTCTTTCAGGCCTGGAGGGACGCAAACCACATGAACTTTCGGGCGGGCAACAGCAGCGTGTGGCGCTGGCACGCACGCTGGCGGGCGCGCCGCCGCTTGTGCTGATGGACGAACCCTTTTCGAACCTCGATGCCGCAATGCGGGTCGAAACCCGGCAGGAAGTGCGCCGCCTGTTACGAGAGGCAGGCTCTGCCGGGATTCTCGTGACTCATGATCAGGAAGAAGCAATGGCCGTCGCCGACCGCATTGCCGTCATGGAAAAGGGCCGCGTGGTGCAGATCGGATCACCTGATGAGATCTATCGCAATCCGGTATCGGCTTTTGTCGCGTCTTTCATGGGCCGCTCGAATATCCTGCGCGGCACCGCCTCGGGGATGGTGGCGCTGACCGAATTCGGCAGCCTGCCCCTGTCGCGCGCGGCCAATGGGGCTGTGGCGCTGTCGGTGCGCCCCGAACAGATCATGCTGGAACCGGACCCGGACGGTCCGGCCTCGGTCGTGGGGCGCGAATTTCGCGGGCATGACCAGCTTTACTGGGTGCAGGAAGGCGAGCGCTGCATGCAAGTGATCTCTGGCGCAGGCGCAACATTCGAGGTCGGCAGCCGCGTGCGGTTGCGCATCTGCGACTGCGTGGTGCCATTGGGCTGAGGGCGTCTGGCGACGCGTGCTAGCGAAACATGACAATTGCGATCACCGAGAGGGTGATCAGCCCGATCGCGACCCCTTCGCGCGCGGTGATCCGCTCGCCAAAGACCAGCACGGCAGCGAGGATGGAAAAGATCACCTCGACCTGCCCGACCGCAAAGACCAGTGCGGCGTTCTGCAAGGTAAAGGCCGTGAACCAGCACAGGCTGCCCGCCATGCCGACCAGCCCCATCCAGACCGCCTGCCGCCGCGCGGCCAGCACGCGCGCCAGCTCCTTGGGTTCGCGCCAGTGCAGCCATAGCGACAGGGCCGCTGTCTGCATGACGGTCACGACGCATAGGGTCACCAGCGCGCGCAGCACCGCGTCATCGCTCGCGACCTGCAGCGTGGCACCGCGATAGCCGACGGCGGAGATCGCGAAACACGCGCCTGATGCGATGCCCAGCACAGTCGCCCGGCTGCCCAGCCGCTGCCACCAGCGCCCCGCCAGCCCCGGCGTGTCCGACAGCACCAGCACCCCCACCAGCCCCAGCAGGATCGCCGCCCACCCCGGCGCCGAAATCCGGTCACCCAGGATGACGAAGCCCACAATCGCAGTCTGCACCACTTCGGTTTTCTTGAAGGTGATCCCGACTGCGAAATTCCGTTCGGAAAACAGCGCCACGACACACCATGTCGCCATGATCTGCAGCAGCCCCCCGATCACGGCATAGACCCAGAACATGGGTGTCAGCGCGGGCCAACCGCTGCCCAGCAGGCTAACCCCAAGTGCCAGTGGCACGACAAAGGGCACGGCGTAGAAGAACCGCGCGAGCGTTGCACCACCCGCGCTCAGCGTCCCCATGCTGAGATGTTTCTGCAGCATGAAGCGCAGCGTCTGAAACGCGGCAGCGGTGATCGAGAGGATGATCCAGAGTTCCATGACCCGTCATGCCCCGCAGGGCACGGGGCGTCCAGCCCATGGGCGCACACAGCCCGGATCGCGGCTCAGCGACGCCAGGGGCTGGGTTGAAAGCGGCGCTTGCGCTGCACTTTGGGCACGCGCGAGCGGGTGAATTGATATTTTGCCTCGGGGTTGGGCGGGTGGCCGTCATGCATGGCCCAATAAGCCCGCCCGCCCAGCCGCTGCCAGACCGGCCAGCATAGCAGCACGCCAGCCACAAACCCGCCCGCATGCGCCCAGTAGGCCACGCCCGCCTCACCCGCAGGCACGCTCAGCCCGCCCAGAACCTGCAGTACGAACCAGCCCCCCAGCACCAGCCAGGCCGGGATCGGAATGATTCGGAAAATCACGATCAGGAACAGGAACATATCGACCCGCGCCCGTGGATAGAGCAGCAGATACCCGCCCAGCACACCGGCAATCGCGCCCGACGCGCCCACCATCGGGATCACGGAGTCGGGCTCTGTCGTGTATTGCAGCGCAGCAGCGGCCAGCCCGCACAACAGGTAGAAGCCCAGAAATTTCCAGTGGCCCCAGACATCCTCGACATTATTGCCGAAAATCCACAGAAACAGCATGTTGGAGCCCAGATGGATCAGATCGCCATGCAGGAACTGATGCGTCAGCAGCGTGACATGTCCCTCGCCATAACTTAGCCGGGCGGGCAGCATTCCCCATTGCTGAAAAAAGCGCATCAGCGCGTAATCATCTGAAAACAAGGGAGAATACAGCGCGAAAATGATCACATTCGCGGCCAGCAGCGCATAGGTCACATACGGACGCCGCGTTGATGGGTTGTGGTCGCGAATGGGGATCAGCATGGGATCATGCCCTTGGCAAAACGAAACGCGGCGCCCTGACGGGGGTCATGGGCGCCGCGTGACAGGTCGGGCTGCTGTGCTGCCGGGTCAGTCGGCGGTCAGCAGCGGGGGCTTGTTGCCCGATATACGCTTGGCGTCAGGCCCTTCGATGTCAAAGACCAGCGCATCATCGCGCACATGCACGCGCACGACCCCGCCCTTGGACAGCTTGCCGAACAGCAATTCCTCGGCCAGTGGCTTTTTGATGTGCTCCTGAATGACGCGGGCCAGCGGGCGCGCGCCCATCTTGTCATCATAACCGCGTTCGCCCAGCCAGTCGGCAGCCTCCTGGCTCAGTTCAATGGTCACATTGCGATCCATCAACTGCGCCTCAAGCTGCAGAACGAACTTTTCGACCACGCGCGAAATGACCGATTTCGGCAGCGGCGAGAAGCTGATCACTGCATCCAGACGGTTGCGGAATTCGGGCGTGAAGGTCCGCTCGATCGCGGCGGTATCCTCGCCCTCGCGCCGGTCGCGGCCAAAGCCGATGGCCGCTTTGGCCTGTTCGGTCGCACCCGCATTCGACGTCATGATCAGGATGACATTGCGGAAATTGACGGTGCGGCCATTGTGATCAGTCAGCTGGCCATGATCCATGACCTGCAGCAGGATGTTATAGACATCCGGATGCGCCTTTTCGATCTCGTCCAGCAGCAGCACGCAATGCGGGTGCTGGTCCACACCATCGGTCAGCAGACCGCCCTGATCGAAGCCCACATAGCCCGGAGGCGCGCCGATCAGGCGGCTGACAGCATGTTTTTCCATGTATTCGGACATGTCGAACCGCAGCAGTTCCACCCCCATCGTGTCGGCCAGTTGCTTGGCGACCTCGGTCTTGCCGACACCGGTCGGCCCGGCGAACAGGTAGTTGCCGATGGGCTTTTCGGGCTCGCGCAGACCGGCGCGCGCCAGCTTGATCGCCGAGGATAGCGCCACGATTGCGGATTCCTGACCGAAGACCACCCGTTTGAGGGTCGATTCCAGATCGCGCAGCATTTCCGAATCGTCCTTGGACACGCTTTTCGGCGGGATGCGGGCGATCTTGGCGACAACGGCCTCGATTTCCTTGGGGCTGATGGTCTTGCGCCGCTTTGATTCGGGCAGCAGATGTTGCGCGGCCCCGGCCTCGTCAATCACATCGATGGCCTTGTCGGGCAGTTTGCGGTCATTGATGTAACGCGCCGACAGTTCGACCGCCGCCTTGACCGCGTCATTGGTGTAGCGGATTTCGTGATGTTCCTCGAAATACGGCTTCAGTCCTGTCAGAATCTTGACCGTATCCTCGACGGTGGGTTCCACCACATCGATTTTCTGGAACCGCCGCGACAGGGCGCGATCCTTCTCGAAATGCTGGCGGAATTCCTTGAAGGTGGTCGAGCCCATGCAGCGCAGCTTGCCACCCTGCAAGGCAGGTTTCAGCAGGTTGGATGCATCCATCGCGCCGCCGGACGTGGCACCCGCACCGATAACTGTATGGATTTCATCGATGAACAGCACCGCATCGGGGTGATCCTCAAGCTCCTGGACGACGGATTTCAGCCGTTCCTCGAAATCGCCACGGTAGCGCGTTCCGGCCAGAAGTGCGCCCATATCCAGCGAATAGATCGTGGACTGCGACAGAATCTCGGGGGTATCCCCTTCGACGATCTTCTTGGCCAGCCCCTCGGCGATGGCGGTCTTGCCCACGCCGGGATCGCCCACCAGAAGCGGGTTGTTCTTGCGGCGGCGGCACAGAACCTGAATACAGCGCTCCACTTCCGAGGCGCGACCGATCAGGGGATCGACCTCGCCCTTGCGGGCCTTGGCGTTCAGATCGACGCAATATTTGCCCAGCGCGGTTTCCTTGGCCTTTTCCTCGGACCTGGGCGCTTCGGACTCTTCCTCTTCCGCGCCGGAAACAGGGCGACTTTCGGAATATTGCGAGTTCTTGGCCACCCCATGCGCGATGAAATTCACCGCATCATAGCGCGTCATGTCCTGTTCCTGCAGGAAATAGGCCGCATTCGATTCGCGCTCGGCAAAGATGGCGACCAGCACATTGGCGCCCGTCACCTCATTGCGGCCGGAGCTTTGGACATGGATCGCCGCGCGCTGGATCACACGCTGAAAGGCGGCGGTCGGCACGGCCTCTGACCCTTCGATATCAGTGGTCAGCGATGCCAGTTCGTCATCGACGAAATCCTGCAGCGTCTTGCGCAGCGCATCAAGATCGACATTGCAGGCCAGCATCACGCGGCTTGCGTCGGGTTCGTCCAGCAACGAAAGCAGCAGATGCTCCAGCGTTGCGAATTCGTGCCGACGGGCGTTGGCAAGCGCCAGGGCACCGTGAATGGATTGCTCCAGAGTTGAAGAGAAACTTGGCACGTCGGACGCTCCTGTGATTGGTGACCCATGGGCCGGTGGCCTGGGATCAGTGTCGCCTCATCATCTTAATCTTCGGTTTTATTCACCGCTCTTCAAGATATTTTTCTTCAACTCTGCCGGAATGCCGGGGTTCTGGCAAGGAAAGTCGAAGTCTGCCCATCCGATGACCTGTCAGAACGTGTCCTTGAGGCTGCGCAGATGGGTGAACATGGCCAGATCGGACGCCCCTTTCATACCATGCGCGTCCTTTAGATAGTCTTCACCGGCGCGAAGAAAAGGGTTGGTCGCCTTCTCCTGCGCCAGCGTTGCGACCGCCATGGGCGCGCCTGTGCCGCGATCCCTGTCCAGTTGCGCAAGGCGGGCCTGCAGCGCGGAATTGTCGGGATCGACATGCGTGGCAAAGGCCCCGTTCGATTTGCTGTAGTCATGGCCGGAGCAGATGCGCGTCTCATCAGGCAGGCGCATCAGGGCCTGCAGGCTGGCCCACATCTGCTCGGGCGTGCCCTCGAACAACCGCCCGCAGCCCAGCGCCATCAGGCTGTCGGCGGTAAAGGCAAGCTGGCTGTCGGGAAAGTGAAAGGCGATATGGCCGATCGTATGGCCGGGCACATCGATGACCTCGGCCATCTGGGTGCCCAGCGCGACCGAATCGCCCGGCGACAGCGCATGGTCCAGCAGCGGCAGACGTTCGGCATCCTGCGCGGCGCCCCAGACCTTCGCGCCGCTTTCTGCGCGCAGCTCTGGCACCCCGGCGATATGGTCGTCATGGTGGTGGGTAATCAGGATGTCGGTCAGCGCCCAGCCCTCGGCATCCAGCGCGCTGCGCACGGGCTCGGCGTCGGGTACATCGACCACGGCGACACGCCCGCTTTCGGGGTCGCGCAGCAAATAGGCATAATTGTCGCGCAGACATGGGATGACCCGCATCTCGAGAGGCATGGCGTTTTCCTTGCATTGCGGTAAATTTTCATCACTCTGGGCCATGACGGACCGTAACGCAATGGGCACGGCCAGACGGGTCGGCCCGCAGGCAAACGCAGAACGGCAGGCAGGAGCAAGATGTATAACGACGTCTGCGAATTGCGCGATTTCTATTACACGACCGCGCTTGGCCGCGCGGCGCAGAAAGCAATGCGTGACCGGCTGATGACCTGCTGGCCATCGGTCAAGGGCATGTCGGTGGCGGGCTTCGGCTTCGCCGCGCCCCTGCTGCGCCCCTGCCTGAGCGAGGCCGCGCGCGTGATCACGCTGATGCCGGGGCCGCAGGGGGTCATGCACTGGCCTGCCGAGATGGCCAATCACTCCGTCCTGGTCGATGAAACCAACTGGCCGCTGGCGACCGACAGCGTGGACCGGCTGGTCATGCTGCACGGGGTCGAGACATCGGAACGCCCCGCCGCCCTGATGGAAGAAGCCGCGCGCGTCCTCAGGATCGGCGGCAAGGCGGTTCTGGTGCTGCCCAACCGGTCCGGCCTGTGGGCGCGCAGGGATGGCACGCCGTTTTCCCTGGGCCGCCCCTATTCGCTGGGTCAGGCGCAAACCTTGTGCAGCGAACACGGATTTCAGGTGGACAACCATTCGGCGGCGCTGTTCTTTCCGCCGCGCGACCGCAAGAGCTGGCTGCGCTGGGCGATGATGCTGGAGGGAATGGGCCAGCGCCTGTCGCGCCGCCATGCCGGCGGTGTGCTGCTGGTCGAGGCGACGCGCATCCCCGACACGCCGCGCCCGTCCGGGCTGGTCGAGCGCGAGGGCAAGCCCCTGCGCATCCTCAATCCGGTGCCCAGCCCGACCGTACGCCCCGCCTGGCGCGCATATCGCGGCGATGGTCGGCAGGACGGGTAAGGACGCGCAGGGAATCGGTTGCACCACGGGCGCGCTGCGCACGCGCGATACTGCAGCCGAATGCACGCAATAGTGTCCCTTCCGCCGCGCTTGCTGCAGCGCGGCACGAAAACCCTGCAGCTTTCTCATCTGCCTGCGTCCTTGGCGGTTGCAGCATCATGAACCCTCTGCTAAACCCGCGCCGATTTCCCATGCCGCGCCGTCAGACGCATTCATGGCACAAGGCTGGCGCGTGGTCCTGTGCAACTCAGATGGAAGGGTGGACGTGTCCGAACCAGCTTCGATCTCTTCGGGCATTGCAATGCGCTATGCCACGGCCATGTTTGAACTGGCCAAGGAAACCAATTCGCTCAAGCCGCTTGAAGCCGATATCGCGGCGCTTGACGGGGCGCTTGCCGACAGCGCCGATCTGCGCAACCTGATCACATCGCCGGTCTATACCCGCGATCAGGTCAGCGCGGCGATCACTGCTGTTGGGGCCAAGATGGGTCTTTCGCAGACCGTCAAGGGCACACTTGGCCTGATGGCGCAGAAGCGGCGCCTCTTTGCCCTGCCGCAGGTCCTGCGCGCGCTGCGCAGCCTGATCGCGAAGGAAAAGGGCGAGGTCGAGGCCGAGGTGACCTCTGCCCAGCCGCTGACCAAGGCGCAGGAAACCGAGATCGCCGATGTGCTGAAAGCGCGTGTCGGCAAGAAGATCAATCTCAAGACGACCGTTGATGAATCCCTCATCGGCGGTCTTGTCATCAAGGTGGGCTCGCACATGATCGACAGTTCGATCCGCGCGCAGCTCGCGGCCCTCAAGAACAGCATGAAAGAGGTCGGATAAATGGGTATCCAAGCTGCTGAGATTTCTGCGATCCTGAAAGAGCAGATCAAGAACTTCGGACAGGATGTCGAAGTCAGCGAAGTGGGCCGCGTGCTCTCGGTGGGTGACGGGATTTCCCGCATCCACGGTCTGGACAATGTGCAGGCCGGCGAGATGGTCGAGTTTCCGGGCGGCGTGCGCGGCATGGCGCTCAACCTTGAATCCGACAATGTCGGCGTCGTGATCTTCGGCGATGACCGGGGCATCAAGGAAGGCGACACGGTCAAGCGCACCAAGTCCATCGTGGACGTGCCGGTGGGCGACGCGCTTCTGGGCCGCGTGGTTGACGCGCTGGGCAATCCCATCGACGGCAAGGGCGAAATCAAGGCGTCTGGCCGTGCCGTCGCCGATGTCAAGGCGCCGGGCATCATTCCACGCAAATCGGTGCATGAGCCGATGGCCACGGGCCTGAAATCGGTGGACGCCATGATCCCGATTGGCCGCGGCCAGCGCGAATTGATCATCGGCGACCGTCAGACCGGCAAGACTGCTGTCGCGCTCGACACGATCCTGAACCAGAAAAGCTATAACGATGCCGCAGGCGATGACGAGTACAAGAAGCTCTATTGTGTCTATGTCGCCATCGGGCAGAAGCGCTCGACCGTCGCGCAGCTTGTGAAGAAGCTGGAAGAAACCGGCGCCATCGAATATTCGATCGTCGTGGCCGCTACCGCGTCGGACCCGGCCCCCATGCAGTTCCTGGCCCCCTATGCCGCGACCGCCATGGCCGAGCATTTCCGCGACAATGGCCGCCATGCGCTGATCATCTATGATGACCTGTCCAAGCAGGCCGTCGCCTACCGCCAGATGTCGCTCCTGCTGCGCCGCCCGCCGGGCCGCGAAGCCTATCCCGGTGACGTGTTCTACCTGCACTCGCGCCTGCTGGAACGGTCGTCCAAGCTGAACGAGGATTTCGGCTCGGGCTCGCTGACTGCGCTGCCGATCATCGAAACGCAGGGCGGCGACGTGTCGGCCTTTATCCCGACCAACGTGATCTCGATCACGGATGGGCAGATCTTTCTGGAAACGGAACTGTTCTATCAGGGTATCCGCCCGGCTGTGAACACGGGTCTTTCGGTGTCGCGCGTGGGCTCAAGCGCCCAGACCGATGCGATGAAATCCGTCGCTGGCCCGGTCAAGCTGGAACTCGCACAATACCGCGAGATGGCGGCGTTCGCGCAATTCGGCTCGGACCTCGATGCCTCGACCCAGAAGCTCTTGAACCGGGGCGCGCGTCTGACCGAGCTGATGAAACAGGCGCAGTATTCGCCCCTGACCAACGCAGAGATCGTCTGCATCATCTTTGCGGGCACGCAGGGCTATCTGGACAAGATCGCCGTCAAGGATGTGGGACGGTTCGAAAAGGGCCTGCTGGAGCATCTGCGCGGGCGTCATTCCGCCCTGCTGGATGACATCACCAACAATGACCGCAAGGTGAAGGGCGAACTGGACGAGAAGATCCGCGCCGCATTGGACGAATTCGCGAAAGACTTCGCCTGAGGGCGGTGAGAGGATAAGCGTATGCCAAACCTCAAGGACCTCAAGAACCGGATCGGCAGTGTCAAATCGACACGCAAGATCACCAAGGCCATGCAGATGGTCGCGGCGGCCAAGCTCCGCCGCGCGCAGGACGCAGCCGAGGCCGCGCGCCCCTATGCCGAGAAGCTGGCAGATGTGGTCAATGGTCTGGCAGCCTCGGTCAAGGATTCGCCCACTGCGCCGCGCATCCTGTCGGGTACAGGCAACGATCAGACGCATCTGCTGATCGTGATGACGGCTGAACGCGGGCTGTGCGGCGGCTTCAACTCGTCCATCGTCAAGATCGCGCGCTACCGCGCGCAGAAACTGCTGGGCGAGGGCAAGACCGTCAAGATCCTGACGGTCGGCAAGAAGGGTCGCGAACAGTTGCGCCGCGATCTGGGCGATCATCTGGTCGCGCATGTGGACCTGAGCGATGTCAAGCGCGTGGGCTACGAGAATGCCGCCGATATCGCGAAACAGGTGTTCGAGATGTTCGAGGCCGGTGAATTCGATGTCGCGACGATCTTCTACAACCGCTTCGAATCGGTGATCAGCCAGGTGCCCACCCCGCGCCAGATCATCCCCGCCGAAGTGCCCGAAGAGGCCGAGGCCAGCCAGCTTTACGAATACGAGCCCTCGGAAGAGGCGATCCTGGAAGACCTGCTGCCGCGCGCGGTGACCACGCAGATCTTTGCCGCGCTTCTGGAAAACGCCGCCTCGGAACAGGGTGCACGGATGTCGGCGATGGACAATGCGACGCGCAATGCAGGCGACATGATCGACCGGCTGACCATCGAATACAACCGCTCGCGTCAGGCCGCGATCACCAAGGAACTGATCGAGATCATTTCGGGCGCAGAAGCGCTCTAGAGAACCCGGAGAGAGATGAACATGGCAACCAAAGGCAAAATCACACAGGTGATCGGCGCCGTCGTGGACGTGCAGTTCGATGGCGAACTGCCACCCATCCTGAACGCGCTGGAAACCGACAACAACGGCAAGCGTCTGGTTCTGGAAGTCGCTCAGCATCTGGGCGAGAGCACTGTGCGCACCATCGCGATGGACGCGACCGAAGGTCTGGTGCGCGGGCAAGAAGTCACCGACACCGGCGATCCGATCATGGTGCCGGTCGGTGATGCCACATTGGGGCGCATCCTGAATGTGGTGGGCGAGCCCATCGACGAAGGCAAGCCGATCGAGGCGACCGAGCGCCGCGCGATCCACCAGCCTGCGCCCGGTTTCGCCGAACAATCGACCGAATCCCTGATCCTCGAAACCGGCATCAAGGTCATCGACCTGCTGGCCCCCTATTCCAAAGGCGGCAAGATCGGCCTGTTCGGTGGTGCCGGTGTGGGCAAGACGGTTCTGATCATGGAACTGATCAACAACATCGCCAAGGTGCATTCGGGCTACTCGGTCTTTGCCGGCGTCGGCGAGCGCACGCGCGAGGGCAACGACCTCTATCACGAGATGATGGATTCGGGGGTCATCAACCTCGACAAGCTCGACGAGTCCAAAGTGGCGCTGGTTTACGGCCAGATGAACGAACCCCCCGGTGCGCGTGCCCGTGTGGCGCTGACCGGTCTGACGCTGGCCGAACAGTTCCGCGACCAGTCGGGCACGGATGTGCTGTTCTTCGTGGACAACATCTTCCGCTTCACGCAGGCAGGGTCGGAAGTGTCCGCACTTCTGGGCCGTATCCCGTCCGCTGTGGGTTATCAGCCGACGCTGGCCACCGACATGGGCGCGCTGCAGGAACGCATTACCTCGACCAAGGCGGGTTCCATCACCTCGGTGCAGGCCATCTATGTGCCGGCGGATGACCTGACCGACCCGGCACCGGCAACATCCTTTGCGCACCTGGACGCGACCACGGTTCTGTCGCGCGCGATCTCGGAACTGGGTATCTACCCGGCCGTGGACCCGCTCGATTCCAACTCGCGTATTCTCGACCCGCAGATCGTGGGCGAAGAGCATTATCAGGTGGCGCGCGACGTGCAGGGGATCCTGCAGCGCTACAAGTCGCTTCAGGACATCATCGCCATCCTCGGGATGGACGAGCTGTCGGAAGAGGACAAGCTGACCGTGGCCCGCGCCCGGAAAATCCAGCGCTTCCTGAGCCAGCCCTTCGACGTGGCCAAGGTGTTCACCGGCTCGGACGGGATCCAGGTCCCGCTGGAAAAGACCATCGCCTCGTTCAAGGCCGTGGTTGCAGGCGAATACGACCACCTGCCCGAAGGCGCGTTCTACATGGTGGGCGATATCGACGACGTGGTCGCCAAGGCCGAGAAACTGGCCGCAGCGGCCTGATCCACGCTGAAGGGAGAGCCTGATGGCCGACACGATGCAATTCGACCTGGTCAGCCCCGAGCGCAAGCTTGCCTCCGGGCCGGTGCGGGCCGTGCAGATCCCCGGTGCCGCCGGGGACCTGACCGCCATGCCCGATCATGCGCCCATGATCACGACCCTGCGCCCCGGCATTCTGGTGACCGAGGCGTCCGACGGGGCCACGCGCTATGTCGTCACCGGCGGCTTTGCCGAGATCATGCCCGACGGGACATCGGTACTGGCCGAACGCGCTTACGGCGCCGATGCCGAAGGCCGCGCTGCGCTGGAGGCGATTCTGGCCGAGACGCGCGACAAGGCCGCCACGCTCAGCGGTCCCGACAAGGACGCGCTGGACAAGACCGCCGATGACCTGGCCCGCACGATCGAGACGATCGGCTAAACCGGTCCATGACCAGACGAAAATTCCACACGCCCCGCTGGCACAGCGGGGCGTGTGTCATTTCACGGCCCGCATGTGGCGGCAATAGACATGGATCATCCAGCCCAGCATCAGCGCGTTCAGCAGGTGCCACATGAAATGCGTGCCGATGGGAAAGACCGCGCAGACCGCGTCATCCGCCATGCGAAAGCCCAGTGAAACACAGAGTATCCCCGCCCCGATCAGCAGCCCCTGCCCGGTTGCTGTCCGGCGCAGCCACAGGCCATAAGCCGCGATCAGGGCGGCCACGCTGAAATACGCGGCATTCGCCCCCAGCCCCGGCACAAGCTGCCCTGACGCCCATGAAAACAGCACCGTGTAGGGCAGGAACAGCCCCAGCGCGAGCGCGGCCCAGCGGGCAGGAATCATCAAAAAGTCGCGCGTGGCCGCGAACAGATACAGCAGGATGAAGCCCAGGATCGGCAGCACATCAGCCAGCCCCGCCCAGCGCGTGGCATGGGTATGCCACAGGAACGACCCCAGCCCGATCACGGCCAGCACCACGGCCATCGCGCGCGCCAGGGGCAGCCCCGCTGTCTGACGCCACACCACCGCCGCCGCGATCACGAATGCCGCGTTTGTCACGGCATTCACCGGCTCGGACCAATAGGCGAAATCCGTGCGTTCGCAATAGGCGATGACCTGTTCGCTCAGCATGGCCTCGCGCCCCGCAACCCTGCAAAGAAATCGCGCAGCAGGGCCTCGGCCTCTTGCGTGTCGATCCCGTCATAGATGTCTGGCACATGGTGGCATTGGGGATGGGCAAAGACGCGCGGCCCCTGCCCCACCCCGCCCGATTTCGGGTCCGCCGCCGCATAATACAACCGCCGCAGCCGGGCATGGGCGATGGCAGCGGCGCACATCGGGCAGGGCTCCAGCGTGACGTGGATATCGCAGCCGGTCAGCCGCTCCTGCCCCAGCGCGGCACAGGCGGCGCGGATGGCCAGCATCTCGGCATGGGCGGTGGGGTCGCGCAGCTCTCGCGTGCGGTTGCCTGCGGCGGCCAGCACTGTGCCCTGCGGGTCAATGATGACCGCGCCCACAGGCACCTCGCCGCGCGCGGCGGCGGCGCGGGCCTCGGCCATGGCCTGTTGCATGTAAGAGCGGAAGCGCGTCATCGCGCGACGCTATCGCGGGGCTGGCCTTGGGCGCAAGCACCAAGCGCGGGCGCGATCCGGGGTTTTCCTGCGCGCGCCCCCGCGCTAGAAAGCGCGCGTTCCCCATGCGAAAGGCGCGCGTCATGATCCTTTATCCTGCGATTGACCTGAAAGACGGCCAATGCGTGCGTCTGTACAAAGGCGCGATGGATCAGGCGACGGTGTTCAGCGACGCGCCGGCAGAACAGGCACGCAGCTTTGCCGCGCAGGGGGCGGAATGGCTGCATCTGGTCGATCTGAACGGCGCCTTTGCCGGCAACCCGGTCAATGCCGAGGCGGTCGAGGCCATCCTTGGGGCCGTCGATCTGCCCTGCCAGCTTGGCGGGGGTATCCGCGACATGGCCACGATCGAGAACTGGCTGGGCAAGGGACTGCGCCGGGTGATCCTGGGCACAGTCGCCGTGGAAGCGCCTGATCTGGTACGCGACGCGGCGCGGGCCTTTCCCGGCCAGGTGGCCGTGGGGGTGGATGCGCGCGAGGGCCGGGTGGCAACACGCGGTTGGGCCGAAGAAACCGATATGGACGTGATCGACCTGGCGCGCCGGTTCGAGGATGCGGGCGTCGCCGCGCTGATCTACACGGATATCAACCGCGACGGCGCGATGCAGGGCCCGAATGTTGAAGCGACGGCAGCGCTGGCGCGCGCGGTCAGCGTGCCGGTCATCGCATCAGGCGGGGTGTCACGGCTGGAAGATCTGATCGCGCTGCGCGATTGCGGCGCGCGCCTTGACGGGGCGATCTCGGGGCGGGCGCTTTATGACGGCAAGCTGGATCTGGCCGAGGCGCTGGCGGTCCTGCGCGGCTGAGGGAAGGGGCGCAAACTGCGTCTGCGGTCCGGCACTACCCGATCCTTTCAGCGCTCATGACACCAGTATCTGCGCCTCGCGTCGTGCAGGTTTGCTCAGCCCCTGCCCCGGACCATCGAGAAAATGGCGCACGGCCTCGGGATCGCGGCGCGAGAGATCGCGCAGCCACCAGGCAACGGCTTTCTGGATGAACCGATCCCGGTCCGCCACATATCCCGCCGCCCATTCCAGCACCCGCGCGCGTATCGCCAGTTCCGCAGGCTTGGGATGCGCCAGCCGGGCATAGGGGAGCGTCATCACCAACGCCGCACGCCGCACCCAGATGTTCGGGTCCTGCGTCCAGCCCGCGACCTCATGCAGCCTTGCGGGCACAGCCTGCAGGCGTTTGGCCCCGGCAATCGCCGCGTGATCGGCCAGCGCCCAACTGTCGAATTGCGGCACCCAGCCCGTGATCATCTGCCACACGGCGGTATCATCGGGGCGGATACGCGCCTGTGTCAGCAACTTGGCGGCCAGAATGCGGCCCTCGTGAATATCACTGTCCCAGAGCGCCTGCGCGGAATCGAGCCGCTGGCACAAGGTCAGACTGCCGCGCAATGCGCGCGCGCGCTCATCCAGAACCTGCGCGGACACGCCCAGAAAGGGGCGCGCTGTCTTGTGATAGGCCGCCATCTCGGCGGCCTTGTCCGGCGCGCCCAGCGCGCGCAGTTCTGCCAGCAGGTCCGAGGCCGTGGTCATTCCACAGTAACAGATTTCGCCAGATTGCGCGGCTGGTCCACATCCGTGCCACGATGCAGCGCCGTGTGATAGGCGATCAGTTGCGCAGGCACGGCATAGACCATGGGCGCGATCAGGTCGGGCACCCTGGGCATCTGCAGCCGCCAGGGCACCTCGCCCGCTTCCTCCAGCCCACGCGCATCCGAGATCAGCAGCACCTTGCCCTGCCGCGCCAGCACCTCCTGCATGTTCGAGGCGGTTTTCTCGAACAGCGCATCATGGGGGGCCAGCACGATCACGGGCATATCTTCGTCGATCAGCGCGATGGGGCCGTGCTTCAATTCGCCTGCGGCATAGGCTTCGGCGTGGATATAGCTGATTTCCTTGAGTTTCAGCGCCCCTTCCAGCGCCAGCGGATACATCACCCCGCGCCCCAGAAACAGCACGTCGCGCGCCTTGGACAGCATTTCCGTCAGGCGGCGGATGTCATCCTCGCGGTCCAGCGCTTGTGCGATATAGCCCGGTGCCGCGCGCAGATCATCCATCCGCGCGGCGAAGGTATCCGCATCCAGATGCCCGCGCGCGCGCCCGGCCGCCAGCGCCAGAAGGGCCAGAACCTGCATCTGCGCCGTGAATGCCTTGGTCGAGGCGACACCGATTTCCGGCCCGGCATGGATGGGCAGCACCACATCGCTTTCGCGCGCGATGGACGAGGTCGGCACATTCACGACCGCCGCCACCTGCCCCACATGCGGGCGCACATGGCGCAGCGCGGCAAGCGTGTCGGCCGTCTCACCCGACTGGCTGACGAAAATCGCCATGTTCGCGCGGCCCAGAACCGGCTGGCGGTAGCGGAATTCCGAGGCAATATCCAGTTCCACCGGTATCCCGGCGAATTGCTCGAACCAGTATTTTGCGACCTGGCAGGCGTAATAGGCCGTGCCACAGGCCACAAGGATCAGCCGATCGGCCTGCGCGAAATCCAGCCCCTCGGGCAGGTTGATCCCGCCTTCGCCCGGCCCTGAATAGGCGGCCATCGACGCCTGCAGGATCGCGGGCTGTTCGGCCATTTCCTTGGCCATGAAATGGCGGTGTCCGGATTTGTCCACCCGCGCCTGTGCTGCATTGATCCGCGTCAGCGGGCGGCTGGTCTGATGATCCTCGGCATCGAAAATCTGCACGCCATCGCGCGTCAGGATGGCCCAGTCGCCTTCTTCCAGATAGGTGATGCGATCCGTCATCTCGGCCAGCGCGATGGCGTCCGACCCCAGATACATCTCGCCCGTGCCATGCCCGATGCAGAGCGGCGAGCCGCGGCGCGCGCAGATGATCAGATCGTCCTCGCCCTCGAACAGAAAGGCCAGCGCGAACGCCCCGTCCAGCCGCTTGAGCGTTGCGCGCGCGGCCTGAACCGGGGTCATGCCCTGCGACAGATACTGGCTGGCAAGCTGCACGATGGTTTCAGTGTCGGTTTCGCTGTCAAAGGCCACACCCTGCTCGGTCAGTTCACTGCGCAGGGCGCGAAAATTCTCGATGATCCCGTTATGGACAACAGCAACCCGCCCGGCCTGATGCGGATGCGCGTTGGCCACTGACGGCCCGCCATGCGTGGCCCAGCGCGTGTGCCCGATGCCCGCGCGACCGGGCAGCGGCTGATGCACCAGCAGATCGGACAGGTTGATCAGCTTGCCCACCGCGCGCCGCCGGTCCAGCGTGCCCTCATTCACCGTGGCGATCCCGGCGGAATCATAGCCGCGATATTCCAGCCGCTTCAGCGCATCGTAAATGATGGGCGAGACTTCGTGCTTGCCCAGAACACCAATAATTCCGCACATGCTGTTCTAATCCTTCTTGCCTGAAATCTTGGCGGCGCGCAGCCGGTCCATCAATCGCTTGCCCAGCCCCGGCTTCGTTTCTTGCCGCCCACGCCCCAGTGCCAGCGCGCCATCGGGCACATCCTGCGTGATGACCGACCCTGAGCCGGTCAGCGCCTCTGCCCCCACGCGCACCGGCGCGACCAGCATGGTGGACGAGCCGATGAACGCGCCCGCACCAATCTCTGTATGGTGCTTGAACACGCCGTCATAATTGCAGGTGACGGTCCCCGCGCCCAGATTGGCGCCTGCGCCCACATGCGCATCGCCCACATAGGACAGGTGGTTGACCTTGGCGCCCGCATCGATCTGCGCGGCCTTGACCTCGACGAAATTGCCGATGCGCACATCCTCGGCCAGTTCGGCGCCGGGGCGCAGGCGCGCATAGGGTCCGACCACGGCGCCCTGACTGACATGCGCCCCTTCCAGATGGCTGAAGGCACGGACAGTCGCCCCGCTTTCCACTGTCACACCGGGGCCGAACACGACATAGGGTTCCACCACGCAATCACGCCCCAGCGCCGTATCCTGTGCGAAGATCACCGTGTCGGGCGCGCTAAGCGTGACGCCGTTTTCCAGCGCCTCGGCGCGGGCGCGGGCCTGAAAGGCCGCTTCGGCCTGCGCAAGCTCCGCGCGGGTATTGATGCCCAGCGTCTCGGCCTCGGCGCAGCGCACAACGCCCGCCGACAGCCCGCGCGCGCGGGCCAGCCCGATGATATCGGTCAGGTAGTATTCGCCTGCCGCATTGTCATTGCCCACCGCGTCGATCAGGTCGAACATGAGCGCGCGGTCGGCGCAGATCACACCGCTGTTGCACAGCGTGATGGCGCGTTCCTCGGCCGTCGCGTCCTTGAACTCCACGATCCGCTCCAGCGCGTCGCCATCGGTCACAAGCCGTCCGTAACGGCCGGGATCGGCAGCGTCAAAGCCCAGCACGACGATGTCATGGGCCGCGCGGGCTGCCTGCATCTGCTCCAGCGTCTCGGGACGGATAAAGGGCGTGTCGCCATACAGCACGATGACATCGCCCGCCTGCCCCTCAAGCGCCGCGCGCGCCTGCAGGACGGCATGGGCCGTGCCCTTCTGCTCGGGCTGGTGGGCGATCTGCGCGCTCTCATCCTCGGCCACGACCACGCGCGCGACCTGCGCGCTGCCATGGCCCACCACGACCACCACACGCTCGGGCGCCAGCGCGCGGCCTGCGCGCAGGGCATGCGTGACCAACGGCACCCCGGCCAGCAGATGCAGCACCTTGGGCAGGTCCGACTGCATGCGGCTGCCCTGCCCGGCGGCGAGAATGATCTGCGACACTGCCATCTGTGACCTGCTTTGTAATTCGCTTTTGCCCAGCGTGATGCGCAGTTCCGGCGCGAACTGCAAGAGAGCAAAGGGTCACAACTGATTTCAGCACGTAATACTGCCCCGCCCCGACGGAGAACGTGTCTCCAAAGGTGAGTTCTGCATCCCTTTTTCGCAGGATTTGATTGAAATCAACGACAGTGCCGTGCACGCTGTAGCAGAAAGTCCCGCAGGAGGATCCTGCCATGTATGCCCGCATTATCGTTGCTGTCGATCTTGAACACCCGGCGCAGGCGCAAGCGCTTCTGGCGCGCGCGACGGAACTGCTGGACGGGGGCGGCGAAATCCGGCTGGTCCATGTGCTTGAAAACGTGCCGGGATACATTGCCGCCGAACTGCCCGACGATCTTGCCGAACGCCGCCGCGCCGAAGCCGCGGTAGAACTGCGCGCCATGATCGACCCCGCGCGTGACCTGCGCATCGTCCATGACGTGCGCCGGGGCACACCCGCCAGACAGATCCTGCGCGCTGCCGAAGACAGCAACGCCGATCTGGTCATGATCGCCAGCCACAAACCCGGTCTGGGCGATTATTTCATTGGCTCGACCGCATCGCGCGTGATACGCCACGCGCAATGTTCCGTGCTGGTCGAGCGCTGAGTATCCGAAACTGAACACAGGAAGCAGACCATGTATAAATCCGTCCTCATTGCAGCCGCCCTTTTCAGCGAAGGCGCCACCACCAAGGCCGCCATCGCGCGTGCGCGCAAGATGCTGGACACGGGCGGCAAGATCACGCTGGTCCATGTCATCGACGAAGTGCCGGGCTATGTGGCCGCATCGATCCCGAAGGAGCATCTGACTGCGCGCCGCCGCGATGTCGAAGAACAAATGTCTGCGCTGGCCAGTGGCGCGTCGGATATCGAGATTGTCGTGCGCGAAGGCCAGCCTTCGGCCGGCATTCTGGGCACGGCGCAGGAAATCGGTGCCGATCTGATCATGATTGCCAGCCACAAGCCCGGCTTTGGTGATTTCTTCATCGGCTCGACCGCGTCGCGCATTGTGCGCCATGCACAGGTGTCGGTACTGGTGTCGCGCTAGTCGCGACCGCGCATCGCCGGGGTGCGGCACATCGAGTGCCGCCCCGGCCCGCGCAGGCGTTGATTGCCATGCGCACATCTCTGTGCAATCCTGCCCCAAACCGCTTTGGACGGGCGGTTTTGCACAAAACGGATCAGGGAGAGGTCAGATGTACAAGTCCATCGTTGTCGCCGTGGCACTGTTCAACAAGGGCGCGACCAGTCGCGCCCTGATCAAGCAAGCCAACAAGCTGATAGACGCTGACGGCAGCATCACGCTGGTCCATGTGATGGATGAAATTCCCGCCTATCTGACTGCCGCGATCTCGCGCGAACAGTTGATGTCCCATCGCAAGGATATCCGCGAACAGATTGAATCGCTGGCCTCGACTGCGAAAGCAAAGAATGTCGATATCGACATTCGCGGCGGGCGGCCATCGGAAAACATCCTCGCCTGCGCCGGGGAATGCCATGCCGATCTGATCATGATTGCCAGCCACAAGCCAGGGATGAGCGATTATTTCATCGGTTCGACCGCGGCGCGGGTGGTGCGTCATTCGCCTGTGTCGGTTCTTGTCGCCCGCTGACGGTTTTCTTGTCTGCAATGCCGCGATCCGACCTTCCCCCTGCTGCTGCTGCGGTTAACTGGGGCAAGGTGGCAGGAGGCGTGCATGCGCGACGCACTGGTTGTGTTTACCCCCTCGGGCAAGCGGGGCCGCGTGCCGGTAGGCACACCGGTGCTGACGGCTGCGCGCCAGCTTGGCGTCGATCTGGATTCGGTCTGCGGCGGGCGCGGCATCTGTTCGCGCTGCCAGATCACGCCGGGCAGCGGTCAGTTCGCCAAACACGGGGTCCATGTCGCTGACGGCGCGCTGTCGGACTGGAACGCGGTCGAACAGCGCTACAAGGACAAGCGCGGCCTGATCGATGGCCGCCGTCTGGGCTGTCAGGCGCAGATCATGGGCGATGTCGTGATCGATGTTCCCCCCGAATCGCAGGTCCACCGACAGGTGGTGCGCAAAGCGGCCACGGCCCGCACCGTCATCATGGACCCGGCAACGCGCCTGTATCTGGTCGAGGTGTCGGAACCTGACATGCACGAGCCCTCGGGCGATTTCGAGCGGCTTGCAGAGGCGTTGCGCACACAATGGGACATCCCCGAGATCACCGCCGGGCTGGACGTGCTGCGCAAGCTGCAACCAGCCCTGCGCGCGGGCGCGTGGCAAGTGACAGTCGCGCTGCATAATGACCACCGGCCCGGCCCGCACCGGGTGCTGGATATCTGGCCGGGGATGTATGAGGGCGGGCTCTATGGTCTGGCCATCGATCTGGGTTCAACCACCATCGCGGCGCATCTGTGCGATCTGCGCACGGGCGAGGTGCTGGCCTCGGAGGGGGTGATGAACCCGCAGATCCGCTTTGGCGAGGATCTGATGAGCCGCGTCAGCTACGCCATGATGAACCCCGGCGGCGATGTCGAGATGACGCGCGCTGTGCGCGAGGGGCTTGACAGCCTGACCCGCGCAATCAGCGACACTGCCGGGATCACCGCACGCGAGATTGTCGAGGCCGTCATCGTGTGCAACCCGGTCATGCATCATCTGCTGCTGGGGATCGACCCGGTGGAGCTGGGCCAGGCCCCCTTTGCACTGGCCACCTCGGAGGCGCTGAACTTTGGCGCACGTGATCTGTCGCTCTGGGGGATGAACCCGGCGGCGCGCATCTACATGCTGCCCTGCATTGCCGGGCATGTGGGCGCCGATGCCGCCGCTGTGGCGCTGGCGGAAAGCCCCGAGACGTCGGATGATCTGGTGCTGGTGATCGATGTGGGCACCAATGCCGAGATACTCCTGGGCGACCGTCGCCGTGTGCTGGCCTGTTCCTCGCCCACCGGACCCGCATTCGAGGGCGCGCAGATATCCGCCGGTCAGCGCGCGGCCCCCGGCGCGATTGAACGCGTCGAGATCGATCCTGTGACCAAGGAGCCGCGCTTTCGCATCATCGGCTGCGATCTTTGGTCCGACGAGCCGGGCTTTGCCGCGGCGAGTGCGGCCAGCGGTATCACCGGTATCTGTGGATCGGGCATCATAGAGGCCGTGGCCGAGATGCGCATGGCGGGGCTGGTTGATCGCTCGGGGCTGATTGGCGGGCCGGATCAGACCGGCACGTGGCGCTGCCAGCCAGAGGGGCGGACCCATGCCTATCTTGTCCATGATGCAAGCGGTACTGGCGGGCCGCGCATCGCGGTCACGCAGGGCGATATCCGGGCGATCCAGCTTGCGAAATCCGCGCTCTATGCGGGCGCGCGCCTGCTGATGGATGAAATCGGCACGGACCGCGTGGACCGGGTGGTGCTGGCAGGCGCCTTTGGCGCTCATATCAGTCCCAAACACGCGATGGTGCTGGGCATGATCCCGGATGCGCGGCTGGACAAGGTCACGAGCGCGGGCAATGCCGCCGGGACTGGCGCACGGATTGCACTGTGCTCCCGCGCCGCACGCGCCGGGATAGAGGCGACAGTCCGCCGCATCCACAAGATCGAGACGGCCATCGAGCCGCGCTTTCAGGAGCATTTCGTCGCCGCCAGCGCCCTGCCCCATGCCACCGACCCATTTCCCGAACTGGCGCAGGTGGTGACGCTGCCGGATGTCAGTTTCAACACCGGCGGCGGCACACACGACGGCACGCGGCGCAGACGGCGTCGGGGCTGAACGCACAAAAAACGCCCGGATGCTGGCTGCATCCGGGCGCTGTATCAGACGTCAGGCGCGGTGATCAGTTGCCGGTCATCGCATTCAGGCGTTCCATCACCTGCTCCAGCATCTCGGGGTCATTGCCCGCCGCTTCCAGCAGCCCTTCGATGATCGTGCGGTCGGTCATGCTCAGGCCAGCCGCCTCGATCCGCGAACGGATGGCGTCGGTCGACAGGTCCAGCCCAAGCTCCTGGACTTCCAGCGCCTCATCGATGGCCTCGACTGTTTCTTCAGCACCCTCTTCCGACAGGTCCTGCTCGGCATCGTCCAGCGCGTCCTCGACAGCGGCTCCGTCAGGCTGCGCGGCATCGTCATCCCCAAGCACATCCTGGGTCATGTCATCGACTGTCTCGGTAAAGCTGTCGACAGTGCCATCGACCGCTTCCTCGACAGTTTCCTGTGCCTCATCGGTCACATCATCAAGCAGTTCCTCGACGCCCGGCTCTTCCTCGAGGGCGGCATCGTCACCCGGCAGCGGGGCGTCTTGCGGCTCCGTCTCGTCAACCTCGGGCTCAGTCGCCTCCGGGTCAACCAGCAGATCTTCGGCATCATCCTCGGTTGCTTCCGGCTCTGTCAGCAGATCCTCGGTTTCCGGCTCGGGCTCGGGTTCGGCCAGCAGCTCTTCGACTTCGGGCTCGATCTCTGGCTCTGTGGCCATCGGTTCCAGCGGCTCGGGTGCCTGCCGCGACTGCAGCCCCAGCCACAGGCCAAGCGCAGCAACCGCAGCGGCGACGACGACAAGAAGTGATTTGTTCATGGCCCTGTCCTTCCATACAGACACATTCTGCGCCGGGCTATGACAGAAATCCCCGCCGTTTCAAGCCCGTGATGTGGATGCAGGCAGGAACAAGCACGTTACTGCGCAGAAGCACGGGAATTTCCCGCAGCGGGGCTTGATCTTCGCGCTTGAATCACGGATTGCGCCGCACTAGAAGATTAAGGCTGAAGACAACCGCAAAAGGAACGCCACCATAGCCCGCAGACCGCATAATGCCCCGCCGACCCGCGACACCGGACCCCGCGTCAACAGCCGCATCCGGGCGCCCGAAATCCGCCTGATCGGGGCCGAAGGTGAAAATCTCGGGGTTGTGAAACCCGCGCAAGCCATGGAAATGGCCGAAGAGGCCGGGCTGGACCTGGTCGAAATCTCGCCCAATGCGTCCCCGCCGGTCTGCAAGATCATGGATTTCGGCAAGTTCAAATACGAGCTGCAGAAACGCGAGGCCGAAGCGCGCAAGAAACAGAAGACCATCGAGGTCAAGGAAGTCAAATTCCGCCCCAACACCGACACGCATGACTATGACGTCAAGATGCGCAATGTCACCCGCTTCCTTGAAGGTGGGGACAAGGTGAAGGTCACGCTGCGTTTTCGCGGGCGCGAGATGGCGCACCAGAATGTTGGCGCAGAACTGCTGCGCCGCGTTGCCGCCGATATCGATGAAATCGGCAAGGTCGAGAACATGCCCAAGATGGAAGGGCGACAGATGATCATGATCATCGCCCCGCGCTGAGCGCTCCGCCAGCGTCACAGATCAGGCCACGGTGCGGCGCGCACCGTGGCTTTTTTCTGCCTTTCAGGACAGCGCGGCGCCGACAGCCTCGGCCAGCCGGCCCGTGATCTCTGCAATATCTGATTCGGTCACGATGAAGGGCGGGGCCAGCAGCACATGATCGCCGCGCACCCCGTCAATCGTGCCGCCCATCGGATAGACCATCAGCCCGCGTGCCATTGCCTCGGCCTTGATCTTTGCGTGCAGCTTGCGCTCGGGCGCGAAGGGCGCCTTGCTATCGCGATCGGCCACCAGCTCGATCGCCTGAAACAGCCCCCGCCCCCGGATATCGCCGACATGGCTGTGCTGGCCGAATGCTGCCTGCAGCCCGTCGCGCAGCCGCGCGCCCATGGTCTGCACATTGGCCAGCAGGTTATCGCGTGCGATCACGTCCTGCACGGCCAGCCCGGCGGCAGCGGCCATCGGGTGGCCCATATAGGTGTGCCCGTGCTGGAAAAAGCCTGATCCGCCCGCAAAGGCGTCAAAGATCCGCTGGCCCAGCAACACCGCCCCCACAGGCTGATAGCCGCCCCCCAGCCCCTTGGCGATGGTCAGCAGGTCGGGCGCAATGCCATCCGCCGCGCAGGCATACATATGCCCGGTCCGGCCCATGCCGCACATGACTTCATCAAGGATCAGCAGCACGCCATACTTGTCACAGATCGTGCGGATGCGCTGGAAATAATCGGCCACGGGCGGCACGGCCCCCGCCGTCGCGCCCACAACGGGTTCGGCGACAAAGGCCGCCACGCTGTCGGGGCCGAGTTCGAGGATTTTCTCCTCCAGCTCACCCGCCGCGCGGGCGGCATAGGCGGCATCGCTTTCGCCGTCCCGCTGTTCGCGATAGGCAAAGCAGGGCGCGATGTGATGCGCCTGCATCAAAAGCGGCTTGAACTGGGCGCGGCGCCATTCATTGCCGCCTGCGGCCAGCGCGCCAAGCGTGTTGCCGTGATAGCTTTGCCGCCGCGCGATGATGTGGCGGCGCTGGGGCTGGCCGATTTCGGTGAAATACTGGCGCGCCATTTTCAGCGCCGCCTCGACCGCCTCGGACCCGCCCGAGACGAGATGGACATGGCTCAGCCCCTCAGGCGCAGTGGCGATCAGCCGGTCCGCCAGGGCTTCGGCAACGTCAGTCGTGAAAAAGCCGGTATGGGCATAGGCCAGCCGGTCAAGCTGGTCATGCAGCGCGGCAATCACATCGGGATGGCCATGGCCCAGACAGGATACGGCCGCCCCGCCCGAGGCATCGATATAGCTGTTGCCGTCCGCATCGGTGAAGCGGATGCCAGCGGCCGCGACGGCGCGGCGGGGCGGGTGGTGGATCGAACGGTGCAGCAAGCGGGTCATGGATAGGGGCCTTGGCAAATGGGCGTGACGATCCTGCAGCCCTAGCAAAGCCGGATATCCGCGCGCAACGACTGTTTGCGCGCGCGACGCCCAAAAAACCTGCGACTCAGGACGGGCTGCCCTGTGCGGGAAACGCCTCTTCCCCGTGCTCGAAGGCTGTGCCCTGTGCCAGCAGGCACATCCGTCCGTCGGGCAGGGTAACGGTGATGGTCCAGCGCGCATCACCTTGGGCGGCAAAGGTTTCCATCACCACCTGCCCGGCCAGCCCCATGGCGCGGCGTGTCTGGTGCTGCGCAGCGATCCGGTCCAGCACATGCGCGCGCGGCCCGCAGTGCAGCCCCTGCCCGACGGCAGGCGTTGTGGTCAGCGCAAAGGCAGTGGCAAGGATGGCTATGGCTGCACGCATGATTGGGTCCCCCTGATAAGCATGACGCAGCTTGCAACCTGCCAGCCGAGAGCGAAAACAAGATTAACGCTGCGCGCGCAGCCGGAAAATGCTGCAACGCGGCGCTTTCGGCCTTGTCATTAGTGACCGGAAATGGTGGACAGGCGACATAATATTTCGCCAAGGAGCAGAATCATGCAGACGCGCCCCTTCCGGTCCGTGCTTTACATCCCGGGCTCCAAAGCACGCGCGCTGGAAAAGGCCATGGGCCTGCCCGCCGATGCCATCATCTTCGATCTGGAAGATGCGGTCGCGCCCGAGGAAAAGGCCAGTGCGCGCGTGCTCCTGGCCGAGACGCTGCAAAGCCGCGATTATGGCGCACGCGCAAAGCTGGTGCGAATCAATGCGCTGTCATCCCAATGGGGCGCTGAGGATCTGGACGTGATCGCCAGCGCCCGGCCCGAGGCGATCCTGCTGCCCAAGGTCGATACCGCCACGCATGTCGAGGATCTGGCACGGCGGCTGGACGCGCGCCCCGAGACGGCAGAGACACAGATCTGGGCGATGATGGAATCACCGCTGGGCGTGCTGAATGCGCTGTCCATCGCGCAGGCGCCGCGCATGGCGGGGTTCGTGATGGGCACGAATGATCTGGCCAAGGATATGGGCTGCCGCTTTCGCCCCGACCGCCTGCCGCTGCTGAGCGCGCTGCAACTGCCGCTGATGGCGGCCAAATCCGCCGGGATTGTGGCCGTTGACGGGGTATATAATGCGTTCAGGGATGCGGACGGGCTGCGCGCAGAATGTGAACAGGGGCGCGATATGGGCTTTGACGGCAAGACCTTGATCCACCCCGCGCAACTGGACATCGCCAATGAGGTCTTTGCCCCGACCGAGGCTGAAATCGCGACCGCGCGCCGTCAGATCGCCGCGTTTGATGCAGCGACTGCGCGCGGCGAAGGGGTGGCGGTTGTGGATGGAAAGATCGTCGAGAATCTGCATATCGTGACAGCACAGCAAACCCTGGCACGGGCCGAGGCCATTGCCGAGATGACGGAGTAGCCACATGGGAACCCTGATCCTGATACTGGGCGTCGCGCTCTGGGCGGGCGCGCATTTTTTCAAGCGTGTCGCCCCGGAACGCCGCGCTGCGATGGGCGAGGCGGGCAAGGGCGGTGTCGCCGTTGCCTTGCTGCTCTCGATCGTGCTGATGGTGATCGGCTACCGCATGGCCGACCCGATCAGGTTATGGGTGGAACCGCTCTGGATGGTTCATCTGAACAATCTGCTGGTCTTTGTCGGGTTCTATCTGTTTGCGGTGTCGGGGCTGAAGACCAATCTGCACCGGCGTATTCGTCACCCGCAACTGTCGGGCTTCAAGGCCTGGGCGATTGCGCATCTGCTGGTCGTGGGCACGCTGCAAGGGGTGATCCTGTTTGGCGGGCTCCTGGCCTGGGCCGTGGCCTCGGTCATCGTGATCAACCGCGCGCAACGCGACTGGACCCCGCCGCCCGAGGCGGCAATGTGGCGCGAGGGCGTGGCCGTGGTGGGCGCGCTGTTCGCGATGCTGGTCGTGGGGCAGATCCATGGCTGGCTGGGCGTCTGGCCCTTCGGCGGGGGGATGTGATGCAGGTGTATCGGTTGCTGAGCGAGGATGACACATCGGCCTTTTGCCACAAGGTGAGCGAGGCCTTGTCCAAAGGCTGGGTGCTGCATGGCAGCCCGGTCTATGCCTATGACGCGGGGCGCGGGGTGATGCGCTGCGCACAAGCGGTGGTGAAGGAGGTTGACGGGACCTATTCGCCCGAGCTGAAGCTCGGAAGCCTTTGAGTGGCGCGGGCTGCGCCCGCGCGTTTTTGAGTATTTTCGGCAAGATGAAGGGGCACGGCATGGGCAAGACCAATCCCGGGCGGTTTTTCGAGGATTATCGTGTCGGGCAGGTCATCGCGCATGCTGTGCCGCGCACGATTTCAGGGGGCGAGCGGGCGCTGTATCATGCGTTGTATCCGGCGCGCGGGGCGCTTTATTCCTCGGATGAGTTCGCGCGCGCATGCGGGCTGGCGGCAAGCCCGGTAGATGATCTGATCGCCTTTCATGTGGTGTTTGGCAAAT
Source organism: Paracoccaceae bacterium (assembly GCA_007695345.1). Lineage (GTDB taxonomy): Bacteria > Pseudomonadota > Alphaproteobacteria > Rhodobacterales > Rhodobacteraceae > Roseinatronobacter. The sequence goes on along the minus strand of REDZ01000119.1, from coordinate 3,648 downwards.
CGGTGCCGGATATCAGCCTGAATGCCGTGGCCAATCTGGGCTATGCCGAGGGGCGCTTTCACGCGCCGGTCTATCCCGGAGACACGCTGCGCAGTTCGTCCGAAGTGATCGGACTGAAGCAGAATTCCAATGGCCGCACCGGGGTGGTCTGGGTGCGCACACGCGGGACCAACCAGCGCGGTGATCTGGTGCTGGACTATGTGCGCTGGGTGATGGTGCGCAAGCGTGACCCGCAGGCGGCCGCGCCGGAAACGGCAGTTCCGGACCTGGCCCCGGCCGTGCGTGCCGCGGATCTGGTGGTGCCCGCAGGGCTGGATTTCTCCCGCTACGATGACGCGCTGGCGGGCGAGCCGCACCGCTGGGGGGATTACGCAGTGGGCGAGGTGATCGACCATGTCGATGGCATCACGGTCGAGGAGGCCGAGCATATGCTGGCAACCCGGCTGTGGCAGAACACCTCGAAAGTGCATTTCGACCGGACGCAGCGGCCTGACGGGCAGCTTCTGGTCTATGGTGGGCATGTCATCAGCCTGGCGCGGGCGCTGTCCTTCAACGGGCTGGCAAATGCGCAGATGATCGTGGCGATCAATGCCGGGGCGCATGCCAATCCCTGCTTTGCAGGCGATACAGTGCGCGCCTGGTCGGAAGTGCTGGACAAGGCCGAAACAGGCGTGCCCGGTGTGGGCGCGCTGCGCCTGCGGCTGGTCGCCACGCGCGGGGCGGCCGGCGTATTGAAGGGCGAGGACGGAAAATACCATCCTGATGTGCTGCTGGATCTGGATTACTGGGCACTGATGCCAGTGTGATGGTCGGGTCGGGGCGTGAGTCGCCTGCATGGACCGGAATGGTGATCACGGGGCACCGCACTTGTGATCACACATGGAATTTTTGTGATCGCATATTGCGTGAGAGCGAAAAAAACCGCGCGGATCGGCTGTTTTTTCGGTGTCACATGCGCCTGTTTGCGTGACATCCGCGTGAAAATCAGTATGTCAGGGCATACCGAGCAAGGGTGCCAGAGCGCAGCCGCGCCACAGCGAAGGAGCCATGCATGGCCGATGTCAACAGGGGCAACCGCCCGCTTTCCCCGCATCTGCAAGTCTATCGTCTGCCGCTTGCGGCGATTACCTCGATCCTGAACCGCATCACCGGGGTCGGGATGACGCTTGCAGCAATCCTGATCGTCTGGTGGTTCGCCGCCGGGGCGTTCAGCGCGTCGTATTTCGAGGTTGTGGACGGGCTGCTGACCTCGATCCTGGGGCATCTGGTGCTGATCGGGTCGCTGGCGGCACTGTGGTATCACATGCTCAATTCGATCCGTCACCTGATCTGGGATACGGGCCGGATGATGGATGTCGAGACGGTCGAGAAATCCAGCTATGTGGTTTTCGCGGGCACAGCAGTGCTGACCGTGCTGACCATCATCATCGTCTGAGGAGGCCAAATCATGGGATACAGAACCGATTACGCGCGTGTGCACGGCTCTGGCGCGGCGGGCGAAGGGTTGCATCACTGGTGGAGCCAGCGCATCACATCCATCGCGCTTATACCCCTGACGCTGTTGTTCATCTTTCCGTTCGGGCGCGCGCTCGGCGGCGGGCATGAGGCCTTTGTCGCCACCTATTCGAACCTGTGGCACGCACTTGTGGCGGTGCTGTTCATCATTGCGGCATTCGCGCATCTGCAGCAGGGCTTGCAGGTGGTGATCGAGGACTATGTATCGGGCAAGGCGGCGCGCACAGTGGCGCTTCTGGCCAATACGTTGCTGACCTGGGCCCTTGGGGTGGCGGGTGTGCTGTCTGTCGCCTCTGTGCTGTTCAGCGCCTGAAGGAAAAGAGATGTCTGCATACAAGATCGAAGAGCATAGCTATGATGTCGTGGTCGTGGGGGCCGGTGGCGCGGGGCTGCGCGCCACGCTCGGGATGGCCGAACAGGGGCTGAAAACCGCCTGCGTGACCAAGGTGTTTCCCACCCGCTCGCATACTGTGGCGGCGCAGGGCGGGATCGCGGCGTCGCTGTCCAACATGGGGCCGGATCATTGGCAGTGGCATATGTATGACACCGTCAAGGGCAGCGACTGGCTGGGCGATACGGATGCGATGGAATATCTGGCGCGCGAGGCCCCCAAGGCGGTCTATGAGCTGGAACATTACGGGGTGCCGTTTTCACGCACGGAAGAAGGCAAGATCTATCAGCGCCCCTTTGGCGGCCACACGACCGAGTTCGGCGAGGGCCCCCCGGTTCAGCGTACCTGCGCGGCTGCGGACCGCACGGGCCACGCCATGCTGCACACGCTGTATGGCCAGAGCCTGAAGCAGAAGGCCGAGTTTTACATCGAGTATTTCGCAACCGACCTGATCATGTCCGAGGATGGCGTCTGTCAGGGTGTGCTGGCCTGGAAGCTTGACGACGGCAGCCTGCATCTGTTCAGCGCCAAGATGGTGGTGCTGGCGACGGGCGGTTACGGGCGGGCGTATTTCAGCGCCACCAGCGCGCATACCTGCACGGGCGATGGCAATGGCATGGTCGCGCGGGCCGGCCTGCCCTTGCAGGACATGGAATTCGTGCAGTTCCACCCGACCGGCATCTATGGCGCGGGCTGTCTGATTACCGAGGGCGCGCGCGGCGAAGGCGGCTATCTGACCAATTCCGAGGGCGAGCGTTTCATGGAACGCTATGCGCCGACCTACAAGGATCTGGCCAGCCGCGATGTGGTGTCGCGCTGCATGACGATGGAAATCCGCGAAGGCCGGGGCGTGGGGCCGAACAAGGACCATATCCATCTGCACCTGAACCACCTGCCGCCCGAGACGCTCAAGCTGCGCCTGCCGGGTATCTCGGAAAGCGCGCGGGTCTTTGCGGGCGTCGATGTGAACAAGGAGCCGATCCCGGTTCTGCCCACTGTGCATTACAACATGGGCGGCATTCCCACCAATTACTGGGGCGAAGTGCTGAACCCGACTGCGGATGATCCCAATCGCGTGGCACCCGGTCTGATGGCCGTGGGCGAAGCGGCCTGTGCCAGCGTGCATGGCGCGAACAGGCTGGGGTCGAACTCGCTGATCGATCTGGTGGTGTTTGGCCGCGCGGCGGCGATCCGGGCGGGCAAGGTGGTGGACCCCGAAGCGCCGGTTCCCACGGCGAATAAGGCCAGTCTGGAAAAGGCCACCGAGCGGTTCGACCGCTTCCGCAATCTGAACGGGGCCGTGCCGACCGCCGAATTGCGTATGGAGATGCAAAAGACCATGCAGGAAGACGCCGCCGTCTTCCGCACTGACAAGACCCTGGCCGATGGCTGCCGCAAGATGGGCGAGGTTGCGGGCAAGATGGGCGATCTGAAAGTCACCGACCGATCGCTGATCTGGAACTCGGACCTGATGGAAACGCTGGAGCTGGACAACCTGATGCCCAATGCCATGGCCACCATCGTTTCGGCCGAGGCGCGCAAGGAAAGCCGCGGGGCGCATGCGCATGAGGATTATCCTGACCGCGACGACAAGACATGGCGCAAACATACGCTGGCGATGGTCGATGGGGCCAAGGTGACGCTGGATTACCGTCCGGTCGTGACCGATCCGCTGACCAAGCTGGAAGATGGCGGGATCGACCTGAAGAAGATCGCCCCCAAGGCGCGGGTCTATTGATCCG
>REDZ01000189.1 GCA_007695345.1 Paracoccaceae bacterium | reverse complement strand
CGGCGGCATCCCGTGCGATCCCGCAGCCATTGATCCCGCCACCGATGATCAGCAGATCGCAGGGGGTATCGGGGGTCTGTGCACTCATCTTGCCGCTCCGTTTCCATAAGTTTGGGCAGTTTGTATCAAGGCGTGCGGCGTGTTCGCAACGAAAACAATCGAATGGTTTCAGGGCGGTTTTACGGGGTGTCGCTGCTGTTTCGGGTTCGGTTTTCGTCAGAAAGGGGTATAGCGAAAGCAATCAGGTCATGTAACAGGCGAATCACGTGCCCTGCGCGCATGGGGGCAAACCGCCGGATCTGCGCCCGATGGAATGGTTTCATCCGTCACTGCGCAGCCCCGAGGGCCCCGCCCCCCGCGCACCCAAGGGGTCAATCCGCGCAGACATAGACCGCGCCGCCGATCACCACCACACTTGCCGCCGCTCCGGCCAGTAGCGCAGGCGAGCTGGCCACGGCCCCGGCCACAGTGCCGACCGACCCCAAGAGCCCGCTGAGCGAGCTGGCATTACCCGACAGGATCAGCGCGCCCGAGCTATGCGTGACACGCGACACCAGCGAAGACAGGCGCGAGCCTGCGCTTCCCGGTTCGGCCATGCCCATCAGCGCCATTGTCTCTTCGCGCGTGGTGTTGACAAGCTGGCAGGTGCGCGAGGGTTCCACGCAGCGGCCATAGGCGTCACGACGACCATGGGCAGGCTGTGAATGGCTGCGCGTGTCCGGGTCATGATTGGCGCAGAAGATCTGACGCTCTTCCGCGGTCAGATCGGGCATCAGATAGGTGATGACCACGGCGCCGGGGCAATCCTGCCTGCGCAGCGAAAAGCGTTCGCGCAACGAGGAATAGCTGACCTCGTCCGCGCTGTAGAAGATGGTGACATCCTCACCATCAATCCGGGTCTGGCATTGTGCACCCTGGGCCTGGGCCGGGCCATGCGCGAGCATGGCCACCAACAGGGCTGCGAACAGGGTTCTCATCTTTGCCTCGGTGACTGGGCCAGCACATCTGCGCGGCCGATTGTGATTGGTGCCGGCACCCGATGCGGGATGCGCACAGCCCAAAGCATCACGACGCCCGCGCGGCCAAGTCAAGCCTGTGGCGCGGGCGCGCAGGCCCCTTCACGCGCAAGTGACGGCTGGTGCCGCTATTCGGCGGCCCGCGGGGCGGGTTTGAATACCGGCTCCATCCGGGCAAGGATGTCTGCGGCCAGATGACACTTGATCTGATGCCCGCCATCAAGCTGGCGCATGGGCGGCATCTGCGTGTCGCAGAGGTTGCCCGGAACCTTTGATTTCCAGTGGCAGCGGGTCTGGAACGGGCAGCCCGGTGGCGGGTCCATCGCTGATGGGATGTCACCATCCAGAACGATGCGCGTCTTCTCGACAGTGGTGTCTGCCAGCGGAACTGCGGACAAGAGTGCCTCGGTATAGGGGTGATAGGGGGGCGCAAAGACCTGATCGGTGCTGCCGATCTCAACAACATGCCCCAGATACATGACCATGACCCGGTCCGACAGGTAGCGCACAATGGACAGGTCATGGCTGATGAACAGCAGGGTTGTGTGGTTTTTGCGCTGGATTTCCATCAGCAGTTCGGTCACCGCCGCCTGCACCGACACATCCAGCGCCGAAACGGGTTCATCTGCCACCACGACCTTGGCATCCCCCGCGAATGCGCGCGCAATGCCCACCCGCTGCTTCTGCCCGCCCGAGAGCTGGCGCGGCATCCGGTCAGCGAATTCGCGCGGCAGTTTGACCAGATCCAGCAGTTCCAGCATCCGCTGGCGGCGCTCGGCGGTGGTCTTGCCGACCTGAAAGATCTCCAGCGCGCGGATGATCTGGGCGCCCACGGTCATCGAGGGGTTGAGCGTGTCGAACGGGTTCTGGAATACCATCTGCAGCGATGACACGGTATCGGTGTTGCGGTTCTGGATGGGGGTGGATTGCACGCTTTCATCAAACAGCATGATCTTGCCACTGGTTGCCGTTTCCAGACCCATCAGCACCTTGGCAAAGGTGGATTTGCCGCAGCCCGATTCCCCCACGATCGCCAGGGTTTCACCTGCACGGGCGTCGAAGCTGAGCGTTTCATTGGCCTTGACCACCTTGGTGCCACCGCCCGAAAACAGGGCCGAGGCCGCGACCTCGTAGTATTTGCGCACGTCATCCATGCGCAGCACCACATCGCCCACCTGCGCGGCTTCGACCTCTTTTTCGGGCTTCCATTTGGCGGCCCAATCGATTTCATCGAACCGCAGGCAGCGGCTGTCATGGCGGTCGTCGCCGGCGACAGGGGCCATGCGGATATCGCCCGCGTCACAGCGGCCCTGTTCGAAATAGTCACAGCGCGGGCCGAAATTGCAGCCCGGCGGGCGTTCATGCGGCAGCGGGAAATTGCCGGGAATGGCGCGCAGGGGGCGGGCGTTCTTGTCGGCGCCGGGCAGCGGGATGGCCCGGAACAGCGCCTGGGTATAGGGGTGGCGCATCTTGTTGAACACATCGGCGATGTTGCCGGTTTCCACCGCCTCGCCGGAATACATGACGCACAGGCGGTTGCAGGTCTCCATGATCAGGCCAAGGTTATGGCTGATGAACAGCATGGATGTGCCGTATTTTCGGCCCAGATCCTTGACCAGATCGACAATCCCGGCCTCGACCGTGACATCCAGCGCGGTGGTGGGTTCATCAAGGATCAGAAGCGCCGGATTGGCCATCAGCGCCATGGCGATGACGATGCGCTGCTGCTGGCCGCCGGATAGCTGGTGCGGATAGGCGTGCAAAATGCGGTCCGGGTCCGGCAGGCGCACATCGGCGACAAGCTGGCGCGCGCGCGCGCGGGCCTCTTGCTCGGGCATCTTCTGATGGATCATCGGCACTTCCATCAATTGCCGACCGATCGTCATGGCCGGGTTCAGCGAGGCCATGGGTTCCTGATAGATCATTGCGATTTCCGAGCCGCGCAGGCGCGCAAGGTCCTGCGCGGGCATGGTGGTCAGATCGCGGCCCTTGAAGCGGATCGACCCGCCCACGATCCGCCCGTTCACGCCCAGATCCTGCATCACCCCCAGCGCAACTGTGGATTTGCCGCAGCCGGATTCGCCCACCAGCCCCATCGCTTCGCCCGGCCTCACGGTGCAGGAAAAATCCATCACCGCCGGGATCTCGCGCAGGCGGGTGAAGAAGGAAATCGACAGATTCTCGATCTCCAGGATGGGCTTTGATCGGTCCCATTCGGTCATGCTGGTGGCTCCTCCGGGCGGGATGCAGCGGGCCGGTGATCGCACCGGCGCATCACTGGCGGCATTGTGGGGACGTTGCGGCAAGGGCCGCTTTCCAGGCGCGCGGGGGAACCGCTCACATCCTGCGGGGTTATGTCCGCAATCAGAAGGAGATGTGATATGCCTATCCTGCTTTGGCTCATGGGGGTTCCGCTGACGGGTGTGATCCTGCTCATGTTGTTCGGCTTTATCTGACAGGCAGCCGCACGATAATCGAATGTCAGGGGCGGTGGCCGACAGGTCGCCGCCTTTTGCGTGATATGCAGGTGCGCGCTCAATCCTTCAGGCTTTCTTCGCGCAGCCCGTCGGCCAGCAGGTTCAGCCCCAGCACCAGCGACATCAGCGCCAGAGCAGGCGCGATGGCGGCGTGGGGATAGACCGTCAGCAGCCTGCGGCCCTGATTGATCGTTGACCCCCAATCCGGGCTTTCGGATGCCACCCCCAGACCGAAGAACCCCAGTGTGCCAAGCAGGATGGTCGTATAGCCGATGCGCAGGCAGAAATCGACGATCAGCGGCCCGCGCGCATTGGGCAGGATTTCCCACATCATGATATACCATGTCCCCTCGCCCCGCGTCTGGGCAGCGGCGACATAGTCGCGGGTCTTGATGTCGAGCGTGATGCCGCGCACGATGCGGAAGACAGTGGGCGCGTTGACGAAGACAACCGCGACAAAGACATTCAGCAGATTGGGCGACATGCCCCAGACACCCAGCGGGTCGAGGTTGAACGCCAGCCCCGAATAGGCCCATAGCCCGACCACCATCACCGCGCCCACATAAAGATTGCGCCGCGCGGGCTGGGTGAAAAAGCGCGCGTTCAGCAGCACGGTGAAGAACAGCACCGGCACGATGAACAGGATCCCCGCCATGACACGCGGAATCGCGGTTTCCTGAATTTCCGGCGCGACCAGCAGAAAGAACAGCAGGATCACCGGAAAGGCCAGCACCAGATTGGCGACAAAGGTCAGCCCGGTATCCAACCGCCCGCCCAGATAGCCCGCAGGCAGGCCCAGGCTGATGCCGATCATGAACGAGATCATCGCCGCAAAGGGCGCGATGCGCAGCACCTCGCGCGCGCCCATCACCATGCGCGAGAAGACATCTCGCGCCAAAGCGTCACCGCCCAGCAGGAAATATTCGTATCGCCCTGACGGGTCACGCAGCGGGCTGCCGGGGGTGGCGTTGCGCATACCGCTGATCTGCGACAGCGGGTCATGGGTCACGATCATGTCGGCAAAAAGCGCGGCAAAGACCCAGAACATCACCAGCGCAAAGCCGACCATCCCGACCCTGGAGTCGAACAGCTTGCCATAAAGCCCCAGCCGCCGTTTCCATGTGATCGAGATGGCAAAGACCACAGCCAGCGCCAGCCAGACGGGCAGAAGCTGCATTGCCATGCGGCCAAGGATTTCAGTCCAGCCAATCGCCTCCATCGCGCAGCCCCTTATGTCACGCTGATGCGCGGATTCAGCCAGACATAGCCGATATCCGAGATCAGTTGCGTCAGCAGCACCACGATCACCGCAACCACCGAGGCCGCAAGCAACAGTTCGATGTCATTGTTCACGGCGGCCTCGAACAGCGTCCACCCGAAGCCCGGATAGCTGAACAGAACCTCGACAATCACCACGCCCGTCAGAAGCCACGGGATTTGCAGCATGATCACGGTAAAGGGCGCGATCAGCGCGTTGCGCAGCGCGTGGCGCAGCACGATATTGGCAAAGCTGACGCCTTTCAGGCGCGCCGTGCGGATATATTGCTGGGTCATCACCTCGGCCATCGAGGCGCGGGTAATCCGTGCGACATATCCCATGCCGTAAAGCGCAATGGTCATCACCGGCAGGGTAAAGTTCCAGAACGTGATCTGTTCCAGCGCCGAACGGGCATTGCCCTGAAACAGCACTGGCGCATCGATCCAGCCCCAGGAAGACAGCAATGGCGACAGCCCTGCCGTGCTGGAGGCCAGAAGCGCGATGAAAACCACGCCCGACACGTATTCCGGTGTCGCGGTCGAGGCGATGGCAAAGGTCGACAGCGTGCGGTCGGTGCGGGACCCCTCGCGCATTCCGGCCAGCACGCCGACGATCAGCGCCATCGGCACCATCACGATCAGCGCCCACATCATCAACAGCCCCGTCGCGCCCAGCCTTGGCGGGATCACATCGGGCACCGACGCGCGAAAGCGCGTCGATTCCCCCCAGTAGCCCTGCAGCAGCCCGCAGCGCGCCGGGGCCGCACCGGGGTCGGTGATGCCGTGGGCGCGGTAGCAGCGCCCCGTCACATCGCCATCGCCATCCACTCGGGTCCAGCCGGGCACGACGCCCAGCCATTCGCCATAGCGCGCCAGCATGGGCTGATTATAGCCGTTGCGGTCCAGCCAGCTTGCGACCTCGGCATCGGATATGCGCGACCCTGCTTGCGTCTTGGCCAGTGTTTCCAGTTTTGCGGGCAGGTTGGTCAGGTAAAAGACGATGAAGGTCAGGCAAAGCGCCGTGACGATCATGACGCCGATGCGGCGGGCAAGAAACAGAAGCATGGCATGTCCTGTCGGCTGGGTCACAAGCACGTTCAGCAGGTGCTGGGCTAGGAAAGCGGCGAGGGGCAAGCCCCCGCCGCGTCACGCCGTCAGGACATCCAGTAGGTCTGGTAGTGGACCTCGAGTGTAGGATGTTGCTCTGCGTTATGCACATTTGGCCGCGCGTGCCGGAAGATCGAGCGCCAGTAGGGAATGATCGCAACGCCTTCGTCCTGCATGATCTCTTGCAGGCGGGCCATGACCTCGCGCCGTTCATCCGCGTCGGGGATGCCATTGGCCTGATCCAGAAGGGCGTCGAATTCTTCATTCGAAAAGGCTGACTCGTTCCAGGCGACGCCGCTGCGATAGGCGAGATCCAGAGTCTGCACCCCAAGCGGGCGCATCGCCCAGCTTGTGGCCGAAAACGGATAGGTCAGCCAGTCATTCCAGAAGGTTGCGCCCGGCAGGACGGTGCGGCGGACATTGATGCCGGCGTCGCGCATCTGCGCCGCGATATTGTCGCAGGTGTCGGCATGAAAGGTTTCATCCGACGAGATCAGCTCGAACTCCGTCTCGGCATGGCCCTCTGCCGCGAGCATTTCGAGCGCGGCATCGCGATCCATCTCGATGGGGGGAAGTTCCGCATATTCGGGGTGGATCGGGCAGACATGGTGGTTCTCGGCCACAATGCCCAGATCGGAATAGCCCAGTTCCAGCACTTCGGCGTTGTTGATGGCCGTTTGCAGCGCGCGGCGGACCGCGCGATTGTCATAGGGTTCGCTGTCCTGATTGAACCGCATGACCAGCGTGGCTGCTGTGACGGCCTCGGACTGCTCCATGCCGATGGCGGTAAAGATGCCGAGGAAATCACCCGTGGTTTCATACAGCATGTCGATCTCGGCCCCTTCGGCCGAGGCCACCCAAGCTGCCGGATCGGTGCCCAGATCGATAAATTCGACCCGGTCCAGCCAGGCCCCGTTGCCTTCGTTCCACCAGGTATGATCGGGGTTGCGTTCGACCACCGCGCTGATGCCGGTGTCGTAGCTGACAGGGCGATATGGGCCGGTGCCGATGGGGTCGCCGATAGGATCGCCGTTGAAATCGGGGTGCACGACAGCGGCGGGATAGTCCGCCAGCCCCGAGATCAGCGTGATATCCGGCCGCGACAGATGCAGGCGCAGTGTATGTTCGTCGACCAGTTCGATCGCGTCGTCGCGCAGCGCGTCGTCTTCCATGATCGCGCCCATGCGGCTGGCCATGGAATTCCCCTCGACCGAGGTGTCGCACCAGCGTTCGAAATTATGCGCCACATGCTCGGCGGTAAAGGCGTCGCCATTGTTCCAGGTCACGCCCTGCCGGACCATCAGCGTGTATTCGGTGGCGTCATCATTGGCTTCCCAGTCTTCCAGCAGGACCGGGATGATGGTGCCGTCGCGGTTATACTGCACCAGATATTCCAGCCAGCCGCGGCAGACATTGGCCGGTTCCGCCCAATCCCAGGTGCGCGGATCGCGCTGGGCGCGAATGTCCATCTGAATGCGCAATGTGCCGCCCATCCGCGGCGTATCGGCGCGCGCCGCCGGCGCGCTGAGGCCCAGAAGCCCATAGGCGGCGGGCGCGGCCACACCCAGCGCCGTCGCGCGGGTCAGAAATTCGCGGCGGCTGAGTTTGCCCTCGCTGCATTCGCGGGCATAGAGCTTCGCGGCACAGTGCAGTTCGGTCGCCTTGCGCTTCTTGTGGGTCATGTCGTGTCTCTCCCTGTCGTTTTTTCGGGTCTGCAGTTCCGCGATGTGGTGATATCGCGTATCCTGCATATAATTCTGCATTGCACAAAAACGACATGATGTCGTTTTTGCAAGATTTATCTTTGCTCGCTGGGGATGTCAGTCGCGGTGGGCACTCCCTTTGAAATTGTTGCCCTTCGTATAGTCGCCGGGCGCTTGCTGCATCTGCAGATCGTCGCCCGCACACAGGTGGGTGCGGGCAAGGCCCTCGTCAAAGGAAATTCCCAGACCGGGGCCCTGGGTCGGGGTGACGAAACCATCCTCGACGTGCAGGGCATGGCCGATTTGCGGCAGGTGGAAATCGCCGCCCTTAGCGATGCACTCGATCATCAAGAGACTGGGGATCACGGCGGCCAGATGGATATTCGCGGCCCATTCGACGGGGCCTGCGGATAGATGCGCCGCAAGCTGCGCGCCAAATACCTCGGCGATGCAGCGGTCTTGCGGGTTTCCCACAGACCGCCCGCACGGCCCAGTGCGGGTTGCAGGAGGCTGGCGGCCCCTGCGCGCAGCAGGTTGTACATTCAATTCTGGTGCTCAGCCGCGCGCGTGGCGAGCAGCCGTGCGCGCGGGGGGACGGGAATACGCGCGGCACACGCGACCTCGGTCATGGCGGGGATGTCATCGGGCGGCACCGGCTC
>REDZ01000186.1 GCA_007695345.1 Paracoccaceae bacterium | reverse complement strand
GCGGGTTCGCCCTCGGTCGGTGGGGCGGGGCGATTGTTGGGGTCGAAATCGGGCAATGAGACAAGGCTTATCACCTCGCCGGTATGCACATCCATCAGCACGGCCGTGGCACCGCGGGCGTTCAGCATCTTCTTGCCGCCCTCCAGCACCTCGGTCACGGTGGCCTGCACGGTCAGGTCAAGTGACAACTCCAGGGGCTGGTCGATCTGGTCGGGGTCGCGCAGGCGATCCTCGAAAAACAGCTCTATCCCGGCCACACCGATCACCTCGGCAGCGCGCACCCCCTGCTGGCCGAAACTGGCCCCGCCCATGATATGCGCCGCCATCCGGCCATTTGGATAGACCCGCATTTCGCGCGGGCCGAACATCAGCCCCGGTTCGCCGATATCGCGCACGGCCTGCTTCTGTTCGGGCGACAGGCGTGTGCGGATCCAGATGAAGCGGCGATTGGGGTCGGTGAAGCGCGCGGCCATCCGCTCGGCATCGATATCGGGGAAGATACGGGCAAGTTCGCGCGCGGCCTGCTCTGGCGCGACCATTCGGCGCGTTTCGGCATAAAGCGCATGGGTGGCCAGATTGGTCGCCAGCACCCGGCCATGCCGGTCCACGATATCAGCGCGCGCGCTGGAGATATCCTCGGATATGCCGGGGGATAGGGCGACCGGCTCGGTCGCGGCCAGAAGGCCCATGCGCGCGCTGAGCACGACAAGCGCGCAGACAAAGATCAGCGACAGCACCACCAGCCGCCCCTCGGCCCGCGAACGTGCCTGATCGCGCGCGGCTTCGAGGCGCAGGCGGCGGTTCTCACGTTCGATCAGGTCGGGGTTCTCTCCGACCTCGCGGGCGCGCAGGACACGGGCAAGGGGGCGCAGCGGCGTGCGGATCATGGGGCCTCCGATTGCGGGTCGAGGGGGGCCATCAGGTGCTCGATGGCGCCGAATGTCTCGATCGTGTCCACCACCTCTGACCGGACCTCGGGCAGCGGATAGGCGATGGTTCCGATCTCGCCGAAATGGTCGGAGGTGATCGGCACCAGCTGCAGCCGCTCGAAATTCAGATCGACCAGATCGCGCAGCCGGTCAGGGCGGTTCAGATAGGCCCATTCCGTGCGCTGGATGCTGATGGATTGCTTCAGCAGCACGATCTCGCGTTCCAGCGCGCCACGTTCATTCATGGCCTGCCGGGTCAGATGGTTTTCGCGGTAGGCCCAGGCGGCCAGCGCGATCACCCCGAGCGCAGTGAACAGATACAGCAGACTTCTCATGCGGACCTCATGATCGGCGCTCCAGGGCAAGGGCGGGCAGACCAAGCGCAGTACGGTCCACCGGACCTGCGGGCGCGTCCAGCCGTTCGGCCAGCCGCAACCGGGCAGAGCGCGCGCGCGGGTTCTGCGCCAGTTCCGCCGGATCGGCGGCAATGCCGCGCTTGTCGATCAGCCGAAAGCGCGCGTCGGTCTGCGGCGCTTCGGGCGCGTAGCGATTGGCGCGCCCACCCTGCCCTGCGCGCGCGGCCAGAAAGCGCTTGATCACGCGATCCTCGAGCGAGTGAAAACTGACCACGGCCAGCTTTCCGCCGGGTGCAAGCGCGCGTTCTGCGGCCTCCAACCCGTCCACAAGCGCGTCGAATTCGGCATTCACGGCAATGCGCAGCGCCTGAAAACTGCGCGTGGCCGGGTGGCTGGCACCGGGTTTGGGATGCGGCAGGCAGCCGCTGATGATCGTGGCAAGCTGCGCCGTGCTGTCGATAGGTGCCTGCGCCCGCGCCCGGATGATCGCGCGGGCAATGCGGCGCGAGGCCCGTTCCTCGCCATAATGAAACAGGATATCGGCGAGCGTGGAGTCCTCGGCGCCATTGACCAGATCATGCGCCGATGGGCCACTTTGCGACATGCGCATGTCCAGCGGGCCATCGCGGGTAAAGGAAAAGCCGCGCTCGGGCTGGTCCAGCTGCATCGAGGACACGCCAAGATCCAGCACCACGCCGTCCAGCGGCCCGCCCGCATGTTCGTCAAGCTGCGCGAAATTGCCCTGCACAAGGCGCAGGCGATCACCATATTCGCGGCCCCAGTCGCGCGCCATGTCCAGCGCCATGGGGTCACGGTCCACGCCGATCACCTCGGCTGCGCCCGCGTCCAGCAGGCCGCGCGCATAGCCCCCCGCCCCCAGCGTGCCATCCAGCCAGCGACCGGAAACCGGGGCCAGACGCGCAAGGATCGGTGCAAGCAGGACCGGGATATGCGGTGGCGCACTCACGTACATCCTCAGCTTTCCGTGGGCGCGCCGCGCGGCTTGGCCGGCATCTTGATGCGCGGGTCATATTGCGGGGCGCGACCGACCTTCATCCGCACATTCTGTTCGGCATAGGCGGCGTTGAAGGTCGCATCCTTCCAGATCTGGAAATGATCGTTGCGCCCCATGAACCGCGCCTTTTCATCTGGCTCCAGGTCGAGCTTGTCGCGCAGCATCTGCGGCAGGATGATGCGCCCGTCATCGTCGATCTGCGCGTCCAGCGAGTAAGAGTTGTAGATCAGTTCCATCTCTTCGCGCTCTTCAGAGCCGGGATGCATCAGGTCAATGCGCTCGTAGATCTCTTCCATCCCGTCCAGCGTGAAGCAATCCAGCCGCTGCTGATAGTCCATCCCGTACACGATGATGAAATTGGGGCGCAGGCCCTCTTTCCAGTCCGGGTCACCAAGTTCGATCACACGCCGAAAGGTCGCAGGGATCGAGACGCGACCCTTGCCATCCACCTTCTGGTGGAACGTGCTTCTGAACCTGCGCGAAACCAACCGGCGGTTCCTCTCTCTCTGTGTGTCGCTGGCCCGCGCACGCGTTTCGCAAGCCGCAAAAATGAAAACGGCGGATCGAGCTGCTGCCACTGCCCGATCCGCCGACTGTCCCATCGCTGGGTGCCCGGTTGACGCTCGCTCCTTGGGGGAGGGGGAATGCTGCTCGCGAGCGCGCCGGATCTATTTGTTCAGATAAGCGGGGTGCCTGTATGAAACTCTGCCTCGTTGGGGTCTTTAGCTGCCCCTTGCTGCCCGTTTATCTTGCTGACTGGGATGCCATGGAATTTTATGGGTAGCAACAAAAAAGATCATCTTGTGTCGCGAAAGGGCATTACGACTTTCCACAAATTACCCACAGTATCCTGTGGATATCCTATAAGCACGACCATATATTGTGTGAACATTACAAGAACCAAGCGACATAACAGCAATGTCCGCACACTGCCAAGTCAAAATTCGAAGTTCCACCAAATTCCAGAAGAGATTTGACGATGCGTTTTATGTTGCGGATATAGCACAGAATCCACCGCCAATTCCGGAGTTTCGATGTGCTCTCGACCTGAAAACACGCGTGTGAGCCGCGACTCACGTCGAATCACGGCACAGTGATTCGCTTGAGAACAGCTGTGAGCGTGGAAAATCGGAAGATTCCATGAAATCCCGGAACCTTCTGGGGCCAGGTTCCATGAAATTCCGAATCCGCGCGAAAGCGGGCTCAGCGCTTGCCGATGGCCTCGATCACGCGGGTTGCCATCCGCTCATAGGCGCGTGCGACGGGGCTGTCGGTCGCCGCGACGGGCATCCCGCTGTCGCTGGCCAGCCGAACCTCGACACTCAGGGGCAATTCGCCCAGAAAGCTCAGACCCTGTTTCTCGGCCTCGCGCTGGACACCGCCTTCGCCGAAGATATGCTCTTCATGTCCGCATTTGGGACAGATAAAGGTCGACATATTCTCGATCAAACCCAGAACCGGGGTTTTCAGCGTCTGGAACGCGCGCAGGGCCTTGCGCGCATCCAGAAGCGCCACGTCCTGCGGGGTCGAGACGACAATTGCGCCGCGCACATCGAATTTGGAACATAATGTGAGCTGAATATCACCCGTGCCCGGCGGCATGTCGACCAGCAGCACATCCAGCGCGCCCCATTCGACCTGGGTCAGCAATTGCTGCAGCGCGCCCATCAGCATCGGACCGCGCCAGATCACGGCCTCGTCCTCTTTCAGCAACAAGCCGATAGAGATCATGGTGACCCCATGCGCCTGCAGCGGGATGATCGTCTTGCCATCGGGCGAGCCTGGCTTGCGCTCGACCCCCATCATGCGCGGCTGGCTGGGACCATATATATCGGCATCCAGCAGCCCCACGCGCACGCCCAGCCGCGCGAGAGACACGGCCAGATTGCTGGCCACGGTCGATTTGCCGACCCCGCCCTTGCCGGACCCGATGGCAATGATGTGCTGCACGCCCGGAACGCCCTGCTTGCCCGATGTCTCGGTCGGGTGGCGGCCCAGCTTCAACCCGGCGGCCGCGCCCTTGCCTTTGGCGGCGGGGCCATGCGCTGTCAGCGCGACAGAGACTTGCGTCACCCCGTCCAGCGCGCGGATCGCGGATTCGGCAGCGCCGCGCACCTCACCCAGCGCGCGCGCATGCTCGGGTGTGTCGGCATCGATCACGAACCGTACGGCACCCTCTTCTATCGTCAATGCGCGTATCAGGTTTCGAGACACCAGATCGCCGCCGTCCGGCAATGTGACGTGTTTCAGCGCATCGAGAATCGCGTCGCGCGACACCGTCATATCAGACATCCTGTTCCAGCTTTCCGGGGGAAAATGGGCATTTCGCGCCAGACAGCAAGGGCGAATTGATGGGCCGGCGCGCCGGCAGGTGATCGACACAGCCCCCGGAACGGCATTCCGCGGCCCCGATTTCCCCGCAGACACCCCAATTCTTCATCTGTTTTGCGCAATTCTCCTGCACTCGGATCAAACAGCGGGCAGATCACAAATTACCTAGGGTAAACATTCCTCTAGCGCATAGCCGCATTGCAGCATCAACCATTGTGCAGGCGCAGCAAGTTGCTATCTTTGTTCCAACGAAGCGGCGAAAACCTGACTGAGACACCGCCGCAAGCACAAGGTAGCATATCGATGGCACATATTGCTGAAACAATCGGCATCGAACGCCAAGGCGGGGCTGCAAATGACATTCTGGCGCGGATCAAGCTCTGGTTCCTGCGTCGCAGGGTGTACAATCGGACCCATGCCGAGCTTTCGCAGCTGAGCACACGTGAACTGGATGACCTCGGCATCAGCCGGTCGATGATCACGCGTCTCGCACAGGAGGCGGCGTACAAGACATAACGGCTTTCGGCCCCCTCCTCCTCCCTGGGGTCCGATCGCGGCGATGGCCACTCCTCCTCCCTTGGTCATCGCCACATATTCCGGGACAGGCATCACGTGTCTGTAACCGGTACGAAACGTGCGCCCCCTCCTCCTCCCTGGGGCGTTCGTTGAAACGATCCGGCCCTCCTCCTCCCTGGTCGGACGTTTCATGAAGATAGGGCCACTGGCCCGACAGATGCAAAGGCCCGCTCCTCCTCCCTGGGTCTTGCACGATTGGCGGCAGCCCCCTCCTCCTCCCTGGGGCTGTCGCCTTCTTCATTTTCGGGACATGGATATCGGCAGGGCTCAGAACGGCACGTCATCGGCCTGCGCGGCCGGCACGACGAATTTCGCCACAACATGGCGCGGCCCTGATTTCTCGAACCGGATGAACAGCTTGTCACCATCGACGGATTCGACGCGGCCATAGCCGAACTTGCGGTGGAACACGCGTTCGCCTGCCGCGTGTGCCGGGGCGGCTGTCGCATCGATGACCATGTCGCGCGCCTCGCGCGGCTGGGCGGTGGAGCGACGCTGCGAGGCCTGCAACCGCCGCCACCCCGGAGAGTTGTAGACATCAGCCCGCGTGGCGCGGTCCTCGATATTGCTGGCCGTGGCGGCCCCTGCCATGCCCCCGCCATAAAGGCCCGGTGGCGTCAGCACCTCGACATGCTCGGACGGCAGTTCATCGACAAAGCGCGAGGGCATCTGCGATTGCCATTGCCCGTAAACCCGCCGGTTGGCCGCAAAACTGATGGTGCAAAGCTGTTCGGCGCGGGTGATCCCGACATAGGCCAGCCGCCGCTCTTCCTCCAGCCCCTTCAGCCCCGATTCGTCCATCGAGCGTTGCGAGGGGAACAAGCCATCCTCCCACCCCGGCAGGAACACGACAGGGTATTCCAGCCCCTTGGCGCCATGCAGCGTCATGATCGTGACCTTGGCCTCTGCCGCGTCGCTGTCATTGTCCATGATCAGCGCGACATGTTCCAGAAAGCCCTGCAGATTATCGAATTCTTCCAGTGCCTTGATCAGTTCTTTCAGATTTTCCAGCCGCCCCGGCGCCTCGGGCGTCTTGTCGTTCAGCCACATCTCGGTATAGCCCGATTCCTCCAGGATCGCCTCGGCCAGTTCGATATGAGACTGCGCGGTGTTCGGCGCCAGTGTCTCGATCAGATCATCCTCGGCCACGGGTGCAGTCGTGCCGACAGCCGCGTGCCAGCGGGCAATCGCGTCGATCAGCGCGCGCAACTGCCCTGCCCCCTTGCCCTTGATCTCGCCCTGTTCGATCGCCAGTGCCGCGCCCTGCACCAGCGACAGGTCGTGTGCCCGCGCTATGCGCTGGATGGTCTGTTGCGCCTTGTCGCCCAGGCCCCGTTTGGGGGTGTTCACAACCCGCTCAAAGGCCAGATCATCCGCCGGACTGACGGCCAGGCGGAAATAGGCCATGGCATCGCGAATCTCCATCCGCTCATAGAATCGCGGGCCACCGATCACGCGATAGGGCATCCCGATGGTCAGGAACCGATCCTCGAACGCGCGCATCTGGTGGCTGGCGCGCACCAGAACCGCCATCTGGTTCAGGCTGAACGGGTCCAGCCCGCGGGTGCCGCGACTCAGATCCTCGATCTGTTCGCCAATCCAGCGCGCCTCTTCCTCGCCATCCCAATGGCCGATCAGGCGAACCTTCTCGCCGTCCTGTGCCTCGGTCCACAGGGTCTTGCCCAACCGCCCCTCATTGGCAGAAATGACCTGCCCCGCGGCGGCCAGAATATGCGGGGTCGAACGGTAATTCTGTTCCAGCCGCACAACGGTCGCGCCCTCGAAATCGCGCTCGAACCGCAGGATATTGCCCACCTCGGCCCCGCGCCAGCCATAGATCGACTGGTCATCATCACCCACGCAGCAGATATTGCGATGCCCCGATGCCAGCAGCCGCAGCCACAGATATTGCGCCACATTGGTGTCCTGATACTCGTCCACCAGAATATAACGAAACCGTTTCTGATAGGTTTCCAGCACATCCGGATGCGCCTGAAAGATGCTGACGCAATGCAGCAGCAGATCACCGAAATCGCAGGCATTCAGCGTTTTCAGCCGCTCCTGATAGGCGGCATAGATCTCGGTCCCGCGATTGTTGAAGGCGCTCGCCTCGGAGCTCGGCACCTGATCGGGCCGCCAGGCCCGGTTCTTCCACTGATCGATGATCGAGGCCATCAGCCGCGCAGGCCAGCGCTTGTCATCGATATTCGCGGCCACGATCAGCTGTTTCAGCAACCGCAACTGATCGTCGCTGTCCAGAATCGTGAAAGTGGATTTCAGCCCCACCAGTTCGGCATGCCGGCGCAGCAGTTTCGCGCTGATCGAATGGAATGTGCCCAGCCAGGGCATCCCCTCGACCGCGTCACCCAAGTAGCCGCCAACGCGCAGCTTCATCTCGCGCGCGGCCTTGTTGGTAAAGGTCACCGCCAGGATCTGCGAGGGCCAGGCGCGGCCCGTGTTCAGCAGATGCGCGATCCGCGCGG
The DNA here is from genome assembly GCA_007695345.1 of Paracoccaceae bacterium. Lineage (GTDB taxonomy): Bacteria > Pseudomonadota > Alphaproteobacteria > Rhodobacterales > Rhodobacteraceae > Roseinatronobacter. Next base: position 636 of record REDZ01000186.1, on the reverse strand, counting down.
TCAGCGCCTTGGTCTTGCCGGTGCCCGCGCCTGCCAGCATCAGCACCGGGCCATCCAGCACCTCGACCGCCTGGCGTTGCGCGGGGTTCAGCCCGTCCAGATAGGGCGATGGCCGCGCGGCCATCGCGCGTGCAGAGAGGGAGGGTTCGGAATTGAAATCGCTCATGCACGCGAGAGTAGCGCGTCATTCCCCCGAACAAAAGACGTGTTCTTTTTTTGTTCAAATTTTATCCCGGACTTTTCCCTACCCGCCCAGCGCAAATTCGCGAAATCCGCGCAGAAAGCTGCGAAACAATACATCCACATGTGAATCGCCCGAAATCCGGCCGTGGGCGCTGCCAAGTTCCTCCAGGGACAGGACCGACGCGTCAACAAGCTTCCACAACTCTGATCTTTGAACAAGCGCCATATCCCATTGACCGAAAACGGCGCGATCCACCTGCCGGTCGGACAGGATCAGCATGCCGGAATGGCGCTGATCCGCCCGCACGCGGGTCAGACAGGCGGTCAGATGGTCCTCAGGCCCCTCCAGCGATTGGAAAAAGCAGCCATCGTGATACGCGAGCAGCCCCGTGATCCCGTCGCGCGCATTATTGCGGCGCGACACGGTCAGGATATCGTCAACAACCTCGGGTG
>REDZ01000185.1 GCA_007695345.1 Paracoccaceae bacterium | reverse complement strand
AATGCAGGTTGTAGACGACCTTGTTGTTCATCGTGCCGCCGAATTGCGGATGCGGGTGCAGCACGATGGCGATGGGGGCGTCAGGTTTGGTCTGGGGGTGGTAGCGGCCTTCAAGGCGGCCTTCGGGGCCAGGAAAGATGACTTCGGGCATGCGCGGCCTTATCTGTTGAGCATCTGGCAGTCATTGCCAGCGGGGCGCGGGTCGGGTGGCAAGGGCGGTGCGACCTGACGGCCGCGCGCCATGCGGGATACTTGACTCATTGCTTCAGGCATTTTAGAAGAATTCTAAATTGCGAGTAGGCGCGCAGGTGTGCCCCGCGCAGCAGGGCCGGTCTAGGGTGAGTTGTCGCGCAGGTCAACCTGAATACGGTTCCGCCACAGACAGATGGCAGCGATTGCGGGTTGGAGGGCGGCATATGAAGCTTTCGACAAAGGGGCGCTATGCGATGATCGCGCTGGTCGATCTGGCGCTGGCCACCCCCGGCACGCTGGTCACCCTGAACGAGATCGCGGCGCGTCAGAACGTGTCGCTGGCCTATCTGGAGCAGCTGTTCGTCAAGCTGCGCCGGGCCGGGCTGGTCGAGTCGGTGCGCGGTCCGGGCGGAGGCTACCGGCTGGCGCGCCCTTCCGATTCGATCCGCGTGTCCGAAGTACTGGAAGCGGTCGAGGAAACGGTAAGCGCGCTGCAGGCGGGGGCCGGGGCCAAGGGTGCTGTCTCGGGCTCGCGCGCGCAATCGCTGAGCAACCGGTTATGGGAGGGGTTGTCGGCGCATGTCTATGTGTTCCTGCACCAGACCCGCCTGTCGGATGTGGCCGGAAACGACCTGACCCCCTGTCCGGCGGTGCCCAACCTGTTTCAGGTGGTTGATGAATAGGCGCGCGCGCAGTACCGGGCCGCAGATGGCGGTTCTGGATATTTTTGCAAAGATGAAAGCAGGATGGAGTGCGCATGTCTCGCGTCTATCTGGATCATAACGCGACCATGCCATTGCGCCCCGAGGCGCGCGCGGCGGTCATCGCGGCCTGTGATGTGGTGGGCAACCCGTCCTCGGTTCATGCCGAGGGGCGCGCGGCGCGCGCGGTGATCGAGCGCGCGCGCGCGCAGGTAGCCACCGCGCTGGGGGCCGAAGGGGCGGATGTGGTCTTTGTGTCCGGTGCGACAGAGGCAGCGGCGCTGGCGCTGGCCGGGCGCGATCTGGCCTGCGCGCCAGTGGAGCATGATGCCGTGCGCGCCTGGTGCACGGACAGGCTGGGCGCGGACGGGGCAGGGCGCGTGGATGTGCCCGATCCGGCGCGTGCGACCCTGCAGCTTGCCAATTCCGAGACCGGGATCGTGCAGGACTTGCCCGAGGGCCTCGCGGTCAGTGACCTGACGCAGGGTTTTGGAAAAATCCCCTTTGCGTTCAACTGGCTGGGCGTTGATATGGGGTTTGTATCGGCCCACAAGATCGGCGGTCCCAAAGGTGTGGGCGCGCTGGTGCTGCGCCCCGGTCTGGCGCTTGATGCGCGCATCCGGGGTGGCGGGCAGGAAATGGGGCGTCGCGCCGGCACCGAGAATATTCCGGCCATTGCCGGCTTCGGCGCCGCCGCAGAGGCAGCGCAACGGGATCTGGACCTCGGGGTGTGGGAAAGTGTATCTGAAATTAGAAATATTCTAGAATCGGCACTGGACGCTGTTGCAAGCAAGACTATTTTTGTCGGGAAAGAAGCGACGCGCTTGCCGAACACCCTGTGCCTGGCGACGCCCGGCTGGAAGGGGGAGACGCAGGTGATGCAGATGGACCTCGCGGGGTTTGCAATCTCTGCCGGGTCGGCCTGTTCCTCGGGCAAGGCGCGCATGTCGAGCGTGCTGCCGGCCATGGGGCTGGATGCGCGCGCGGCGACCGGTGCGATCCGCGTTTCGATCGGGCCGGAGACTGAAAAGGACGATGTGCTGCGCTTTGCGGAAGCGTGGCTGAAGGAATACCAGCGTTTTGCAGCACGGGCTGCATGAGGAAAGGGGATCAAGATGGCGGCTTTGGACACGACAACACTGCGCGAGGGTGTGGACCGCGAGACAGTCGAGACTGTCCAGTCGATGGCGGGGACCTACAAGCATGGCTGGGAAACCGATATCGAGATGGAATACGCCCCCAAGGGGCTGAACGAGGATATCGTCCGCCTGATTTCCAAGAAGAACAACGAGCCTGAATGGCTGCTGGAATGGCGCCTGGCGGCCTACAAGCGCTGGCTGACCATGGAAAGCCCCGACTGGGCGATGCTGAACATCCCGATGATCGACTATCAGGAGCAGTATTACTACGCCAAGCCCAAATCGATGGCCGAAAAGCCCAAAAGCCTCGATGACGTGGACCCCAAGCTGCTGGAAACCTATGCCAAGCTGGGCATTCCGCTGAAAGAGCAGATGGTTCTGGCCGGGGTCGAGGGCGCGGATGAGCCGCGCAAGGTGGCTGTGGATGCGGTGTTCGATTCCGTATCGGTGGGGACGACCTTCAAGAAGGAACTGGCCGAGGCTGGGGTGATCTTCTGCTCGATCTCCGAGGCGGTGCAGGACCATCCCGAGCTTGTGAAGAAATACCTCGGCTCGGTCGTGCCGCAGAACGACAATTACTTCGCGGCGCTGAACTCGGCCGTGTTTTCCGATGGCAGCTTTGTCTATATTCCGGAAGGCGTGCGCTGCCCGATGGAGCTGTCGACCTATTTCCGGATCAATGCAGAGAATACCGGCCAGTTCGAGCGCACACTGATTGTCGCGGAGAAAGGCAGCCATGTCAGCTATCTGGAAGGGTGCACTGCCCCCCAGCGTGATGAAAACCAGCTGCATGCCGCCGTGGTCGAGATCGTGGTGCTGGAAGATGCCGAGGTGAAGTACTCCACTGTTCAGAACTGGTTTCCGGGCGATGAGAATGGCAAGGGTGGCATCTACAACTTCGTCACCAAGCGCGCCGATTGCCGCGAGGCGCGGGCGAAATGCATGTGGACGCAGGTGGAAACCGGCTCGGCCATCACCTGGAAATACCCGTCCTGCATCCTGCGCGGCGATGATTCGCAGGGCGAATTCTATTCCATTGCGATTGCCAATAACTGGCAGCAGGCCGATACCGGCACCAAGATGGTGCATCTGGGCAAGAATACGCGCTCGCGCATCGTGTCCAAGGGGATCAGCGCGGGGCAGGCACAGAACACCTATCGCGGGCTGGTCAGCATGCACCCCAAGGCGACAGCCAGCCGCAACTACACGCAATGCGACAGCCTGCTGATCGGTGACAAATGCGGCGCGCATACAGTGCCCTATATCGAGGTGAAGAATGCCTCCTCGCGGGTGGAGCATGAGGCGACCACATCGAAGGTCGATGACGATCAGCTTTTCTATTGCCGCTCGCGCGGGATGGATGAGGAAGAGGCCGTGGCCCTGGTGGTCAACGGGTTCTGCAAGGAAGTGCTGCAGGAACTGCCGATGGAGTTTGCCATGGAAGCGCAGGCGCTGGTCGCGATCTCGCTGGAAGGGTCTGTCGGCTGATGAGTGGTGTCGCCGCCACGATCTGGCAGGACTTGCAGCGCGGGATCGAGGCGCCGTTGCGGCTGTTGGTGCTGGGTATGCTGGCGGCCTTTGTGCTGTCGCTGCCGATGACACTGGCGCTTAACCTGATCGGGTCGGTGCCGGTAACGGTGGTCTATATGCTGACAGGCGCCGTTCATGCGCTGGCGACATTCTGTGTCGCCGGATGGATGCAGCGGCGGTCGGGCTGATCGGATGTCATGATCGCGCGGCGAGGGTCGCGCAACAACATAGACGGGAATACTGAAAAATGCTGGAAATCAAGAACCTGCACGCAGAACTCGAAGAAGATTCGGATGTGAAGATCCTCAATGGCGTGTCGCTAAGCGTCAAACCCGGAGAGGTGCATGCCATCATGGGGCCCAATGGGTCGGGCAAATCCACCCTGTCCTATGTGCTTTCGGGCCGGGACGGGTATGCGGTGACGGATGGCAGCGCCACGCTGGAAGGCGAGAGCCTGCTGGACATGGAGCCCGAGGAACGCGCCGCGGCGGGGCTGTTTCTCGCGTTTCAATATCCCGTGGAAATCCCCGGTGTGGGCAACATGACCTTTCTGCGCACGGCTGTGAATGCGCAGCGCAAGGCGCGCGGGCAGGATGAACTGTCGGCGGGCGAGTTCCTGAAACTGGTGCGCGCGAAGGCGAAGGAATTGCAGATCGACGCCGAGATGCTGAAACGCCCGGTGAATGTGGGCTTCTCTGGCGGTGAGAAGAAGCGCAACGAAATCCTGCAGATGGCGATGCTGGAGCCGCGTATGTGCGTGCTGGATGAAACCGATTCCGGCCTTGATGTGGATGCGATGAAGCTGGTGTCCGATGGCGTGAACAAGCTGCGCGCGGACAATCGTGGCTTTCTGGTCATCACGCATTATCAGCGGCTGCTGAATCACATCAAACCCGATGTCGTGCATATCATGTCCCATGGCCGGATCGTGAAATCCGGGGGGCCGGAACTGGCGCTGGAAGTGGAAGAAAACGGCTATGGCGACCTGCTGGCGGAGGGCGCGGCATGATCCCGCGCGCGAAACTGAAGGCACAGAAGGTCGAGGCCGCGCAGGCGCTGCTGGACGGGCGGTCGCTGCCTGAGGGCGGCGCCTGGATCACACGGGCGCGCAAGGACGCGCGCGCACGGCTGCAAACGATGGGTCTGCCGGTCAAGCGCGACGAATACTGGAAATATACCGATCCGCGCCGACTGACGGATGCTGCCGCGCAGGACGCCAGATTGCATGACATGGGCGATGAAGCGCCCCTGTTCGACAGTTTTGACCGGGTCAGACTGGTCTTTGTTGACGGGGTGTTCGATGCCGGGGCTTCCGATGCGCTGGCGCTGGACGGGGTCGAGATCAGCACGCTGACCGAGGCGGGTGCACATGACCTGCACTGGGCGCGCGACCTGTACGGTGTGCTCGAAGCACGCGGGCAAAGCCCGGTCGAGCGCACGCTGGCCAGCCTGAACACGGCGCATGCGACCGAGGGGCTGGTGATCCGTGTGACCGCCAAGGCGGAAAAGCCAATCGCGATCATTTATCAAAGGTCGGACCCGCAGAGCGATGCGATGGTGCATCATCTGGTCCGGGTCGAGGCCGGGGCAGAAGCGACGATACTGGAAAATGGTCCGTTTGCGGCGCGGTTCAATCAGGTGATGGAGGTGGATGTCGCCGATGGCGCAACTCTGCATCATGTCCGCGCGCAGGGCCGCGACCATGAACGCGCTGGCGTGACGCATCTGTTCGCGCGTCTGGGCGCGGGATCGCAGCTCAAGTCCTTCACGCTGACTGCCAATGGCGCGCTGATCCGTAATGAGGGCGTGGTCTGGCTGGACGGGGCCGAAGGCTCTGCCCATCTGGCCGGGGCGACTGTGGGCGACGGGGCGTTCCACCATGATGACACTGTCTTTGTCACCCATGGCGCGCCACGCTGCGAAAGCCGTCAGGTGTTCAAGAAGGTACTGCGCGGCGGGGCGGTCGGCGTGTTTCAGGGCAAGATCCTCGTCGATCAGATCGCGCAACTGACCGATGGCTATCAGATCAGCCAGGCGCTGCTGCTGGACGAGGATGCGCAATTCCTGGCCAAGCCGGAGCTGGAAATCTACGCCGATGACGTGAAATGCAGCCACGGCTCGACCTCGGGCGAGATCGATCCCAACCAGCTGTTCTATCTGCGCGCGCGCGGCCTGTCCGAGGATCGGGCGAAGCTGCTTCTGGTCCTGGCCTTTCTGGCCGAGGCGCTGGACGAGATCGCCGATCCCGATCTGGCCGAGGATCTGCGCCAGCGGATGGAAGCCTGGCTGGAACGGCGGGCCTGACGCAGGCGGGGTTGGGGGCGCTGCCCCCCGCTTCGCTCCCCCCGGGATATTTTTGCAAAGATGAAAGCAGGTCAGGGATAGCGGATGTCGCTGATGCGCAATATTGCCCGGAGTTACCGTGCCCCCGGGCGCGTGGTGGCGGCGCTGGATGCCCAGGGTGTGCGCGAGCCGCAATTGCTGTTTTTCCTGTGTCTGGCCTGCGGACTGATCTTTCTGTCGCAATGGCCCGTGCTGTCGCGCGCGGCAGCGTTGGACCCGTCCATCAGTTTCGAGCAGCGGCTGGGCGGCGCGCTGTTCGGGGTGATGTTCATGCTGCCGCTGATCCTGTACGGGGTGGCAGGGCTGCTGCAACTGGGGATGCGGCTGGTGTCGGGGCCGGTGGCCGGGCTGCGCGTGCGGCTGGCGCTGTTCTGGGCGCTGGTGGCCATTGCACCCCTGATGCTAGTCCATGGGGGCTTGCGCGGTTTTCTGGGATCATCACTGGCCGTACAGCTATTCGGGTTTGTGGTGCTGGCGGCTTTTCTCTACATACTGGGCGCGGGACTGCGCAGCGTGGCACGGCTGACGCGAGAGGGCGCGGGCTGACGCGCCCGAGGTGACGGAGAATGCGAGTGATGGATCTGACGATCTCGACAATCAGCGCGATGGTGCGCGAGACCTTGACCAAGCCCAAGGCCGCTGCCGGGCGCTTGCTGGCGATGAATGTGCCCGATGATGCGCGCTGGCTGGGTTTTGTCATTGTCATCGTGCTGAGTGTGCTGCTGGGGCAGGCCTCGGTCCTGATGATGGAAGGGGGCGGGTTCGAGGGCGGTCTGCTGTTCATGGCAATGTTCCAGACCTCGGCCCTGCTGGCGATGGTGGTCGCGGTCCACGGGATCGGGCGGGCGCTGGGGGGGACAGGCGCGTTTCCCGATGCGTTGATGCTGATCGCCTGGCTTCAATTCGTGATGCTTGTGTTTCAGGTGGTGCAACTGGTCGCATTGCTGGTCATCCCGCCACTATTCGGCCTGATATCGGTGGCGGCGCTGGTGGTCTTCGTGTGGTTGTTGACGCATTTCATCATGGCACTGCATGGGTTCGTCTCGCCGCTGAAAGTGGCGATCGGCATCATCTTTTCGGTCTTTGCGATCGCAATGGCGCTGGCGATCCTGCTGGCGATGTTCGGCATTGGCGCGGGGGGTGTGTGACATGCTCGATATAGACAGCATTCGCGCGGATTTTCCGATCCTGAGCCGCGAGGTGAATGGCAAGCCGCTGGTCTATCTGGACAATGGGGCCAGCGCGCAAAAGCCCCGCGCCGTGATCGACGCGGTGACCCGCGCCTATGCCGAGGAATATTCCAATGTGCATCGCGGCCTGCATTTCCTCTCGAATCTTGCCACTGACAAATATGAGGCCGTGCGCGGCAAGCTGGCGCGGTTTCTGAACGCGGCGCATGAGGATGAGATCATCTATACCACCGGCACGACCGAGGGGATCAATCTGGTGGCCTATGGCTGGGCCATGCCCCGGTTCGAGCCGGGCGATGAGATCGTGCTGTCGGTCATGGAGCATCACGCCAATATCGTGCCCTGGCATTTCCTGCGCGAACGGCAAGGCGTCGTGATCCGCTGGGTCGAGACGGCTGCAGATGGATCGCTGGACCCGCAGGCCGTGATCGATGCCATCGGCCCGCGCACCAAGTTGGTCGCGGTCACCCATATGTCGAATGTGCTGGGCACCGTGGTCGATGTGGCCGCGATCTGCGCGGGGGCACATGCGCAAGGCGTGCCGGTACTGGTGGACGGGTCGCAGGCGGCGGTGCATATGCCGGTCGATGTGCAGGCGCTGGGGTGTGATTTCTACGCCGTGACCGGGCACAAGCTTTACGGGCCCTCGGCGTCGGGGGCGATCTATATCCGGCGCGCGCGGCAGGCCGAGATGCGCCCCTTCATGGGCGGTGGCGACATGATCCGCGAGGTCACCCGCGAAGGCGTCATCTACAACGATCCGCCGCACAAGTTCGAGGCCGGAACGCCCGGCATCGTCCAGCAGATCGGGTTGGGGGTTGCGATCGACTACATGATGGGCGTGGGGCTGGATGCCATTGCCGCGCATGAGGCCGATCTGCGCGATTACGCGCAGTCGCGGCTGGCGGGGCTGAACTGGCTGACCGTGCAGGGGAATGCGCCGGGCAAGGGCGCGATCTTCAGCTTCACGCTCGAGGGGGCGGCGCATGCGCATGACATCTCGACCGTGCTGGACAAGCGCGGGATCGCGGTGCGCGCGGGCCAGCATTGTACCGGGCCGCTGATGGATCATATGGGGGTCAGTGCGACCTGCCGGGCGTCATTCGCGATGTATAACACCCGTGCCGAAGTCGATGCCCTGATCGACGCGTTGGAATTGTGCCACGATCTGTTCGCCTGAACGCATTACGGCAGCTGGCGCATTAGGTGATTGCACCGGCGCTTGCGGGCAAGTATAGATCGGGCACACGGCACCCGTAGCTCAGCTGGATAGAGCGCTGCCCTCCGAAGGCAGAGGTCATAGGTTCGAATCCTATCGGGTGCGCCAATTTCAGATA
>REDZ01000085.1 GCA_007695345.1 Paracoccaceae bacterium | reverse complement strand
ATGCGCCGCGCGGGCTGGCAGGCCGGGCGCGCGCGCCAGCGCGCGCCCCCCCGGAGGGTGGCGCCGCTGGCGCACGCGGTGATCCCCCCTGCGCGCCCGCCTTGCCCTGCCATTTGCGCAAGATCTCTTCCGGGCCGGGCAGATCGGCGACATGGGTCAGCCGGATGATCGCCATTTCCGCTGCCATCATCGTGTTGGGGGCCTGCGCGACCTCTTCCAGCGCCTTGAGCAGCATCTGCCAGCTGCGCGTCAGCACCCGCATGGGCAGCGCCTGCGCCATCGCGGTGCCGCGATCGCGTTCCTCGGGGCTGAGCGTCGGGTCCTGGCCCGAATCCGGGGTGATCTGGGTCACGCTCAGCCAATGCGTGATCTCGGCCAGATCGCGCAGCACGGCCATCGGGTCCGCGCCATCGGCATATTGCGCGGCAAGTTCGGTCAGGGCCGCCGCCGCATCCCCGCGCATGATATGCTCGAACAGGTCAAGCACCCGCCCGCGATCCGCCAGCCCCAGCATCGCACGGACCTGATCGGCGGTCGTTTCCCCCGCGCCATGGCTGATCGCCTGATCCAGAAGCGACATCGCATCGCGCACCGACCCTTCGGCGGCCCGCGTGATCAGCGCCAGCGCATCCGCCGCGACCTGCCCGCCCTCGGCCTGCGCCACACGCTCCAGATGCGCAATCATCACCTCGGGCTCGACCCGGCGCAGATCGAAACGCTGGCAGCGCGAAAGCACCGTGACCGGCACCTTGCGGATCTCGGTCGTGGCAAAGATGAACTTCACATGCGCAGGCGGCTCTTCCAGCGTTTTCAGAAGCGCATTGAAGGCATTGTTCGAAAGCATATGCACTTCGTCGATGATATAGATCTTGTAGCGCGCCGAGGCCGCCCGATACGCGACCGAAGCGATGATCTCGCGGATATCATCGACGCCGGTGCGCGAGGCCGCGTCCATTTCCAGCACATCGACATGCCGCCCCTCGGAAATGGCCGTGCAATGTTCGCAGACCCCGCAGGGTTCGGTCGTGGGCCCGCCCTGCCCGTCTGCGCCAATACAATTCAGCCCCTTGGCGATGATCCGTGCCGTCGTGGTCTTGCCCGTGCCGCGAATGCCCGTCATGACAAAGGCATGATGGATCCGGTCGGTCGCGAACGCGTTGCGCAGCGTGCGCACCATCGCATCCTGCCCGATCAGATCGGCAAAACTCTCGGGGCGGTATTTCCGCGCCAGGACCTGATAGGGGATTTGCTGCTCGCTCATGCGCGCATCCTAGCGTGGCCTGCGGACGATGGGAAACGGGTTTTCACCCGCGCAGGCGTGGCGCAGGGCGCCAGTGGGGTGTTTGAGTATTTTTGGCAAGATGAAGCCCATGGGGGTGTCACGGGATCAGGCCCTGTGCGCGCAGAAAGCCGGTCAGCGCATCAGCATAGGCGCGGGGCTGTTCGACATGGGGCAGATGGCCCGCGCGGCGGATCAGGGCGAATCGCGCGCCCTCTATCAGGTCGGTCGTTTCGCGCACCAGATCGGGCGGGGTAGAGCCGTCGCGGTCCCCCGCGATCCCGAGGACCGGCAGGCGCAGCGCTGCGGTGCTGGTGTAGAAATCCGTCCCGGCGATGGCCGCGGCACAGCCGGTCCAGCCCTCAAGCGGCGTGGCGGTGAACATGTTGCGCCACAAAGCGCTGTCGATCTTGGTGCGGAATTCGGGGGTGAACCAGCGCTCCATCGTCGCGTCGCACAGCGCGGCCAGCCCCTGGCCCCGGGCCGTGGCGATGCGGGTCTGCCAGATCTCGGCGGTGGCAATGCGCGCGGCGGTGTTCGACAGGACCATGGCGCGGATCAGGTCGGGGCGCTTGACCGCCAGCCCCTGCCCGACCATCCCCCCCAGCGACAGCCCGACAAAGACGCATCCACTCAGCTGCAGATGCGTGAGCAGCGCCTCGGTATCGCGGACAAGCTGGCCCATGCTGTAGGGCGCAGGTGTCACATCCGACAGGCCATGGCCACGCCGGTCATAGCGGATGACATGCAACCCCTGCGGAAGATACGGCAAAAGCGGGTCCCACATGCGCAAATCGGTGCCAAGCCCGTTCGACAGCACCACAGGCAACCCGTCCTGCGGCCCGTCGCATTGGTAATGCAACCGGATATGGCCCAGGTCAGCGATCGGCATGGGGGTCCTCCTGTGCCAGGGCGCGGGCGAATGTCGCGCGGTCGACATTGCCCCCCGAGGCGATGACGACCACCCGATCGCCCGCGATCTGATCGGCCTGGAACAGAGCGGCCGCCAGGGCCACGGCGCCGCCGGGTTCCAGCACCAGCTTGAGGTGATCGAAGGCCAGCGCCATGGCGCGCAACACCTGCGTATCGCTGACCACCAGCCCCGCCCCGCACAAGCGGCGCAGGATGGGCCAGGTCAAGTCCCCCGGCGCAGGGGTCAGGATCGCATCGCACAGCCCGGTATGGCGCGTATTGGGCATCACCTGCCCGGTGGCCAGCGCGCGTGCGACATCGTCAAAGCCCTCGGGCTCGACCGGGCGGGCGCGCATCTGCGGCGCACGCGCTTCCAGCGCCAGCGCGATGCCGGCGCTCAGCCCACCGCCGCCGCAGCAGACAAGTACTTCGGCGCGCGTATCGCCCAGATCCTCGGCAATCTCCAGCCCGACACTGGCTTGCCCGGCAATCACTTCCGGGTGGTCAAAGGGGGGGATCAGGACCAGCCCGCGGTCAGCGGCGACTCTTGTGGCAATCGCGATGCGATCATCGCGCGCGCGATCATAGGCCACGATCTCGGCCCCGAGCGCGCGGGTGCCCGCGATCTTGGCCGCAGGCGCATCAGCGGGCATGACGATGACCGCCTCCAGCCCCAGCGCGCGCGCCGCCCGCGCCACCCCCTGCGCGTGATTGCCCGAGGACATGGCCAACACCCCGCGCGTACCCTGCGGCAGCGCCGAAAGCGCCGCCCAGCCGCCGCGCGCCTTGAAGCTGCCCGTATGCTGCAGACATTCGGCCTTGACCAGCACCTGCCGCCCCGCGATGGTATCAAGCGCAGGCGCGCTCAGGATCGGGGTGCGCCGCACATGCCCCGCAATCCGCGCCTGCGCGGCCATGATGCGCGCCAGATCCACGCTCACAGGCACATCCCCAGCCAGTTCTGCACCAGCCCGCGCGCTTCGGGTTCATCCAGAAACGGGATATGCCCGCGCCCGGGCACTTCGGCAAACAGCATATCGGGGCGGCGCGCCTGCATCTCATCGGCGACAGCGGCGCTCAGCAGTGCGGAACGCGCGCCCCGGATCAGTGCCAGAGGCAAGCCCGAGCACGCATCGAACATCGGCCACAGATCGCCCGCGCCCCCAGCCATCGCGGCCTGAAACGCGTCGCGCAGGGCGGGGTCATAGCGCAGCTCAAGCCCCTGCTCGGTCTCGAGATACTGGCGCTGCGCTTCCTGCAGCCAGCGCCCCATGGGCACATCCTCGAACTCGGTAAAATTCCGTTCCATCGCGGCGGCGGCCTGGGCATGGCTGCGCGCAGCGGGCGCGCGCCCGATATAATCGCTGATCCGCGCCAGCCCCTCGGCCTCGATCTGCGGGCCGACATCATTCAGGCACAGCCCACGCAACCGCTCATGCGCCACCACGGCCAGATACATCCCGATCAACCCCCCGCGAGAGGTGCCCAGCAAAGCGACCTGATCGATCCCCAGATGGTCCAGCAATGCCAGCACATCCGCTGCCTCCTGCGGGACGGTATAGCTCTCTGCCCCCGTCCATTGCGACTGCCCGCGCCCACGGTAATCGAGCCGGATCAGACGAAGGGGGGGCAGATGCGGCGCAAGATAGTCGAAATCGCGCCCCGTCCGGGTCAGCCCCGGCAGGCACAGAAGCGGGCGCCCATGCCCGTCATCAGTATAGTACAGCTCGGCCCCGTCGGGCGCAGTGAAAAACGGCATGCACGCCTCTCCGGCAATTCACCTGCCTGAATGACACGGGGTCAGCCCGGACAAAAGCCCCCATGCTTCATCTTGCCAGAAATACTCAAACAAACCGGCCGCAGCCCGGCACCCCGCTCAGCGATTGAGCCTGTCCAGCCGCGCCTGCACGCTCAGGCCATGCGCCTCGAGGCTTTCGGATCGTGCAAGCTGTGCCGCTGCCGGGCCGATGGCGGCCAGCGCATCGGGGCTCATGCGTGCCAATGTCGTGCGTTTCATGAAATCCAGCACGGACAGGCCTGACGAAAACCGCGCCGAGCGCGCCGTGGGCAGCACATGGTTCGGGCCGCCGACATAATCGCCAATGGCCTCGGGCGTCCAATGGCCCAGAAACACCGCTCCTGCATGGCGGATCTGCGCCAGCAGCGTCTCTGCATCGGCCACACACAGTTCCAGATGCTCGGGCGCGATCCGGTCCGACAGCGCCGCCGCCTCGGCCAGATCGCGGGTCACGATCACTGCGCCATGGTCGCGCCAGCTTGCGCGCGCGATGGCGCGGCGCTCCAATGTCTCCAGCCGTGCCATGACGGCATCGGCCACGGCCTGCCCGAAAGCGGCATCCGGGGTGATCAGGATGGATTGTGCGCTTTCGTCATGCTCGGCCTGGCTCAGCAGGTCGAGCGCGATCCAGTCAGGATCGCTCTCGCCATCCGCGATCACCAGAATCTCGGACGGGCCGGCGATCATGTCGATGCCCACGCGGCCGAATACCCGCCGTTTGGCCGCCGCGACATAGGCATTGCCCGGTCCGGTGATCTTGTCCACCGGCGCAATACTCTCGGTGCCATAGGCCAGCGCCGCAATCGCCTGCGCCCCGCCAATGCGATAGATCGTATCCACCCCCGCAAGTCTTGCTGCCAGCAGCACAAGCGGGTTGACCACGCCGCCCGGTGTCGGGCAGGCAATCACCAGCCGCTCGACCCCCGCCACCTGTGCCGGGATCGCATTCATCAGGACCGAGGACGGATAGCTTGCCAGCCCCCCCGGCACATACAGCCCCGCTGCCGCGACCGGCCCCCAGCGCCAGCCCAGCTGCGCGCCGCTCTCATCGGTCCAGCGCGCATCCTCGGGGCGCTGGCGGGCGTGATAGGCACGGATGCGCGCCGCCGCCAGTTCCAGTGCGTCGCGTTCGGCCTGGGGCACGCGCGCGCAGTGTTCGGCAATCTCGTCCGGGGTAAAGGCCAGCGTTTCCGGCGTCAGGTCAAGCTTGTCAAAGCGCGTGGTCAATTCGATCAGTGCCGCATCACCGCGCGCGCGCACATCCGCGATGATCGCCGCGACCGTGTCATCGACATCCACCGCCTCTTCGCGCTTGGCACCCAGCAGGGCGGAAAACCCGGCCTCGAACCCAGGCTTGCGCGTGTCCAGAAAAATCGCCATTCACTCCTCCAGCGGGTGGGCGGGCGCGCGGCGCGACGGGGCGCGATACGGCCGCGTGACATCGCGCAGACTGACCTCCAGGCACTCGACAGCCAGCCGGATCGCCCCATCACCGGCCAGTGTCAGCGTCAGATGTCCGCTGACCGGCTCCTCCGCATCCGGCGTGAACTCGAGCGCCAGCAGCGACAGCACCAGATCGGGGTCCGCACGGTCGATCCCGCTCGAGGCCACACCGCGCACATCATCAATCACCAGCAGCGATTGCACCCGCTCGGGGTCGTCCTCGCGCGCGTCTTCCCAGCGAAACCGGTTGAGCAGCATCGCAAATCGGCGTGCGCGGGCGTCATGGCGCATCTCGGTCGCAGGAAAGACAGCATCCTGCACGAGTGCCGAAAGGATCTTCAGATCATCGCCATCCTGCGCCAGCAGGCGCAGGGGCCGTTCGGCGCCATCCTCGAACCGTGCATCACTCATGCGTTTCTGCCCTTTTCCCGCTGACCGCTCTCATGTGCTGACCCGCTCGATCCTGGCCCCGCAGGCGCCCAGCTTGTCCTCGACATGCTCATACCCCCGATCCAGATGGTAAACGCGGCTGACCACGGTTTCTCCTTCGGCCGCCAGGGCCGCCAGAATCAGCGAGACCGAGGCGCGCAGATCCGTCGCCATGACGGGCGCGCCGCGCAACCGCTCGACCCCGGTGACCTGTGCCGTGCCGCCATGCACATCGATCTGCGCGCCCATGCGCATCAGTTCGGGCGCATGCATGAAGCGATTCTCGAATATATGTTCCTCCAGCACCGACACGCCATCCGCGCCGCACATCGCCGCCATGAACTGCGCCTGCAGATCGGTGGGAAAGCCCGGAAAGGGTTCGGTCGCGACATTGACAGGGCGCAAACGGTCCAGTTTGCGCGTCACCCGCAGCCCGCGCGGCGTTTCTTCTACCTCGACCCCGGCCTCTGCCAGCTTGTCGACAAAGGCCTGCACCAGATCCAGCCGCCCGCCCAGACACTCGACCGAGCCCCCGGCGATGGCAGGGGCCAGCATGTAAGTGCCGAGTTCAATCCGGTCGGTGACCACCTGATGCGTCGCGCCCCCCAGCCGGTCCACACCCTGAATGGTGATGGTGGATGTGCCCTCACCCTCGATCTGCGCGCCCATCGCGCGCAGGCAGCGGGCCAGATCGACGATTTCAGGCTCGCGCGCGGCGTTTTCCAGCACGGTCGTGCCCTTGGCCAGTGTCGCGGCCATCAGCGCGTTTTCCGTGGCCCCGACCGACACGATGGGAAAGGCAAACCGCGCCGCTTTCAGCCCGCCGGGCGCTTTTGCGTGCACATAGCCGTCGCGCAACGTCAGTTCCGCCCCCATCGCTTCCAGCGCGCGCAGATGCAGGTCCACAGGGCGCGCGCCGATGGCACATCCGCCGGGCAGCGATACGACGGCGTGGCCATCCCGCGCCAGCATCGGGCCCAGCACAAGGATCGAGGCACGCATCTTGCGCACGATGTCATAATCCGCGCGGTGCGAGGTCAGCCCATGGCTCGACAGTGCCAGCACCTTGCCATCCTGCAGACTGGCCACTTCCGCGCCCAGCGAGCCCAGCAATTCCGACATTGTACGGATATCGGACAGACGCGGCGCGTTGGTCAGTGTCAGCGGCGCATCGCTGAGCAATGTGGCGGGCATGAGTGCCAGGCAGGCATTCTTGGCCCCCGCGATCGGAATCACCCCATTCAGCGGGCCATTCCCCGAAACGACAATCGAATCCATCTGCTCAGCCTCTCATTCGCCGGTCTTGCGCGGCGTGTCATTTTCACTGCCCTTGCGGGCGCGCGCCTGTGCCTTGCGTCGGGCGATATTCGCTTTCAGCGCGGCTTTCAACCGTGCGGCGCGGGCCTCTGCGGCGGCCTTGCGTTGCGCATCGCTGGGGGCGTTCTGCCGGTTCATGGACCTGTCCTAGCGCAAGTTCGAAAATCCGTCCAGATCGGGGTTGCGCGGCCCGTGTTTTCGGACTACTGACCCACTCGGCGCGCTGCTGTAGCTCAGGGGCAGAGCACTCCCTTGGTAAGGGAGAGGTCGAGAGTTCAAATCTCTCCAGCAGCACCAGTTTTCAAGCCATATGACGCGTCGGGCTTCAGGCAGCCCCTGTTGATACGCGATTGAGTCGCGCCGCAATGGGCAAGTCCTGCGCTCGGCCCCCATGCGATGCGCGTTCAGGCCGGGTTTCCTCAAGGCACCCTCAGACGCCAAACGCCCCGCCATTGGCGGGGCGCTTGCTGTGCAGCGGCGCCCGCAAGGGCACCGCCTCGGGACAGGGCAACGCCTGCCTCAGCTGTTCATCCTGGCGACTTCAGCCGCGAAATCTTCTTCGGCCTTCTCGATGCCTTCGCCCACACCCATGCGGATGAAGCCCGTCACCTCGACCCCGGCCTCGCGGGCCACGTCGGCCACGGTCTTGTCGGGGTCCATGACGAATTTCTGGCCCAGAAGCGTCACTTCCTCGAAGAATTTCTTCATGCGACCGGCGATCATCTTCTCGATCACGGCCTCGGGTTTGCCGGATTCGCGCGCCTGCTCGCTCAGCACATGCTTCTCACGCTCGACCAGCGCCGGGTCCAGATCGGCCTCGGACAGCGAGGCCGGGTTGGTCGCGGCAATATGCATCGCAAGCTGCTTGCCGATCCCGGTATCCGCGCCTTTCAGCGCGACCAGCACACCGATCTTGCCCATGCCCTCGGTCGCCGCGTTGTGCACATAGGCCGCGACGGCATCGCCCTCGACCACAGCCATGCGGCGCAGGGTCATGTTCTCGCCGATCTTGGCGATGGCATCGGTCAGCACGGTGTCGACCGGCTTGCCACCCAGATCCGCCGTTTTCAGCGCATCCAGGCTGTCCACGTCCAGCGCTGCAGTCGTGATCTGTGCGACCATGCCCTGAAACTCTGCATTCTTGGCCACGAAATCGGTTTCCGAGTTGATTTCGACCGCAACACCACGCCCGTCGCGCACAGCCAGACCCACAAGCCCCTCGGCCGCCACGCGGTCCGATTTCTTCGCGGCCTTGGCCAGACCCTTGGTGCGCAGCCAGTCCTGTGCAGCGTCCATGTCGCCGCCGGTTTCGCTCAGCGCCTTTTTCGCATCCATCATGCCTGCGCCCGTGGTGTCACGCAGTTCCTTCACCATTGCAGCGGTGATAGCCATCTCTCTCGTCTCCTGCAAAA
>REDZ01000105.1 GCA_007695345.1 Paracoccaceae bacterium | reverse complement strand
CGGGGCATATGAATGTGCTGCTGGCCGAGGCCAAGGTGCCCTATGACATCGTGCTCGAGATGGATGAGATCAATGACGACTTCCCGTCCACGGATGTGGTGATCGTCATCGGATCGAATGACATCGTGAACCCGGCGGCACAGGATGACCCGAATTCACCCATTGCGGGGATGCCGGTTCTGGAAGTGTGGAAGGCCAAGCAGGTGTTTGTCTCCAAACGCGGGCAGGGTGCGGGCTATTCGGGCATCGAGAACCCGCTGTTCTTCAAGGACAACACGCGGATGTTCTATGGCGATGCGAAAGCGTCCGTGGACAGCCTGCTGCCGCTGATCGACTGATCGCAGGCACAAAGACCCGGAACAGGAAGACCCCGGCGGAAACGCCGGGGTCTTTGCTTGTCGCATATGTACGGCAGTTCGGACACATCACCAAGGCAGCGCACCCTGTTCACCTGTAGCCGGCGTTGCCACTTCGAAGCACGTCAGATATCCGGGCGGCACCAAGTTTGACGAGATCTGCAATTGGTCAACACACTGCCCAGAGATGTCAGGCCTTCCCGAGTCTCTTGCGCATTCGCTGTTGAACCTCTTTGATCCGGGGAAGAAAACGGTCGTTCAGGATGCCTTGGCCAGTTGCGCGCTGATACAGCATATGGTGCGGGTTCCCATTGGCTTCGAGGATGACTGGCCCGTCTTGGGATATTCCGATGTCCCAGCCAATCAGGCCAAGTGTCGGAAACAGCGCGTGCGCGGCCTCGGCGATCCTGGTGATCCTGTCTGCGAAGGGAAGCGTGATATCCTGCAAGATTTCTTCTGTCTGGGGGTGGCGCTGCAGCACCTCGATCCCGGTCGCCTCGCCCTTGCGGACCTGCTGCACCTTGCCGGTTGCATGGTCGATCTCGGCGAGCATACCACCCTCTTGCCATGAATTGTCAGAAATGGCCTTGGGCGCAGGCAGTTTCCAGATGGCATAAAGCGTGCGCGGGCCGTCGGATGCGGATGTGGTCACGACACGAATGCAGCCCAGCGCCGGCCCTGCTATCCGGGTCATGTCCTGATGTTGCCTGACCGCTTTTTGCAACAACAGCCCCTTGCCGTGATCGCCGAGGGCTTCATCAACAAATGTCTTGAGCCCCACAGTTTTGCCACTGCCGAGTTCAATCATGTCCTGTGTTGCATCATATGCCAGCAATAGCGCAGCGCCAACGCCAAGCGAACCACCGGCAGGCTTTGCAAAAATCGGAAATTCGGCATCTTTCCTGAGGAAATCCCGAAAATCCTGTTCCGTGTGCAGGTGAGCCATGCCGCCAAATGCGCCAGATTTGGACAAAACAGCCTGTGTCGAGGTTGTGGGCAAACCAATACCCCGCAATGCGGCCTCCAGCGTCAGCTTGTTTTCCACAAAGCTCGTGATGCCTTTATCGCCCGGAACGCGCATGCTTCGATTCAGGTGGCGATTGCCGGCGCGTCCGACAAAACACCGCCTGTCTGCGGCCGACAATTCGGGATTGAACACCCCCATGGCGTAGTATTCGGTCGCCGAGAGTCCATTTCGCTTGCCGCGCAACGCAATGATTTGTGCGAACTGCCGCAACGGGCTTATGCCGGACTGTCTGGCAACATTCACGATCATCGAGTTCGCCGGATCAGTCAGGGTAGGGGGCGCCTGCACAAGAGCCTTGTCTGTAACTGCGATTGTCATGATCGAAACCTGCGCTTTGAAACTTCACCGTCAGTATCCAGCCCTTTGTGGCAAGAATTCGACACAAAGCGGCCAAAATCGGGCTTGGTGTGTTCATTCGGGAAACAATCATCGGGCTGTGGATGGTCCGCTCATCCCGCGTCCGTATGGGAAGATGCGCGGGCGCTCTGGCCACCGGCGCGCAGGACACCCCGTCAACCTGGCGGGTGCCTGGGCAGAGATGCGTCATCGGCAAGATGTCGCTGCAGCACAGTTTCCAGCGCCGCGCGGCGAATTGGCTTGGCCAGCACATCGACAAACCCGGCCTGGAGATAGCGATCGACTTGTTCTGTCATCACATTGGCCGTCACTGCAACGGCAACTGGCGCCGCCCGGCCGGTTTCGCGGCCGTTGTCCTGCATTGCCTTCAACGCCTCCAGCCCGTTCATTCGCGGCATGGAAATATCCATCAGCACAAGCCCGAATTCCTGTTCCTGCCAGAGCGCGCATGCCTCGACCCCGTTCTCGGCGAAGACCGCCGAAAGCCTCAGCCGCTTGAGCATCAGCGTCATGACCTTGCGATTGGTGGCATTGTCCTCGGCCACCAGCAGGCGTGACCTGCGCAGCCCTTTCTCCGACGGTATCGGAACAGGTGCCGCGGATGGGGGCATCACATCGGCGGAGGCGCGGGGCAGGGGCAGGCGGATGACGACCTCGGTGCCTTCGCCGGGGGCGCTGGAGATGTCGATCTCGCCCCCCATCACCTCGACCAGTCGCTGCACGATCGACATACCCAGTCCCGAACCGCCAAAGCGCCGGGCGATGCTGTTTTCCGCCTGCTCGAACGCAGCGAAGACATGCGACAATTGTGCCTTGTCCATGCCGATTCCCGTGTCGCGAACCCGGAATATCACCTGTTCTGTGCCGGCTTCTTCAACCTGCAGCAGCACATGTCCCGCCTGAGTGAATTTGACGGCATTGCCCAGCACATTATGCAGGATCTGTTGCACCCGCGTCTCATCGCCCAGGCGGTGCCGGTGCAGATCGCGGGAATGCAGATCGAGTGTGATACCCTTGGCGCGCGCCATCACCACATGCAGCGAGGCCACCCGCGACACTGTCGCGTCCAGATCGAAGCTGACTACCTCCAGCGATAGCTTGCCCGATTCCACGCGCGACAGGTCCAGTATATCATTGATCAGTGACAGCAGGCTGCCCCCCGAGTGCCGGATCGTCTTGACCATCTCGCGCTGCTCCGGCGCCAGCTTGGTGTCCCCCAGCACATCAGCCATGCCGATCACCCCGTTCAGCGGCGTCCGGATCTCATGGCTCATGCGAGCAAGGAACTCGGATTTCGACGCGCTTGCCGCCTCGGCGGTCAGGCGCGCGGCTTCCAGATCAGAGGCAAATCGACGTACGATCATGACTCCGCTGCCCAGAACGACCAGCAGAACAAGAAGCGCCAGCGCTGTTGGCACAAGCACTTCGGAAATGGCGCGGCTGCCCGGTTCCGGCACGCTCCAGACAATCCAGGCGGGCGCGCCCATCGCCACATCGAGCGCGAGACTCGATCCTTCGGGGCCGGGTTCGGTCTGCAGACGGATATTGCCAAGCAGCAATGTGTCGCCAAGCGCGCGGGGCATCTGCGCCGAAACCTTGGTTCCCGTGATCAGCAGCCCTGTCGGGATATCCAGATTCGGTGCGTAGGTATGCGGCCAGATCAACCCGCCCGCGAGCAGCCATAGGTCATCCCCGATCCAGGCCAGAATGGACAGCAACTCGTCATCATAGCTCATGCCGGATGCTGCTACCTGATCGGCGACGGCATCGAAGGTCTGAACGAAATCCGCGCGCGCAATGCCGCGGTTGCCCTGGTCTGTCCACCCGCGCACATCCTCCAGCGGGCCGCCGCCGATCATAACCATTTGCAGGAACTCGTTCCCGTCCACGCCCGCGCCGATATTCACATGCAGCCAGGGAAGGTTCCGCTGCTGCACCGCTTCATAGAAATCGGTCCAGTAGGAGTAGTCATAGGTTGTTGCCGTGAGATTCTGCTGGACAGAGGCGAGGCCCCGTTCGATCCGCTGCTGGGCATCAAGCCGGGCATTTCGGTCGAACGTAGAGGCAAGGTTGGTGGCCACCCAGCCCAGCATGCCGACAAAGATCACCACGGCGACACCTGACAGCACTGTCAGCAGAGCTGCAAGCCGACGCGGCGCTGGCAGGGTCGCTTTCATCCCGGTTGCTGCCTCTCGCTGGCGTCGAGTTCCTCGCAATCTTGTCTGCAAGCCGCGGCGAACCACATGGCCATGGCCCCGATCCATTGAGATACTGGTTGGGGACAAGTGTATCCACACCGGGACGATGTGCAAATACCCTGTATGGACAGGCGATTAACAGGTCGGTTTGCCAGCGTCACATCGGCCCCCCGTTTCGACCGGGCAGGGTGTGGCACCTGACCCTTGTGACAAGGTAGCGTAGAGATAAAGGGTTAAAAATTACTGGATATCGCGCGCGGGTCGTGCAGCATCGCGGCGCAGACATGCGGTTCATGCGGTCGGGCATTGCCATGCGTTCAGGCACCGCAGCGATGCACTGGCGCGCAGGCCCGGTCATGATCGGGCCCACGCGCAAATTGTCAGGCGGGTTCGGACGCCTTGATCCCGGAAATTGCCTGCACCAGCGAATCCTCTGTCACGTCATCAATCTCGAATTCGCGCATCACGCGGCCGTGATACATGGCGACGATCCTGTCGGACACGCGCAGCACCTCGGGCATTTCCGAGCTGATGACGATCACGGCATAGCCTTGCGAGGCCAGATCCCGCAGCAATTGATGGATCTCGGATTTCGAACCGACATCGATCCCGCGTGTGGGTTCATCCACGATCAGCACGCGCGGCTGCATCGACAGCCATTTGCCGATGACGATCTTTTGCTGGTTCCCGCCTGACAATACGCCGGCGGTCTGTTTCCAGCTTGGGGTCTTGATTTCCAGCTTGTCGCGGTACTTGTCGAAAATCGCGAGTTCTGCGCCATTGGACAGGAACGGCCCGGCCCTCAGGTTATGCACTTGCGGCAGGGTCATGTTGTCGCGGCAATTCATCTGCAACACCAGACCCTGTTCCTTGCGGTTTTCGGGCACAAGCGAGATGCCAAGCCCAATCGCGTCCTGTGCCGACGCGATCGTGACCTCTTGCCCGTCGATGAACACCTGCCCGCTATCGGGGGTGCGCAGGCCGAACAGGGTTTCGGCAATCTCGGTCCGGCCCGCGCCGACCAGCCCGTAGAAGCCGACCACCTCGCCCTCGCGCACGGTGAAACTGACATCCTCGAAAAGCGGCGCGCAGCTGAGGTTGCGCACCTCGAGCATGGTCTTGCCGAAATCGGGCGCGGCCTCATTGCGCGACAGGTCCAGGCTGCGCCCGATCATCAGGCGCGTGACCGCATCCTCATCCGTCTCGGCGGTGGTCAGCGTGCCACGATACTGCCCGTCGCGCAGCACGGTGATCCGGTCCGACAGGGTAAAGATCTCATCCATCCGGTGCGAGATATAGACGATCCCCACGCCCTGCGATTTCAGATCGTTGATGATATCGAACAGCACCACCTTTTCCGCATCGGTCAGCGAGGCAGTGGGTTCATCGAACACCACCACGCGGGCATCGACAGTCAGCGCGCGCGCAATCTCGACCATCTGCTGATTGGCGATGGACAGATTGGCCACGGTTACCTCGGCCCGGAACCGGCATTTCAACCGCTCCAGAATGGCGTTGGAACGCGCGTAAAGCTCTTTCCAGTTCACGCGGCCCATGCCCTTGCGCGGCAGCTCGCCCAGATAGATGTTTTCCGCCGCCGACATTTCCGGCACAAGGCTCAGCTCCTGATGGATCAGCACCACGCCCTGTGCCTTGGCCTCTATCGGGTTGCTTATCTGAACGGGTTGACCGCCGATCAGGATGCGCCCCTCATTGGGCTGATACATGCCGGCCAGCACTTTCATCAGCGTGGATTTCCCGGCGCCGTTCTCGCCCAGCAGGGCATGGACCTCGCCCGGCCGGACATCGAAATCCACCCCGTCGAGCGCGCGCACGCCCGGAAAGGTCTTGACGATTCCCTGCAATTGCAGGGCGGGTGTGTTTGTGTCGGTCACAGGCGCAGCCCTCCGTCAGCATTGCGGTTGAAGCGTTTGTCGAGGAACAGGACGGCGATCAGGATGCTGCCGAGAATGACATAGACGAAAAAGGCCGGCACCTGCATCAGGTTCATCCCGTTGCGCAGGATGCCGATGGCCAGAACACCGCCCAATGTGCCGATGATATCGCCCTTGCCGCCTGTCAGCTTGGTGCCGCCCAGAACGACTGCGGTGATGACCCACAATTCGTAGTCCCGGCCCAGATTGGGGGTCGCCGCCCCCATCTGCGTGGAGAGCAACACCCCCGACAGCGCGGCCAGAAAGCCGATCAGCATGAAGTTGATCATCATATGCGGGCCAACCCGGATACCGGCATTCACCGCCGCTTCGCGGTTGCCGCCCACGGCATAGGTGTTGCGTCCATGGACAGTGCGCGACAGCAGCCAGTGGACGGCCAGCACTGCGAGCACGAAGATGACGGCCAGCACAGGGAACGGCCCCAGCGTCATCGAACTGAAATCGGAATAGGCAAAGTTCATCGCGTAGAAAGAGGATTCGCCCGTATAGACAAAGACCAGCCCGCGAATGCCCAGCATGGCGCCCAGCGTCACGATGAAGGCATCGACCCCGGTTTTCCAGACAATGAACCCGTTGATCGCCCCCATCAGAATCCCCACCAGGAGTGCGATGCACACTGCAGGCAGGATCTGCCAGTTGCCCCAGGTCGCAAACATCGCCCAGCTTTGCACATCGACCGCAAAGGCCGCAGCAAGAGCGAGGGTCGCGCCAACCGACAGGTCGATATTGCCGTTGATCATGACCAGCGTCATCCCCAGTGCGATCAGCCCGATGGTCGAGGTCTGCACCACGATATTCGTGAGGTTACGCCCCGAGAAGAAGTGATCGGCCGAGAGGCTGAAGAAGATGAACACCACGATCACGAAGCCCCAGATCGGGTTGCGCATCAGCCAGTACAGAATCGGATTATTGCTCAGCGCTCGCATACCAACCTCACGCTATCGGAGAAAACAACCGGCCACGCTTGGCCGCGACATCAAGCCAGACTGCGATGATGATCACCGCCCAGGTCACCAGCCATTGCGTGTAATAGGGCTGCCCCATCAGGATCAGACCGTTCTGGATAAAGGCCAGCATCAGCACACCCAGAACCGTCCGCAGGATGGACCCGGACCCCCCCAGCAGCGATGTGCCGCCAAGGATGACAGCGGCCAGAACCTGCAATTCATAGCCTTGCCCGACATTGTTCTGAGAGCCCATGACACGGCTGCCCAGGATCATTGCTGCCACCGCGACACACAGCGCCGAGATCAGGTAGGTCATGAACACGACCCGCGAGCGCGGAACCCCCGAAAAGACCGAGGCCGTGGGATTGCCACCAACGGCGATGACACGGCGGCCAAAGGGCATGCGCGTCATGATGACATGGAAGACAAGCGCCAGCCCCAGGAAGATGATGATGGGTGTGGCCACCCCGAATATCGCGCCGCGACCGAAAAAGCGGAACCAGGTATCGGTCTGATTGGCGATATCGACATTCTGGCCGCCCGAATAGATCAGAACCAGCCCCTGAATGACCGACAGCATCCCCAGCGTCACGATCAGTGAGTTCAATCGCAATATCCCGATCAGAAAGCCGTTGATCGCGCCCAGACACAGCGTCGCCAGCACCATGACGGGGATCGCCAGCTCGGGGCCGATCTTGTCATGCAGATCGACCACAAGCACGGTTGCGAAGGACAGCATCGACCCTACGGACAGGTCCAGATTGCCGCCGATGACGACAATCGTCACCCCCAGTGCGATCACGCCGATGATGGTGGCCTGGCGGAACACGGACATGACATTGCCGGTCGTCATGAACCGGTCGGACATGACGGAAAACACGATCATGAACAGGATGAACGCAACCAGAATGCCCTGCTTTGCAATCGCAGGGCCGCCGGCCTTCAGTCGGTCGATAAGCATTTCAGTCCTCCCGGTGTGCCGGCACGCTCCCCCGCGCGGGCACGAAACTGGAAAATACCCAAGCGGGGCGCGCGAGAATTATGCGCGCGCCCCGCTCTGCGCATCGAGGTGGATCAGAACACCGGGCGGTCGAATTCGGCCATGTTCTCCTGCGTGATCTTGGGCGTGTCGAAGTAGTTCAGCTTGGGCACATCCTCGCCCGCCAGAACATCGAGCGCGGTCTGCAGCGCGGCTTCGGCGTCATCGACCGGGGACTGATAGACCGAGCCCCAGTATTCGCCCCGCTCCATCGCGTCATAGCCGACCGCAAAATTGGTCGCCCCGATAAAGACCATGCCTTCGGCGCGGCCTGCATCGATTGCGGCATTCAGCGCGCCCACACCCATGTTGTCATCGCCGGAATACACGCCGTCGATATTGTCAAAGCGGGTCAGAAAGGTTTCCATGGTGCGCTGTGCGCGCTCGCGGTTCCAGTCGCCGGGCTGAATGTCCAGTTGCACGACATCGGGGCACAGCTCTGCCAGGCGCTCGTCAAAGCCCTGCTGACGCTCGATTGCCGTGGTGTAGCCGGGCATCCCGGTGATCTGCACGATCTCGCCTTCGCCATCCAGCGCCTCGCACATCATCTCGGCAGAGTAGATGCCCTGCTGGATGTTGTTGGGCCCGGAAAAGGCAGCGATGAAATCCATGCCCGCTTCGGCAATGTTCGAATTGGTCACAACCACCGGAATATCGGCCTGATGGGCATTGCGCACAGCGGGCACCAGTGCCTGGCCGTCAGTGGGCCAGATGATGATCGCGTCAACCTGCTGCTGGATCAGGTCCTGCATCTGG
>REDZ01000087.1 GCA_007695345.1 Paracoccaceae bacterium | reverse complement strand
TGACGCATTGGTTCATACCCCCTCTTGTCGGCCGCCTTGCGCGGCCGACCCCATTCTGACTGATACAGGCATATGAAGTTTTCCCCACTGACGCCTACACGCGAAACACTTGTCTTGTTCGGTCGTGCGGTTGCCGTGGGGCTTGTTGGGGGGGTGCTCGCAAATCTGATCGGGTTACCTTTGCCGTGGATGCTGGGGCCGCTTCTGGTTGGTGCGGTCGTATCTATGGCAGGCATGAAGTACCGAATCCCCAATCCGTTGAAGGTGGGCGCGCGCGGCGTGATCGGTGTCCTGCTGGGGGCTGCGATCACGCCAGAAGTGTTTGCGCGCGTAGGTCAATGGCCCCTGAGCCTGACAATTCTGATTGTTGGCATGATCGGAATCGTGGTGCTGGTGGCCTTGTATTACCGGCTGGTCGCGCGATTCGACCCGGTAACGGCCGTTGCCAGCGCCTTGCCCGGCGGGTTGAGCAATGTCACGGTGATTGCGTTGCAACTGGGGGCCGAGCCACGCCAGGTGGTGATCGCCCAGCTGCTGCGCATCAGTCTTGTCGTTATCCTTGTCCCTCCGCTTTACATGGTCTGGCAGGGCGCCGGCATGGATGGCGGCTGGAGCGGGCCTCAAACCAGCTGGCTGGGTGACGGGATCTGGGTGCTGCTGCTTGCGCCACCCGCGTGGTATCTGGGCCGGGCGATTCGCTTGCCGATGCCCGAATTGCTGGCGCCGATGTGTGTCACCGCGGCGCTTAGCCTGTCCGCTGTGCAGATCACGCTGCCGCCATGGCTGTTTGCCTGCACGTTCCTGGTGCTTGGCACTGCGATTGGCGGGCGGTTCCATGGTATCGGCAGCCCGCGCGAATTGCTTGCGCCGGGCGGCCATGCGGTGGTCGCGACTGCTCTGATCCTTGGGCTGGCCACCGGGCTTGCGCTGATCATTCATTGGGCAACGGGGGTGCCGTTTTATGTGGCGCTACTTGCCGTTACGCCCGGAGGGATAGCCGAGATGGCGATTCTTGCTGCCGCATTGGGGGTCGATCCGCTGTTCGTGATATTTCATCAGACAGTGCGCAGTGTTCTGCTGAACAGCCTCTCGCCCATCATCCTGCATCACATCGGCAAGCGCACGGGCATTCGCTCGCCAGAAGAGTAGCCGGGCGCATCTAATCGCTGGTTTGCAGATAGTGGATCTTGCTGGTTTCGCCCACCATGATGCGCCACTCGACAGGTTCGCCGCCCAGGCTGTAAGCCACGCGCTCCACTTCGAGGACAGGCGTGCCTTCTGCGATGTTCAGCAAATCAGCCTCTTCATGCGTGGCGCCGCGCGCACGTGCGCGTTCCACAACCCGCGTGACCAACAGATTATAATCCCGCTCCAGCAATTGATAAATCGAGGGCGGGCGTTCACGCTCAAGTGCAGGTGCGATATTCGGTGTCAGGCGCGCGCCGAGCACGATTTGTTCGACCAGCACGGGTTCATCTTCAAGATGGCGAAGACGCACGCATTCGGTACCTGGTGCGCTATGATCAAGCTCAAGCCCGGCGGCAGCGCGGGCATGGATATGTTTGTCCTCGACCCGGACGAATGAAACGGCGTCTGTTGCGATACGCCGGCCCTCATTGTCGAACAGACGATGAAAGCGAAAGGGTTCATAATTTCCGCTATGCGACGTCACGAAAGTGCCGCGCCCGGCGCGTCTGCTGACCAGACCTTCTTGCGCCATTTCCTCGATCGCCTTGCGAACTGTGCCTTGGCTGAGTTTGTATTCCTGCGCGAGCTTTTGTTCCGAGGGCAGCGACAGGCCCGGCTTCCACTCACCGGCGAGCACACGTTGGACCAGGTGACGTTTGACCTGTTGATAAAGCGGCAGCGGGCTTGGGCGCAAATCGTCGCTGTCGCTGCTGCTGCCACCCGGATCGAGTGCGCGTCTGTTCATCCCGGTCTCCCGTCAACATTCTGCTGGATGCCAATACATAATATACAAGTCCTGGCGCATTGATATAGCATGAATTTCCGCGCGTGCATTGCCAATCGCTACATCAGGTGTCTGGAGTGTCGGCTTGCTGCAACAGATGGATTGAATACAGGAAATGTTTGGCAGTCTCTGGTAGAGACGCTTGTGCGGCGCTGTCCATGCGTGGAAACCGGGCCAGAAAACCTGCTTCGGCTTTGCGGATGCGCGCTGCGCTCATTCGCAGGATGGCAAGCGCAAGCTGGCATTGCTCTTGCGCCAGGCCTTGATCCTTTGCCGCGCGGTCAAGTTCAGCGCAAAGCGCGACAAAGGCCTCGGCCCGGCGACGCGGCGAAAAAAAGCCGATCCCGGGCATCACGGCGCGTGCCTGTTCCGCTGCTGCTTTTGCTCCCGGCCACAGGCCATCGATTCTGTCGATTTCGCCTTGTGGCAAACCGCCGGGATCGCGCAGCGCTTCCAGGAAACTCTTTCGTGTAACCAAGGTCATTCTGCCTCACCCTCCCAGAGTTCCGTGCCATCTGCCACTTTTGCTGGCAACTCTGGGCTAGATTTTATATTTTATATAAGATAGGAATTTAAGGGACGGAATCAATACTGGGCTCGGGGTGGCAGAAATGGCAGAACACAAACCTTTGGCGGGTCGCGTGGCCGTGGTGACGGGCAGCGGGCGCAATATCGGGCGTGCTATCGCCATGCGTCTTGCGGCAGATGGCGCAAATGTCTTGATCAATGCGCGGACGCGTCAGGATCAGGTGGATGAGACAGTGCAGGCCATACGTGCGGCCGGTGGGCAGGCCGTGGGCTGTCTGGCTGACATCACCGACCCGGACGCGGTTCGAACCCTCATCGGCACAGCGGTGCGCGAGTTCGGCGGGTTGGATATTCTGGTCAATAACGCTGCTATCCGGCGTGAAGCCAGGATCGACTCAGTCAGTCTGCAGGACTGGCGCGATATCCTGTCGATCATTCTCGACGGTGCTTTCCTGTGTGCGCAGGCAGCGGTCCCGCATCTGCGCAAGAGTGCGGCAGGCGCGATCATCAATATTGGCGGCATGACCGGATCGTCGGGCGCCGCAGATCGTATCCATGTGGTAACGGGCAAAGCCGGATTGCAAGGCATGACAAAGGCGCTTGCCTGGGACCTCGCGCCTGACAACATCACAGTCAATCTGGTGCACCCCGGAATGGTCGACACCAAACGCGACACGTCCACTGTCGCGGCGCGCCCGCGTCATCACGATATTCACAAACCATTGCTGGGCCGGCGTGGCGCGCCGGACGAAATTGCCGGTATGGTTGCGACCCTTGCCGGTCCGGATGGTCGATTTGTGACTGGTCAGACAATTCATGTGAATGGCGGCACCTACCTGCCGTAATTTCGAAAGGCTGCACCCAGATGGACGATACCCGCACTGACACTGGCCTGAAAGAACATCCGCTGGGGATGGTGGGCATGGCCGCGCGCCCGCTGCGCCCGCGCAGCAGCGGATTGACCGTCGCGGCCGATCGCGGTCTGGGCCCTTATGCGCAGGACGATCTGATCAGCATGTCGGCCGCGTTCATTGACCGGGCAAAACTGGCGATGGGGCTTGCGCGATTGCTGCCCGAGGCTGTGCTGCGAGACAAGATTGCAAAGTATTCCCGCGCAGAAATCCCGGTATTTCTGGCGGGTGAGGTTTCGGAACTGGCGATCCTGCAGGGCGTGGCGCAGGACTATTATCGGGCCATTGCAGATCTTGGTGCCT
Organism: Paracoccaceae bacterium; assembly: GCA_007695345.1. Classification (GTDB taxonomy): domain Bacteria; phylum Pseudomonadota; class Alphaproteobacteria; order Rhodobacterales; family Rhodobacteraceae; genus Roseinatronobacter. The sequence continues at coordinate 29,772 of REDZ01000087.1, read as the reverse complement.
GGGGGGTCGAGGTGTCGAATGCGCAGATCACGCTCGATCTGCCCACCAAAACAAGACTTATCGGTGCCGCGCGCGGCGCAGGGCTTGAAGTGGTTGCCGAAGTCGGCACCAAGGGCGGTGCCAACTGGGCCACAAGTGCTGCGCGCGTTCGCGCCGATGTTGCGGCATGCCTCGATGCAGGCGCCGAGCGTGTGTTGATCCAGGCAGAGGGGCTGAATGAGGGCGTGGCAAAGATTAATGCCGCGGTAATCGAGGATCTGGTCGCAGGGTTTGGCCTGAAACCGTTGATCTTTCAGGCAAAGACATCTGACCTGATCGTCTTTTTCCTGTCACGCTTTGGTGCAGCGGTGAACCTGGATGTGGACAGCGATCAGGTTCTTGAGCTGGAGGCCTGCCGTCGCGGAATCCGCAAGCGCGGGCTTTTCGGAATGATGGCAGGAACCACGGAAGAGGACGGGTGAGCATGGACACAAGAACACAGGCCGAGCATCTCGCCGAGGCGATGGCCGCGCTGCGATGGGCCGATCTGCCCGAACGCGCGCGGCATGTGGCGATGCTGGACCTGATCGATATGGCGGGGCTGTGCATTGCTGCGCGGCACACGGACTATATCGGTCAGCTTGTCCGGACATGGGACAGTGACGGGGGCTGCACACTCTTGGGCCATGGGCGCAGACTGGATGCGGGTGGTGCGGCGCTTGTGAACGGCACGGCAACGCATGGAGAGGATTTCGACGACACGCTGGAAGGTGCGCCCATCCGCGTGGGGGCCATGGTCATCCCTGCGGTACTGGCCGCAGGCGAACGCTTCGGGCTGTCGGGCGAGCGGGTGATGACCGGGATCGTTGCGGGCTGCGAGGCGATCTGCCGTCTGAACCATGTCGCGGCGGGGCACATGCACAAGGCGGGCTTTCACCCTGTGGGCGTGATCGGCACGCTGGGCGCGGCAGTCGGTACAGGTACGGCGCTTGGGCTGGATGCGCGTCGGCTGACCATGGCGCTGGGGATCGCGGGCAGCTTTTCGTCAGGGATTATCGAATATCTGGCCGATGGGGCCTGGACGAAACGGCTGCATCCGGGTTGGTCAGCGCAATCGGGTCTGCGTGCGGCTGTCATTGCGCAATCGGGTTTCTTTGCCCCCCGTACTGTACTGGAGGGCGATCACGGCTTCTTCCACGCATTCGCGCCCACGGCGACCCCCGATTTCTCGCATGTAACCGATGGTCTGGGAACGCATTTTTACATGGAGCGGATCGCCTTCAAGCCCTATGCGTGCGGGACAATGATCCATCCTTATATCGATTGTGCGATCCGGATGGGGCGCGACGGCATCCATGCTGACGAGATCGAGGAAATCATCTGTCCGACCGGCCAAGGCCTTGTCCACCGGCTGTGGGAGCCATTGGGCGCCAAGCACGAGCCCCCGTCCGGATATGCAGCGAAATTCAGCATGCCTTATTGCATGGCTGTGGGCTTTTTCGAAGGTGACGCGGGGCTGGGCCAGTTCACCGATGAAAAGGCGCATGATCCCGCGATCCGCGCACTCGCGCGCAAGATCAGCTATCGGATAGACCCCGAGAACGAATACCCCCGGAACTATTCCGGGCATCTGCGGGTTCGGCTGAAGGACGGTCGCGAGCTGTCCTACGACCAGCCACACATGCGCGGTGGGCAGCGCGAGCCGCTGACCGAGGCCGAGATTACCGAAAAATTTGCGGCCAACATCGCCTATGGCGGTTGGAGGGCCGAGCGCGGTGCCAGGCTTCTGGGCTATCTGCGCGGGCTGGACACAGCGGCGGACATGTCCGGGTTGGCACGCTTCGGCGGGGAGGACGATTGACGATGGAAGAGAAGAGCATGACTGTTGCAGGATCGGATCTTGTGGCCGAGAAAGCGGTGTCCGAGGAACTGGCTGGCTGGGCCGCAGGTCTTGAAGTGAGCGCATTGCCCGGCGAGGTGCGCGACGCGGTTGCCAATACGCTGATCGACACTGTCGGACTTTCGATCGCCGCGACAGAGACGGATTATGGCCAGGCCGTTCGATCCGCCGCCGATCTGGAGGGCGGATGCACAGTTTACGGGGCGCGTGAAACCCGCAGCCCGTTTGATGCCGCGCTGATCAATGGCACGACCGGCCATGGCGAGGATTTTGACAACACCTATGAAGGGTGTCCCGTCCATTCAGGCGTTGTGATCGTGCCGGCCCTCATCGCGGCGGGCGAAGCCTATGAATTGCCTTCAGAACGTGTCGCGCTTGGCATGGCTGTAGGCATCGAGGTGATGTGCCGTATGGGGCTTGTTGCGCAAAAAGCGGTGCACAAGCAGGGCTTTCATCCGACCTCGGTGCTGGGAACCGTGGCGGCAGCCCTCGGGGTTGGTGTTGCCCGCGGGCAGAGCGCAACCCAGTTGCGCGACACATTGGGTGTGTCGGCAAGTCAGTCTTCCGGTATCATCGAGTATCTGGCCGATGGCACATGGACCAAACGGATGCATCCCGGTTGGGCCGCACAGGCCGCGATCCGGGCCGCCGCGATGGGCGGGGCCGGGTTTCGCGGTCCGGTAACGGTGTTTGAAGGGGTCCATGGGTTATACCAGGCCTTCGCGCCATCGCTCGGAACGCCTGATTTCGATTCGCTCACGGGTGAATTGAGCACGCGCTGGGAAGCGGCAAATGTCGCCTTCAAACCCTATGCATGCGGGACCATGACCCAACCCTTCATCGATTGTGCCGTCCGCCTTGCATCCCACAAGGTCCCCGTCGAAGAGATCGAAGAGGTTGTCTGCTATGTGGGCGAGGGAACCGTGCACAGGCTATGGGCGCCGCTGGAGCTTAAACAATCCCCGCCGACACCCTATGCAGCGAAATTCTCGGGGCCTTATACAGTGGCTGCGGGCTATGTGTTCGGCGATGCAGGTTTGTCAGAGTTTACCGAAACGGCAATTGCCGATCCGCGCGCACGCGCCATGGCCGCCAAGACCCGCTATGAGATCGACCCCGATGACGAGTATCCACGCAACTATACCGGCACGGTCGAGTTGCGCCTGAAATCGGGCCAAAGGCTGCGCGAACATCAGCCGCAACTGCGGGGTGGAACCCGTCAGAAGATGACGCGTCCTGAAATCCTGTCGAAATGCCGCGCGAATCTGGCATTCGCGTCCTGGAACGGTGCGGATGCAGATGCAATTGCAGCCTTTGCCGATGGGCTGTTCGGGACGGCTGCGCCAGTTGATGCGGGGCTGCTCACGCGGCGCTGAACACTGCGCTTTTCACAGGGCGCGGCTGCCGCGCCCTATGTTCAAATTCGAGAAGGAAACACAATGAGCACACCAAATGTCACCGAACAACTGGCCGACTGGATCGTGAACCTGAAACCTGCGGATATCTCTGCCGAGGTCCGCGCGGAAGGGTTGCGCACCTTTGTCAATTGGCTGGGCTGCGCTGTGGGGGGGGCTGACCATCCCAGTGCGGGCCATGCGATCAGCGCCATTGGCCCCTTTTGCGGGCCCAAGACCGCTCAGGTGATTGGCCGTGCAGATCGGCTTGATCAGTTGCATGCGTCGTTGCTGAACGGGATCACCAGCCATGTGCTGGATTATGACGACACACATCTGAAAACCATCATTCACCCGGCAGGCCCGGTCGCGTCCGCGCTGGTGCCCCTGGCCGAAACCCGTGGCATTCCCGGCGACAAGCTGCTGACGGCAATGATTATCGGGGTCGAGGTGGAATGCCGGATCGGCAATGCGGTTTATCCGGATCATTATGATCGCGGCTGGCATATCACCGGTACGGCGGGCGTCTTTGGGGCCGCCGCGGCAGTCGGGTATGCGATCGGGTTGAACCGGACCCAGATGCAATGGGCGCTGTCATTGGCTGCAACCCAGGCGTCCGGTCTGCGCGAGATGTTCGGAACCATGACCAAGTCATTCCATCCGGGCCGCGCCGCGCAGAATGGCGCATTTGCAGCGCATATGGCGGAAGCGGGGTTTGACTCCGCGCTTACCGGGATCGAGGGGCGGCGCGGGTTTGCCAATATCCTGTCTGACAAGCAGGATTATGACGAAATCCTCGAGGGCCTTGGGACGCGTTGGGAAGCGGCGCTGAACAGCTACAAACCCTATGCCTGTGGCATCGTGATCCACCCGACCATCGATGGCTGCCAGCAGCTGCGCGAGGAGCTTGGTCCCCAGAAGATTGAACAGATCGACGCTGTCGAACTGACGACGCATCCGCTGGTGTTGGAGCTGACTGGCAAGACCAGTCCCAGGACCGGGCTTGAAGGCAAGTTCAGCGTCTATCATTCGGCTGCATGTGCGCTTCTGCGCGGCGATGGTGCGCCGACCGCCTTTACGGATGAGGTGGTTAACCTGCCCGCTGTCGTCGCGCTGCGGGGCAAGGTCAAAGCGACGCCCGATCCGGCGTGTCACGAGGCCTCGGTCACGATACGGTTGCAGATGAAAGATGGCAGCACGGTCGAAAAGCATGTCGAGCGCGCCATCGGCAGCCGGGAGCGCCCGCTGTCCAATGCTCAGCTTGAGGAGAAGTTCCTGACGCAATCTGCATTGGTGATTGGTCAGGCTGCTTCCGAGAAGCTGCTGGAGATGGCATGGACGCTTGACAAGATCTCTGATCTGGGCGTTCTGACCGCTGCCTCCATTCCCGAGAGTGACACCGCAGAAGCTTGAGTAAGAGCAAGACGTTTCCAGAGCGCTGAAAAGTCGCGCAAGAGGTGTCAGCTGTTATGTAACTGCCGAATGCTTGAGAACGGTAGATATCGCCGCAAGACTCTAAATGAAAATAGACAAGAATAATTCTTGAGGGAAACTGGGGGTACCAGATGGGTAAGCTAGATAATTGTATAATATGCAATTATTAACTTGGGAAATGTGCCGTCAACCCATGCCCGGAAAAACGGGACCCCGCCCCGCCACGCTGGCAAAGCTGATCCGGGGTTCGCCAGCAGGAGGCACATCTCTTTCAATTCTCAGATCGACAGAGGAGAGACTTGCAAAATCGACCAAGATACCCATCCGCCGGAGATTCGCAGCGGTTGCCGCGGCAGCCCTTGTCTTGGGTCCAGTCGCTATCACTGTGCCCGCTGGAATGCCCAGGCCGAAAATTTTCCGGAACGCACGCTGACCATGGTTGGTCCGGCGGGCACGGCATCCCCTTGCCTGAGGATGAGATCGATAAAGTTCGACTGCGTTTGATTACATGGCTTGCGGCTATGGACGAGATCGAAGCAGAGCAGGGCGATGTAATGAATCACACCGACCCGATCCCTCCGATCCTGGGCGACTGATCCGCGCCGATAACCGCGCGACTGTCGTGGCGATCCTCATCGATGCGCGGCGTCAAGAAGGTCCTTGCTGTAAGGCTGGCCCCTGCGCAGTGCCGGGTTCGGGCCGGCGATGACCACGGCGAAGTCACAGCGTTCCCGCCAAGTGCGGGGTCGGATCACCTGATGTCGAACCAGCGCATGGCGGTCCGCAGCAGATGATCGTAATCGCTGGCCATGACCCGGAAATCGCCGGGGATCCCGAAACCGGGTACGCTGCTCAGTAGGCCGCGCTTGTCCAGGGTCAGCATGAAACGGCCTTGTGGGCGTGGGGAAAGCAGCAAGGCCCTTTCGTTTCGGCTTTGTGTTGCAGTCGGGCGGCGCGAAGGGCTATTCGGGCCTTGTCGCGCGTGGCATGATTTGAAATGGCTGATGACGGTTATCCGGGTCGCAACAGCAAGTCCGATGGTCTTGGCGCTATTGCCAAGCGCGGAGTTTCTGCGTCGATCTGTACCCGCGGCAATTCCGGCCAGTCTTCCTGAAACCGCCATTGTCTTCACGGGCCAGTTTGACTGGCTGGAAGCCGGGCTTGCGCTGCTGGAGCGCGATCAGGTCGAAACGCTGTTCATTCCCGGTGTGAACAACAGAGCACAAGGATGACGATGCGTACGTCGCAAGCCACCATTGCACAGTCCTATGACGCGCAGGCCATTGAGTATGACCGGCGATGGGCGCAATATCTCAGGCGCAGCACCCAGGTGACGCTGACAGCTTTGCCCCGGCAGGCACCCGGCGCGCGCGTGCTCGATATCGGCTGCGGCACCGGTGCACTGCTGGCCGCGCTGCTTGAACGCAACGCAGGGCTGGCGCTGACCGGGGTGGATGTCAGCGCAGCGATGCTGGCGCGGGCTGCGGATCGGCTGGGCGCGCAGGTCACCCTGTGCCGGGCGCCAGCGGAGCAGTTGCCCTTCGAGGATGCCACATTCGATGTCGTGGCAAGCGCAAGTTCGTTGCATCACTGGCCCGACCCGATGCGCGGTCTGGCCGAGATGGCCCGCGTGCTGAAACCCAGCGGCGTGTTCGTCCTGACCGACTGGTGCCGCGAGATCTGGCCCATGCGCCTGATGGACGGCTATCTGCGGCTGCGCGACCCGGCGCATCACCGCGCGCTGACGCGACGCGAGCTTGCCGCGCTGGTGACAGGGGCAGGGTTGAGCATCGACAGCCAGACCCTTCACCGGATCGACTGGCTGTGGCAGCTTCAGGTGCTGACGGGCCGTCGCGCAAAGTCTGATGCCGACCAAACCCGCAATCCCGGCCAGGAGGATGACCATGCCTGACACCGACAGCGACAGCGCGGTTGAGGAGAGCCAGACCAACGCGGCGGCCCGCCGCGCGCGGGGTGAGTTTGTCCGCAGCGTCAGCGGCTTCCGGCACGCAATCGGCGATCCCGATTTTCCGGCAGAACCCGGCCGCTACCATCTGTTCGTGGCGCTGAACTGCCCCTGGTGCCACCGGGTAACGCTCGCGCGCAATGTGCTGGGGCTGCAGGACAGCATCACCATGGACGTGGCCTTTCCCAACCGCACGGGCGAGGATGATCCGGAGGGGCCGGGCTGGTGGGAATTCGCCCCGGACCGCATTGCAACACTGACTGGCGCGCCGCTGCCCGAATGCACGCAGGAGACCGGGACAGGCCGCGGAGTGCGGCTTGTGCGGGACATCTACCGCAGCGAAGGGTCGCCGGAGCGGTCGGTGCCGATCCTCTATGACAAGCGGGCTGGTCGCATCGTGAACAACGAAAGCGCCAAGATCATCCGGATGCTGAACACGATGGCCGGTCCGCTGGGCAGCAGCCTGCCTGATGCGACACGGGCCGATCTCTACCCCGATACAGTGTCCACGCGTGCCGAAATCGACGCCCTGAACGAGTTCATTTACAATGCCGTGAATAACGGCGCCTACAAGGCCGGGTTCTCGTCGGATCAAGCGGTCTATGCCGAAGCGTTCGACGCCTATTTCGCGGCTCTGGAACAGCTGGAGGCCCGCCTTGGCGATGGGCGGCCCTTCCTGACCGGCGACCATTTCACCGAAGCCGATCTGCGCCTGTTGCCGACGATCTATCGCCACGACCCGGTCTATTACCTGCGGATGAAGCTGAACGGCGCGCGGGTCCTCGACTACCCGCAATTGTGGCGCTGGCTGTGCCGGGTCCATGCGCTGCCGGGTGTTGCAAAAAGCGGTTCGCTGATCCATTGCCGCCAGGGCTATTTCGGACGCTCATGGAACGGGACCGTGCCGCTGGGGCCATTCGCGCCGATGCCTTACCCGCAGGCTTACGATCATCCTGACCTGGCTGGTTGAGCGCGCGTCTATGATCATGCCCCTCGCCACTTCGCGGCTACTTTGTGTAACCTCTGCAAACCCGGTTACTTGGAGAGCAGACGCTCGACCCGCCCCGGAGCAATCGCATCAGAGGCGAGTACGTTGCATGCACCCTGATGCGGTTGCGGCGACGCCTGACACATTCGGAATGACTTGCATTCAAAATCAAATATTGGTCTTGTGCGCGCAAAATCAGCGGAGGACGACATGAAGCAATCAACCACTATGCATCTGGTGCTGGCCAGCGCGCTCTGCAGCTTTGCACTACCTGCAAGTGCACAGGACGACTGGCCCTCGCAGCCCCTGCGTGTCTTTGTCGGCTTTCCGGCGGGATCGTCGCCTGATGTGCTGGCGCGTGTCGTGACCGAAAAATTGTCGGAGCGCCTGGGTCAGCCGGTCGTGATCGAGAACCGGCCAGGCGCTGGCGGGGTCATCGGCATTCAGCAGATGCTGGTATCTGCGGGTGACGGGCATACCTTCGGCACGACCATCAATGGCCCGATGACGACATCACAGCGGATGATGGACGACACGGGCTTTGACGTTGCGGAAGATATTGCGCCAGTCACGCTTCTGGCAACCTCGCCGCTGGTGCTGGCTGTGGCCAGCGAAAGCGGGATCGATGATCTGGAGGGGTTCATCTCGGCTGCCGGGACCGAGCCTGATGCCCTGAGCTACGGTTCAGTCGGGCAGGGGTCTGGCGCGCATCTTACGGCCGAGCTGTTCGCGGCCGAAGCGGGTCTGAGCATGCTCCATATTCCTTTTACCAGCTACGCGGAAGTGACGACATCGATCCTCGGAGGAGAGATCGACGCGGGCTTCATGGCGCCCTCTGCCGCGCTGTCTTTTGTCGAAGCGGGGACAATGAATGTTCTTGGCATCACATCCGCCGAACCATTCGGACAGATGCCCGATGTGGCGCCGATCGCAGGCAGTGCGGGGCTGCCGGATGATTTCCGCGCCGAGTTGTGGAACGCTTTCATTGCACCAGCAGGCACGGATGAGGCGATCATCGCGCGCCTGAATGCAGAAATCACCGATATTCTGGGGGATCCGGATGTTCAGGAGCAGATGCTGGGAATGGGCTGGCAGGTGGCCCCCGGCACACCTGAAGACATGGCAGAGCGCATCGTCGTCGATACCGAGATGTGGGGCGCGGTGATCGACAGGGTCGAGGCGCAATAGTCAGAGTTCCAGGATGCAGCGCGACTGGCCAGAGGTCTGGGGCGGTCTGATCCTCGCGATCGTGGGGATCGGCGCTGCCCTCTACGCATGGCAGAATTACGATATGGGAACCCTGCGCCAGATGGGGCCGGGGTTCTTTCCCGTCGCCATAGGTCTTGCGCTCTGTGGCTTCGGGCTGATCATCGCGCTGCCGGCATTCTTGCGGGGCGGCGAAGGGGCGCAGTTTGATGGCGTGTCACTGGTCCTGGTGCTTGCGGCAGTGCTGGTCTTTGGCCTTGCGCTGCCGCGTCTGGGCCTTGTCGGCGCAAGCTTTGTCACGGTCCTGATCGCGACCTTGCCTGCACAGCGCCGCGGGTGGCGCTGGCGGGGTGTTCTGGCGCTGTCGATCACGCTTGTGACAGTGCTGATCTTTCACGTCGGGCTGCGCATGACGCTGCCGCTCTGGCCACGCCTGTCATGAGCACATGGGAAAGCCTGCTTCTGGGGCTGAGCTTCGCATTGCAGCCGCAGATACTGATCTATTGCGTGCTTGGCGTGCTGCTGGGTTCATTCGTCGGCGTTCTACCCGGAATCGGCGCCATGGCGGCGATCTCGATGTTGTTGCCGCTGACATTTTACATGAGCCCCGAGGCTGCGCTGATCATGCTGGCCGGGGTCTATTACGGCGCGCAATATGGCGGCGCCGTGGCCTCGATCCTGCTGCGTCTTCCCGGCACCCCGCAATCCGCCGTGACCACACTCGATGGCTACCCGCTGACGCAACAGGGCCGCGCGGGGCTGGCGCTGTTCACGGCGATGATATCCTCCTTCACAGGGGCAATGATCGGCATCGTCGTGCTTGTGGTGCTGGCAGGCTGGCTGTCGGCTCTGGCGACGCGATTTGGCGCGGCCGATTATGCCATGATGATGATCTTCGGACTGGTCGCGGCCTCGACCATCGGGGCCACGCGACCCGTCAAGGGGTTCGCGATGATCACGCTCGGTGTGCTGCTGGGCTGCATCGGAACGGATGTGAACTCCGGCGCGCAACGCTTCACTTTTGGTCAGACCGAGTTGCTCGATGGCCTGAACCTTGTGGCGCTTGCGATGGGGTTGTTCGGCGTGGCCGAAGTGATCGCCAATATCCGCAACCCCGAGCGGCAGAAAACCGCGGCCCGCATATCCATGCGCAGCCTTCTGCCAACGCGCGAGGATCTGCGTCGCATTCCACTGCCGGTTTTGCGCGGCGGTGCATTGGGCAGCTTCTTCGGGGCCTTGCCGGGAACGGGCTCGACGCTCTCGGCCTTTCTGGCCTATGCGACCGAGCGGCGGCTTTCCCGTCAGCCCGAGCGCTTCGGCAAAGGGGCCATCGAAGGGGTCGCTGGCCCCGAGGCAGGTAACAATGCGGCCTCGATCACGGCCTTCGCGCCGACCCTGACGCTGGGTATCCCCGGCGACCCGATCATGGCGCTGATGCTGGGCGCGCTGATCATTCATGGCATCCAGCCCGGTCCGATGATGCTCGAGGCTCGCCCCGAGATGTTCTGGGGCCTTGTGGCCAGTTTCGGGATCGGGAACCTGCTCTTGATCCTGTTGAACCTGCCATTGATCGGCATCTGGATCGCAATGCTGCGCATCCCGTTCAACTATCTTTACCCTGCGATTATCGTCTTTCTGTGTCTTGGTGTCTATTCGGTGCGCGGGCTGACATTCGACATCGTGCTTGTTGCCGGGATCGGTCTGGCCGGGTATCTGATGACGCTGGCCAGGCTCAGTCCGGCGCTGCTGCTGCTTGGCTTCGTTCTCGGCCCCCTGATAGAGACCAATCTGCGCCGCGCCATGCTGGTGGCGCGCGGTGACCCGATGGTGTTTCTCGAACGTCCGATCTCTGCGGGGTTCGTCTGCGCCATAGTGGTATTGCTGCTGCTACCGCTCTGGAGGCTCTGGCGCCGCAAGGCCTGAGTTGCAGAGCAAGGCGCAATGCAAGAGTCCCTGAGCGCCCTTCATGTGGCCCGCTCGCTGGGCTGTTCCTCCGTCTTTGGAGGTGTCGGGTCACGCCGCGACCTCGGCGTGTCGTTGGTCAGATCAAGGGTTTCACTGAAGGTTGAACAGCGCGGCGCTGTGCCCATGCGCGCTCCCGTTTCCTGCTTGATCTAGCGGTCCGTGTCACTGCCGTTGTCGATGATGATTTCTCGTGAGGCAGACGAGAATTCACGGCTCCAGACCACCCATGCCGTGACCGCTATTGCGACCAGCAAGACCAAGGCTCCGGCCAGCCAGAAAAGGGCGCAAAGCGCGAAATACATCGAGCGCAGGCCGGCGTTGAAGTTCATGGCAGCGCGGCCGTTGAGCTTTCCCGCCTTCAGCGCCAGCGGCATGCTTTGCGGATCGTCCGGGTCATTCGGAACTGCCCCCATCACGACCGAACTGTAGCCGAAGACACGATTGGCCCAGACGAATTTCAGAAACGCATTGCCAAGCATCAACAGCGCCAGAAATAGTTTGGTCTGGAGCACCGCGCCTCCGTGCTCCACATGGCTCAGCCGCATCGCGACACCGTCCAGAAGCTCCACATTGCCGATCAATGCCAGCAGACCGCCTATGGCCAGGAGGCAGGTGGACGCGAAGAAAGCGGTGCTCTGGCGCAGGCTCATCATGATCTGGGAATCGAAAATGCGCGGCTCGCGTGTGACCATCACGCGCATCCATTGCAGCCGGTAATCCGACATCAGCACTGTCACCGATGGACGCGCAGCCGAAGGATGGCCAATTCTCCAGCCAAGCCACAGCCAGACAGCAAGAAATGCAGCAACTGCCAAGGCATCAAGCCAGTCCAGGCCGTGAGTGACGTTAAGCTCGTTCATGAGTGTTCTTGACCGTGATGCTGCGCGCGACCTGCCTTACGCGCAAGGGTCATCTGACAAGGACAGCAGTTCAAGACATTTTTTTCGCTGGTGGTTCTGGCGATTGCGGACTTGTCCGGATCTGGCCTGAGCGAAACACACTGTCGCCGGACGGGAGCAGATGCGCGCCGAGGTGTCCGGCAGATCATCGATACGCCCATCGCCCGCGCGATTCTGCCATTATCGACCACCCCCGGCGCCTGGCGCGCCATCGCCCATCTGATTTGCAGGCAGAATATCGGCGCGCATCAGAAGCGCTCGGCGCGGAGCACGTCGCAATCGGTGACGTTGACCACTCCGATATGGCGGTCAAGAATACCAAGAGCCGCGTCGAGCAGTGGCGCCAACCGTTCGGGGCGGACAATGCAGACGACATTGACCATCCCGCTTGCACGGCTCACCTGGCCTTCGCGGCTCCATTTGCCTGACCGGCCCGAACCGCCCAGCACTGGCAGGACAGTGTAGCCCGCCACACCGGCGTCATCGAGGGCTTCGGTCAAGCGCCGCTCCATCACGGCCTCGATGGTGATCTCCACGCGTTTCGCCTTGTGGGTCTGCATGATCTCAGCTCCCGGTCACCGCCCGCGCAACCGCCATGTAGATGGGAATGCCGAGCGTCAGGTTGAAGGGAAAGGTTATCCCCAGGGCCAGCGTCAGGTAGATCGCCGGTTTCGCCTCTGGCAGGGCCACGCGCATGGCCGCGGGCACGGCGATGTAGGATGCCGATGCCGAGAGAGTCATCATCAGCACCACGCCGCCCGTGGAGAGGCCAAGCATCAGACCGGCCAGCAATCCGAACCCCGCCCCTGCCAGCGGCATGAGGATGCCGAAGGCGAACAGTCCAGGGCGCAACAGACCGCGGGACTCGCGCAGGCCCCGACCTGCAACCAGCCCCATATCAAGCAGGAACAGGCAGAGCACGCCCTTGAACGGCGCGACGATGAAAGCCTCAATCTCCGTGAGGCCCTCTTGCCCGGTGACCGCACCGATTGCAAAGGCACCGATCAGGAGAACGATTGAGCCATTGAGCAGGATTTCGCGCAACAGACCGCCGCCCATGCTGCTGTCCCGTGTCCCCACGCCCCCGCCAGCGCGCGCCACCAGCCACAGCGCACTCAATATCGCGGGCGCTTCCATCGCCGCGGCAACCGCGACCATGTAGCCCTCGGACTCCATGCCCGCCGATGTCAGGACCGAGGTCGCGGCCACAAATGTCACGATGGAAATCGAGCCATAATGCGCCGCAACCGCTGCAGCATCAACGATCGAAAGCCCTGTCAGCACCCGCAGCAGAGCGAACGCCACAAAAGGCAGGGCGAAGGAAAGGATTACCCCGGCCACCAATGACAGCACCAGGGTCGCATCGACCCCGTGATCCGCCACGCTGACCCCACCCTTGAAGCCGATGGCAAGCAGCAGGTAGAGCGACATGCCCTTGGCGATCGCCTCGGGGACGCTCAGCTCCGAGCGTGCGAAGGCTGCGGCAAAGCCCAATGCGAAGAACAGAATGATGGGCGAGATCAGATTTTCCGCGGCCAGCGCCAGAATCCCGTCCATTTCCCGCCCCACACAATATCCCTGGCACGCGAACACCCCGGCATGTCCTTTGCCCACGCTCGCGCGCGCACTTACTTGCGCGAAACGGCCCGCGCTGCAAGCCCCTCAAGCAGCAACAGATATGCATTCGCAGGGGCCGCTGTTTCGGAACCCAATGCCAGCCTCGCGATCGCATTGTCCCTTGGTTCGCGGCCCTATGCCCGCATCCGCGAACAGTTCGGCCTGCCGATCGCAAAATTCCAGGGGGATTCAGGAACCACTCGCACGGGTGGCGGCCAATGCCTGTACGGTCGCCTCCGCACGGCGTCTGACCTGCGCCGGGCTGGATGATGGCGCCGCGATTCATGCAGGCTCTTTCCTCGACAGTCGCCGCAGCAGAATGTGCTCAACGACATTGCAAAGGGGGTGCCATGATGGTCATGCTCCGGCGCGCCCGGTCGGGCGCCAGTGACGACAGCGCCAAAACCTGTTGGTCCGTTATCGCGACACCATCTCGCCAGAGGGTCCCGGCCATGGCGCCGCAACTGCTCATGACCGGACGTCTCTTCAAGACGCAGACAGGGCTGTCGTTTCTCCAGATCATGACCCGCCCGGACGCTCTGCCTGCATATGTAAAAGCCGCGCTCACAGGCTCGCCAAGTGGGCCGCCAAGCCGGCTGCGCGTGCAGGTATAAGGTGATCTGCTTGGAAAAAAGGCCTTATTTCAGAAAGATCATGATTCAGTTGCACGCGGGTGGGCGTAGGAGAAGAACCCGAGCCTCATCACCGATAATGCCGTGTCTGATACACGGTCTGTCGGATCACATGGGCTAAAGCGCGGTCAGATCATGCACCTGCGTTGACGGGCAGGCCGCGCGGGCGATGTCGCACAGATGGGAATGATGGGTCAGGTAGATCACCTGCCCGTGCATCCCCATATGCGCCAGCAACCTGAACGCCGCATGCGCGCGTGTGTCGTCGAAGGTTTCCATGATGTCATCGGCGATGAAGGGCACGCTGGGTGCGCGGCCCGCCAGTTCCAGATAGCCCGCTGCACGCAGCGCGAGATAAAGCTGGAACCGCGTGCCCTTGGACAGGGTATCGACCGGTTTCGCACCACCCCCGGCAAGCTGCGCGATCAGGGTTTCGCGCGCGCCGTCCGGCCGCGTCGTCAGCCCTGAATAGCGCCCGCCGGTCAGATCGGCAAAGGCGCGCGCGGCCTCGCGCATCATGCCGGAGCGGTGGGTGTCGCGGTAGCGGCGCAGCGCCATTTCGACGGCCACGATACTCGCCTGCCGCGCCAGATAGCGGCGCGCATCCTCGGCCATCTCGATCAGCAGGGTCTGGCGCTCGGCCTCGATGCGTGCAGGCTCTCCGTCATGGCCGGCCTCGTTCAGGGCGCGTTCGGCAGCCATCAGATCGGCATAGGCAGCCTGCAAGGCGTGGTCCTGCGCTTTCAGGGTCGCGCGCAGGGATGCCTCCTCGGCCTGTAGCTGGTCGCTGTCCAGCGCGGCCAGGCGCGGGCGTGCGGTGTCCAGATCCTCCGCGCCCAGATGCGTGGCAAGTTCGTCGCGCAGGGTGCGGACCTCGGCGGCCAGTTGATTCGCGCGGGTCTGCGCCTCGAGCGCCTGCGCCAGATCATCCAGCGGCAGATCGCCGAGGCGCGCGCGCAGGGGCGCAAGGCCTTGCGCCAGCGCCTGCAGGCGCGCCTCGAGTGCGGCAAGCTGGTCGCGGGCCGCCTGTTCTTGTGCGCGCAACCGTTCCTCTTCCTCGATTGCGCGCGCCGCTTGGCGCAGGCGGTCGCGCAGTTGCGGCCAGAGTTGCAGCGGCCCTGCATCGGCGGGGTGGTCGAGCGCCTGCGCGATGCGCGCAAGGTCGGCCTGAAAGGCGCTGGTATCTTCCTCGATGCGGGTGATGCGACGGTCCAGCGCGTCGGCCTGCGGGATCAGGCGGTCCAGATCGGCCAGCGCGCCCAGCATGGCGCGCAATTGCGCCGCATCGGGTGGGGGCGTGCCGATCCAGCAGGTGGCACACGCCTCGGCCAGCGCGTCCTGCCATGCGGCCAGCGCAGTCTGCGCGGCGTCAAGCCCGGTCGTGCGCGCAGCCAGATCGCGGCGCTGCCGGGCGTGAAGCGTCATGCGTTCGGCGTTTTGCAAAAGTGCCTCGGCAGCGGCCAGAAGGGTCGCGTAATCCGCCTGCGCCAGACCGGGATCGGCCTTGGACAGCAGGGCGGAAAGGGCTGCGCGTGCCTCGTCCATCCGGGCGGTGATGGCGGCCAGCTCGGCCTCGGCCCCGGTACAGGCGTCATGGGCGGCAAGGACAACGCGCCGCTGCTCGGCCCAGGCGATCAGATCGGCCAGCGGGCGCGGCCCGGCCTGCGGGGCGATCTGCGCCCACAGCGCTGCCACCTGCGCGTCAGCCTCCGCCTGCGCGGCGCGGGCGGTGTCCAGTTGCGCCTGCGCTTGCGTCAGCGCGACCTGCTGGCGGCGCAACTGCCGCAGTTCTTCGTCATGACGGGCCAGCGCGATCTGCGCGGCCTGCGCGCTGTCATCGCGGCGCATCATCTGCTCGAACGCGTCTGCGCTATCGGCGTCCAGATTGCGGCGGTGCCGCGTCCAGGCGGCATCGCGGTCTGCGCGGGTGGCCATGGGGTCGGGGGCGCTGTCGGGCAGGTCCGTGCCGAACTCGGCGCGCATCTGATCGAGCGTGTTGGACAGACGCTGATGCTCGGTCTGCGCGGCGCGTGTTGCCTGCGCGGCGTCATCCTGCGCGCGGGCGAGTGTGCGCAGCGCATCGGGGCCGGGCAGATCGAGCGCCAGCAGCGCCGCAAGCGTGCCATCAAAGGGTGCAAGCTGGGCCATCAGTGCGGCGTAACTGGCCTGCGCTTCATCGCGTGCGGCGCGGGCCTGCGCAAGCGCGCGGGACAGGTCCGCGCGGCGCAACTCGGCCAGCATGGGGGCCAGACGATCCAGCACCTGCGGGTCAAGCGGTGGCGTGTCGGGGGCGTCGCGCACGGCCTCTTGCGCGCGGGCATGTTCGCTGCGCGCGGCTGTCAGCGCTGCGTGCAGCACAGGCGCCTCTTCGACCAGCGTGCCCAGCCTGGCCCGCGTCGTGGCGGGCAGGGCAGCCTCGCGCGCGGACAGGTCCGGGCGCCCCAGCGCCGCGAGCGCGCGGGTCATCTGCGCATCAAGCTCGGCCAGTTCCTCGCGGCGGCGCGGCAGGTCCGATTGTTCCTTGGCAATCACGCCGAAGCGCGGCTCCATCCCCTCGATCTCTGGCACCAATGCGCGTGCGGCGGCGTCCTGTGGCAGGTCCGCGCGCGCCTTCTGCGCCTGCGCTTGCGCCTGTTTCGCGGCCTGTTGCAAGCCCGCGATCTCGGCGTCCTCGCGCCTTGCGCGGGTGACGATCTCGGGCCAGTCGGCAGGCAGCGGGTCGGGCGCGGGCAGGGCGTCTTGCGCGGCCTCGGCGCGGGTCAGGCGCGCCAGCCGGGGCAGGGCATCCAGATTGCGGTGCAGGGCATCTTTGCGGGCCTGCGTTTCGGCCCGCCTGGTATTGGCATCGTTATACGCGGCCTCGGCCTGTGTCAGCGCATCGCGCAGGCGCCGCCAGTCGCTCACCGGCAGATCTGCGGCCTTGCGCGTCTCGGTCAGTTCCGCCAGCCGCGCCTTTTGGTCAGCCAGGTGAAACTTGCGCGCATTGGGGCGGAACCAGGCTGCATTTTCATCCGACAGCACGCGCAATGTGTCGCTCAGTTCCGCCAGCCCCGCGCTGGCCGAGAACAGAAGCTGCCCAAGATCGCCCTTGCTGGCGAGGATACTCTCGCCCCCGTCCTCCAGCGTTTCATCATCGAGCGAGAACATGGTCGAATATGCTGCCCGGTCCAGCCCGCCCAGAAGGGCGGCAATCGTGCTTTCCGGCAGGGTTTCATCGGTGGCGGCATCGCGCAGGGTGTTGGTGCGGCCCTTCAGCCGTGCCAGAGTGTGGCGCGTGTCGCCTGCGCTGATCTGCGCCTCGATCCGCAGGGTGCGGTTGTCATGCAGGAAGTTGTAGGGCGTCTGCAGCGGCATGCCGAACAGCAGGTCCAGCCAGGCGGAAAACAGGGTGGATTTGCCCGCCTCATTGGGCCCGAAGATCACATGCAGATCGGGCTGGCCATCTTCGGGCGCGGGGAAATCCAGCGCCGCATCGGTGAAATGGCCATACCGGATCAGGCCCAGTTGGTCGATCCGCATGCCCTCAGCCCTGTTCCAGACGCGCCAGCACCTCGGCCAGCGCGCGGTCGCGTTCGGCCTTGCTGGGCGGGTCAAACATGCGCCGGAGCTCTGTCGGCAGGGCGCGGGTGACAGCCTGCTCGATCTCGTTCAGCGTCTGTTCATAGTCATGCGAGGGCTGGATATCGCGCGCGATGATCGCGGCCAGTTCCCCCAGCGCACCAGCGCGCGGCGGGCGTGGGTGCAGGCGCAGCTCCAGCTTTTCGACCCAGACATGGCCCAGACCGCGCGCCTGTTCCTGCGCCTCGGCCAGCGCCAGATCGGCGTCGCGCGCCAGCCGCGCGGCCAGCGGGCCATCCCCGGTCAGCACCAGCCGCGCGACCAGATGCGGGGCCGCGCCGCGCGCGGCATCGAGAGTCTTTTGAATGGCACCCAGCAGTGCGTCCCAATCCTCCAGCCCGTCAATGGCGAGGCTCACGCGGGCAAATTCAGCCAGCGCCACAACGCGGGTTTGTGTGTGCAGCGCGCCTGCATCATCGACATGGCCCAGCGTGACCGTGCCTGCGCCCGGCTCGTCAATTGCGCGGCCCTGCGGGATGCCGGGCATCACGACATGGGTGCGCCCCGGATATTCGGCGCGTTTGTGGATATGCCCCAGCGCCCAGTAATCGAACCCGCTGGCCTGCAGATCGGACAGCGCACAGGGGGCGTAATTGTCATGCCCCTCCGCGCCGCCCAGCGAGGTATGCATCAGCCCGATATTCAGCGCATCCGCGACCGGCGCGCGGTATTTGGGCAGCAGGCTGTCAGGCGCGTGGCGGTCGCGAAAGCTCAGGCCGTGGATGGCCACGGGGCGCGGAGGCAGGTCCAGCAGCTCGGTCCCGGCATGGCCGGTAAAGACATGGGTCAGCGGCGGCAGGGTCAGTTCGCGCGTGATCGCGCTTTCGGCGTCGTGATTGCCGCGAATTATGAAACAGCGGATTCCGGCACCATTCAGCCGCGCCAGTTCGGCGGCCAGATGGCGCGCGGTCTTCATGCTGGTCTGCCCGCCATCATACAGATCACCCGCGATCAGCACGGCATCGACCCGCTCAGTCAGTGCCAGATCGATGATCGCGCGCAGGCAGGCGCGGGTGGCGTCAGCAATCAGCGCGGCCAGATCGGGGTCGCGCAGCGCAAGGCTGCGCAGCGGACTGTCCAGATGCAGATCGGCCGTATGCAGAAAGCGAAACCCCATGACGCAAGACTGCATTGCCCGCAGGGGACGCGCAAGCGTGAAAACCGCGCCGCTGGTGGGTCAGATCTGCTTTTCGGGCATGAAGACTTTCAGCCCGTCCAGCGCGTCCGATACCTTGAGCTGGCAGGTCAGGCGCGAGCGTGTTTCATCCGGCTGATACGCGAAATCCAGCATGTCCTGTTCCATAGGGTCGATGGCAGGCAGTTTCTCGACCCATTCGGGCGCGACATAGACATGGCAGGTTGAACAGGCACAGGCCCCGCCGCAATCGGCCTCGATCCCCGGAATACCGTTGTCGCGCGCGCCTTCCATGACGGTCAGCCCGTCAGGCACATCGACGACATGTTCCGTTCCGTTGAATTCGACATAGGTAATCTTGGCCATGCGGTTCCTCTTTGCCCTTATGTGTCCCGGCTCAGATAGGACAGGGGGCGCCGATTGGCCAGCCCATTCTTGGCGCAGCCCCGGCCCCGCATGCCCAGGTCGGCCTGTTGTCACGCCTGCGGCCATTTTCTGCCCGATTCGCCCGGCATTCTTGAAGCTGAGGCACCATTTGCCCGCCCCGCCCGCCATACGCTGCCAGAGTTCCGTTGCCATGCGCTTGAACCCCCTGTTGCTGATCGCCATGCTGAGTGTCGGGATACCGCAGCCCGCCGGGACCGACATGCCCCAGACCTATCGCGCGGTCGTGCTGCAGGCGGATGCGGATACCACGGCGCAGGGGGTGCGCGACTGCTGGGCGCGGTATGCTGTGGGTGGTGGCCAGCCGCAGAATGGCATGCTGGAAGAGATCGCCTTTCGCGTGCCATGTCCCGAAATGCTGACCAGCGGGTTCATCCGCAACCTGCAAGGCGCCCTTGCCGTGCGCGACCATTACAATGGCGAGGTCACCGGCCAGCCCGATGCTGCCACGCGCGCGGCGATCAGGGCGTATCAGCGGGCCAATGGTTTTGACAGCCCCGTGCTGACGGTAAAGACCGCACAGCGGCTGGGGCTGATGCCATGAGCGCGGTCGCGCAACTGACCCGCGCATGAAAACGGCGCGCGCGGTGGGCCGCGCGCGCCATCCTGTCGGTCCGGTCGCTTATTCGTCTTCTTCCAGCGACAGCGCCACGAAGCGCGGGTCACCGCCACGGCGCACCAGCACCAGCATCGACCGGCGACCGGCCTCGCGCGCGGCCTCTGCGCGTTCCTGCAGGTCCGCGACGCTGGTCACGGGCTGCTGATTGGCCTCGGTGATCAGGTCATTGACACGCACGCCCTTCTGTTCGGCATCGCTGCCTTCCTCGACGCTCATCACAACCAGGCCGCCCGCATTAGACGGAAGATCAAGCTCGTCGCGCAGTGCGTCAGTCAGGGGCTGCAATTCCATCCCCATGAAGCTGCCAGTGTCAGGCTCTGCCTGTTCGGGGGTGCCCGGCATCTCCGAGGGGCCCATGCCTTCGGCCAGTTCGCGCTGGCCCAGAGTGACAGCCAGCGTCACTTCCTCACCATCGCGGAACACGATCACATCGACCTCTTCGCCGACACCCGTCGCGGCCACGCGGCGCACAAGCTGGCGCGTATCCTCGACCGAGCCGCCGTCAAAGCGGATGATGACATCGCCTGCCAGCATGCCTGCATCCAGAGAGGGGCCGTCCATCACATCCGTGACCATCGCGCCTTCGGCCACTTCAAGCCCGATGGCTTCGGCCATTTCCTCGGTCATGTCCTGAATGCGCACGCCCAGCCAGCCACGGCGGGTGGAGCCGAATTCCTGCAACTGCTCGACAACATTGGTGGCCACATTGGCCGACATCGCAAAGCCGATCCCGATGGACCCGCCGGTGGGCGACAGGATCGCCGTGTTCACGCCAATGACTTCGCCTTCCATGTTGAAGAGCGGGCCGCCCGAATTGCCACGGTTGATGGCGGCATCGGTCTGGATGTAGTCGTCGAAATTGCCCTGCAGCGCGCGGCCTCGGGCCGAGATGATGCCTGCGCTGACCGAAAAGCCCTGGCCCAGCGGGTTGCCCACGGCGATCACCCAATCACCCACACGCGCAGTTTCGGAATCCCCCCAGGGCACATGGGGCAGGGGCTCGTCATGTTCCACACGCAACAGCGCGATATCGGTCGCGGGGTCAGTGCCGATCAGTTCGGCCTGCAACTCCAGCCCTGTAAAGAATTCGACACGGATTTCATCGGCCCCGTCGATCACATGGTTGTTCGTGACGATATAGCCATCCTCCGAGATCACGAAACCCGATCCCAGCGCCTGATTCTGCCGGGGGCGATTGGGCTGCTCATCAGGGCCGCCAAAGAAATCGCGGAAGAATTCGTCAAAGGGCGATCCTTCGGGCAGTTGGGGCCGGTCGCCATTCAGCCGCGAGGAGACGGTTGTGGTCGTGGTGATGTTCACGACCGAGGGGCTGACACGTTCGGCCAGATCAGCGAAGCTTTCGGGGCGCTCGCTCTGGGCCTGCACCGCACTGACCTGAACGATCAGCAACGCCAGCACCAGCGCGGCAGACCACATCAGGCGCCAGAGCGCCTGATCAGCGCGCGGCAGGGTTATCGTGTCTGATTTCATGGAAATCTCCTGTCATTAAGCCTGTATTGCGCGGGGCGCGCGCGGGGCGCCTTTCGGTGCACTCTGGTATATCTAAACCGTGAATGCAGGAACGCAATTTCTGCCATCCGCATTCAACCAGACGTGAAAGCCTGTCAGGAACCGAGAGAGGCGCGCGACAGGCTGATCAGCAGCACCCCCAGCACCAGCGCCAGAAACCCGATCATGCGCCGCGCCTCGACCGGCATCGCGGTCAGGGCGCGCAGCAGGTCTTCGATGCGACGAGGGGCCAGTGCAAAGACCAGCCCCTCGAAAATCAGCACCAGCCCCAGGGCCAGCACAAGTGTTGTCCAGCTCACAAGCGCCTCAGTTGCCGATCATTTCCTCAAGCTCGCGCACCGCGTCGGGCTCTTCGGGTTCCTCTTCCGGCATGCCTTGCAGCAGGGCATCGGGGTCGCGTTCCAGGGCCTCGGCGGCATCGCGTACGGCTGTCAGCGTGTCATCGGTCACCCCTGCCGTGCGCAGGAAGTTGAAGAACTCGCTATCCGGACGCAGCACCATGGTCGAGTTTTCACCCCGCAGCGCACGCTCGTAGCTCTGCATGGAGCGCGTGAAGGAGAAGAACTCGGGGTCCAGGTTATAGGCATCGGCATAGATGCGGTTCCGCTCGGCATCGGCTTCACCGCGCACGATCTCTGCCTCGCGCCGTGCGGCGGACACCAGCTCGATCACCGTCCGGTCGGCCAGGGCGCGCACGCGCTGTGCGGCCTCGTTCCCGCGGGCGCGCTCATCGGCGGCCTCGCGTTCACGCTCGGCGCGCATCCGGGCAAAGGTCGCTTCAAGGTTTTCGGCCGGAAGGTCGGTGCGGGTCAGCCGCACATCGATCACGTCGATGCCCAGCGGCTCGGCCTGACGCCGTGCGAGGTCGCGGATGCGGTTCATCAACGAGGTCCGGTCTTCGGACAGCACCGCGTTCGATGGAACCGCCCCCAGCACTTCGCGGATGGCGGCATTCATGATGCGGTCCATCCGGCCCTGTGCGGCCTCTGTGCCGTCAAGGCCCACGGCTTCGCGGAAGCGGCGCACATCGGTCAGGCGCCAGCGCAGGAACGCATCCACCACAAGGCGGCGGTCATCCAGCGGGGTCACCTCGAGCGGTTGAGTCTGCAGGCCAAGGATACGCGAGTCGTAACGCGCCACATCCTGAATGAACGGGATCTTGAAACCCAGACCCGGCTCGGTGATTTCCTGACGCACCTGCCCGAATTGCAGCACCAGAACATTCTCGCGCTCATCCACGACGAAAACCGCCGAGAAAGCTGTCACGATCGCGACAATGACGATGGGGATTAGAATGCCAACTTTTTTCATCAGTTCGGGCTCCTCGGGCGGCTCAGGCCATCAAGCGGCAGATAGGGCAGCACACCTGATCCCCCTCCCTCGCCGGTGACATTGTCCAGAATGGTCAGGCTCATTTCGCCCAGCACGTTTTCCATGGTTTCCAGATACATCCGCTTGCGGGTGACTTCGGGCGAATTGACATATTCGCTATAGACCGAGACGAAGCGCGCGGCCTCGCCCTGGGCGTTGTTGATCACCTCTGCGCGGTAGGCCTCGGCCTCTTCCTGAAGCTGTGCAGCCTGACCACGCGCCTGTGCCAGCACGCGGTTGGCATAGGCATCGGCCTCGCGTTCCAGCCGGTCGCGTTCCTGACGCGCGGTCTGCACGTCGCGGAAGGCGTTGATGACCTGCTCGGGCGGGTCGGCCTTGTCAAAGTTCACACGAATGACGTTGATGCCCGATTCGTAGCTGTCGAGCAGTCCCTGCACGGCACCGCGCAGATCCGCCGCGATCGAGCCGCGATCCCGGTTGAGAATGGGCGAGAGTTCCGAGCGCGCGATGATGTCACGCATCGCCGATTCCGACGCAGCGCGCACGGTTTCGCGCGGGTCGGCCAGGTTGAACAGGAAGCGCGAAGGGTCCGAAATGTTCCAGACCACCTGGAATTCGATATCCACGACCGCTTCATCGCGCGTCAGCATCAGCCCGGTGTCCAGACGCGAGCGCCCGGTGCCGACTTCGGTCACGCGTTCGGTCGTGACCTGCACGACCTCATGCGTCACCACGGGCCAGGGGGCAAAGTTCAGCCCTGGTTCGCCCGAGCGGTAGAACTGGCCGAACATCAGCTCGACCGAGCGCTCTTCGGGGCGCACTGTATAGAAGGACGCAAACAGCCACAGCGCCACAAGACCCAGCAGGCCCAGTGTGACACCCCGCTTGGAAAAGCCGGGGCCGCCCGTGCCGCCGCTGCCGCCCTTGCCGCCGCCGCCGCCCATCAGGACGCGAAGCTGCTCTTGCCCTTTCTTCACGATCTCATCGATTTCGGGGATGGGCTGCTGATCACCGGGACCGCGACCACCGCCGCCGCTTCCGTTCCCGCCGCTGCCGCGATCGCCGCCGCCGCGGTTACCGCCGCCTCCCCAAGGTCCGCCGTTGTTTCCAGACATCTTGGCTCCATTCCGTTATGTTTGGTAGAATATGAATGCCGCACAGGGTGGCATTCCGCCTTGCGAAATCAACCCTCAATCACCATGGCTGCGCGTGGCTGTTCGCATTGTGACCAGTTCCTCTGCCATCGTCGGATGCACGGCCAGGGTCCGGTCGAAATCAGCCTTGGTGGCCCCCATCGTGATGGCAACCCCGGCAAGCTGTATCATCTCTCCGGCCTGATCCGCTATAATATGACATCCTAGCACCTTGTCGCTCTGACGACAAACGATGAGCTTCATCATAGTGCGTTCTTCGCGCCCGATAAAGGCACCGCGCATGGGGCGAAACGCCGCGCAGTACACATCGACTGGCCCTTTTGCCCGCGCCTCTTCCTCGCTCAGGCCCACAGTGCCGAATTCGGGCTGGGTGAAAATGGCCGTGGGGATGATGCCATGGTCGAAATATCTGGGCGTGCCGCCAAAAACCGTATCGGCAAAGGCGTGGCCCTCACGGATGGCCACGGGCGTCAGATTGGCGCGGTCGGTCACATCGCCCACCGCATAGACGGACGGCACCGCCGTCTGGCTGTAGCGGTCCACCGGGATCGCGCCATTCGGGCCAAGCTCCAGCCCCAGATCCTGCAGCCCCAGCCCGTCGGAATTGGGCCGCCGCCCGGTCGCGAACAGCACCTTGTCGAACACCTCGCCCGGACCAGTTGTGGGCTTGACCCAGGTGCCACCATCGCGCGCCTCGATATCCTGAATATCTGTGCCCAGGCGCAGATCGACGCCATGGGCCATCATCTCGGATGCGATATGGCCGCGCGCTTCCTCGTCAAAGCCGCGCAGGATCTGCGCGCCACGATAGAACTGCGTTGTCTTGACCCCCAGGCCGTTGAAAATGCAGGCAAATTCGCTGGCGATATACCCGCCGCCCACAATCAGGATCGAGCGCGGCAGGCTTTGCAGCTCGAATATGTCATCCGAGGTCATGCAGCCCGCGCCGCGATACTCCTCGGGGACCACCGGGCGCCCGCCCGTGGCGACAAGGATATGTTTCGCGCTGATCACGCGCCCATCGGCCAGACGCACCTCATGCGGGCCCGCGACAGTTGCGCGGCAATCATGGATGTCCACGCCTGCGCGGTCCAGATTGCCGCGATAGGCCCCTTCCAGCCGGGTCAGTTCAGCGCGCAGTCTGGTATGAAAGGCCGACCAGTCGAACCCGCCGATCTGCGCCTCCCAGCCATAGGCCTGCGCATCCGCGACCGCGTCAGGGAAGCCCGAGGCAAAGACCATCAGCTTCTTGGGCACGCAGCCCCGGATCACGCAGGTGCCGCCCATGCGGTATTCTTCCGCCAGCGCCACCCGCGCGCCATACTGGCTGGCAGCAATGCGCGCCGCGCGCACCCCGCCAGAGCCACCGCCGATTACGAACAGATCATAGTCAAAGGCCATCACGTCTCACAGATCACTGAAGATATTGCGCGCCTCGGCCAGATCGACCTGGGCATGGCGCGTCTCGGGGGTGCCGCTGGTCAGGTCGCGCATCTCGCAGCGCCCGTCGGCATGGCCGATCACCACCTGATCGGCGATATCGACGAACAGCCCGTTCTCGACCACGCCAGGCACCTGATTGAGCACCAGCGACAATTGCCGCGGATTGCCGATCCGCCCCAGCCCCAGATCGAGGATGTAATTCCCCTCATCCGTCAGATAGGGCTTGTCGCCATTCATGCGCAGGCCGGACTGGCGGCCCAGCACATCCATCGAGGCCAGGATTTCCTCGACCAGCGCCCTGGTGGCCTGCCAGCCGAAGGGGATCACCTCGACCGGCAGGGGAAAGGCGCCGAGTGTTTTCACTTCCTTGGCGGCATCGGTGATCACCACCATCTGGTCCGAGGCCGTGGCCACGATCTTTTCGTGCAAGAGCGCGCCGCCCCCGCCCTTGATCAGCGTCAGCTCGCTGTCGAACTCATCCGCGCCGTCGATGGTCAGGTCCAGCCAGCGCGCCTCATCCAGCGTCACGATATTGATGCCTACTTCGCGGCCCAGCTGCGCCGTGCGCGACGATGTGGGCACAGCGATGATGCGCAACCCCTCGCGTCGCACGCGCTGGCCCAGCCGGCGCACCAGCCAGGCGGCAGTCGAGCCGGTTCCCAGACCCACGCGCATCCCGTCCTTGACAAGATCGGCCGCGCAGTGGGCGGCGGTATATTTGGCCTGGTCAATCGGGGTCAGTTGTCCGGTCATGGCGCCCTCTCGTCCTCTGGCCGGGTTATGGCGGTTTCCGGCCCGGGTTGAAAGTCGAAAATCCGCCGCAGGTCTGCCCCCCGCCATGCCCGCGCGTGGCCCGCCCACCCAACCCTCGCGGCGCACCCTGACGGGTGCTTGCTTGCCCCGCGCGGGCATGGCGGGGGGCAAGCTACTCCTGAATGCTGCGCAGATAGGCCTCAAGCGCGAGGATCGTTTCAGGCAGGGGGCGCGACAAGCCGTCATCGGTCTCGACCCGGTCCAGCGGGCCGATCAGCAGCATGCCGAAATCGGGCATCTCCACCCCATCATAGGCACGCTGCCCGCGCGCATAGCCATCGAGCTTGTCGAGCACGCGCATCTGCGGATAGATCCCGCCCGCCCGCGACGCGATAGTGCGCAGATCGGGGATCTGCGCGCCGCCCCGCGCATCTGCACCATGGCAGCTTGCGCAATGCTGTTCATACAGATCCTGGCCCACCTGTGTGCTGGGGCCAGTGGAGCAGGCGCCCAGCGACAGGATCGCGGCGCATGACATCAGGAGTGTGTTCTTCATGCGGATAAATTGCCGGATTTCCGCGCGATTGCCAAGCCGTGTCTTTTCTCGCGCGTGGAATGTCGCAGAGTCTTCTGACCGGGGCGCAGAACATGCTAGGCAGGCGGGGCAGCCAGCAAGGATACGTGCCCGATGTTCCTGTCCGTTTTCGAGATGTTCAAGATCGGCATTGGCCCGTCCTCATCGCATACGATGGGGCCGATGGTCGCCGCCGCACGGTTCCTTGAGCATTTGCGCGGGCTGCCTTTTGGCGTGGCGGGGTTGCGCGCCTCATTGCACGGGTCGCTGGCCTTTACCGGGGTGGGCCATGCCACGGACCGCGCGGTCATCCTGGGGCTGGCGGGCTTTACCCCCGATGCTTATGACGCCGCGCGCGCCGAAAGCGTGCTGGCCGATATCCGCGCCACAGGGCAGGTTGCGGCGCCAGGGCTGGGACAACTGCGCTTTGCCCCGCAGGACGATCTGATTTTCGATTACGGCCCGCCCTTGCCCGGCCATGCCAATGGCCTGCGCCTGATGGCCACCGATGCGCAGGGCGATGTGATCGCGCAGCAGACCTGGTTTTCCATCGGGGGCGGGTTCGTGGTGACCGAGGCCGAGCTGGAAAACCCGTCCGCGCCCACGGGCCCGCCGGTCCCCTATCCGTTCCAGTCGGCGGCCCAGATGCTGCAGATGGCCCGCGACAGCGGTCGCAGCATTGCCGAAATGAAACGCGCCAATGAGTTGACACGCCTGGACCCGGCAGCGCTGGATGCCGGGCTTGCGCGGATATGGCAGGTCATGACCGAGTGCATCGATCGCGGGCTGGAGGGCGAGGGCACGCTGCCCGGTGGCCTGAGTGTGCGTCGCCGCGCCCGCACGATCCACCTGGCACTGCGGGCCGAGCAAGGGATGAACCTGACCGCCCCGCATGTCATCAATGACTGGATTTCGGTCTATGCCATGGCCGTGAACGAGGAGAATGCCGCAGGCGGGCAGGTCGTGACCGCGCCCACCAATGGCGCAGCAGGGGTCGTGCCCGCCACGATCCGCTACTGGCTGGACCATGTGCCCGGTGCATCCCGCACCCGCATCGGCGAGTTCCTTCTGACCGCCAGCGCCATCGGCGGGCTGGTCAAGCACAATGCCTCGATCTCGGGTGCGGAATGCGGCTGTCAGGCCGAAGTGGGGTCGGCCTCGGCCATGGCGGCGGCGGGGCTGTGCGCTGTGTTGGGTGGCACGCCCGAACAGATTGAAAACGCAGCGGAGATTGCCCTGGAGCATCACCTCGGGATGACCTGCGATCCGGTCAAGGGACTGGTGCAGGTGCCCTGCATCGAACGCAACGGGCTGGGCGCGATCAAGGCCGTGTCAGCCGCCAGCCTTGCGCTGCGCGGCGATGGCACGCATTTCATGCCGCTCGACAATTGCATCGAGGCCATGCGCCAGACCGGCGCCGACATGTCCGAGAAATACAAGGAAACCGCGCTGGGCGGACTCGCCGTCAATATTCCCAATTGCTGAGCGCCCGCATTTTGCGCGAGATCATGGTGCGCGATCCGCACCGCGCCCATCCTGTCGGAACCACAGCAATGAAAGGAGCGCACAATGAAGATACTGGAGGTCGAGGTCACCTGTCCCGATGCCGAAACGGCGCAGTCCATCGCGCGGGCCTGCCTGACCGACCGGCTTGTCGCCTGCGCCAACCTGTTGCACGGTGTCGAAAGCCTGTTCCGCTGGCAGGGCCAGATCGATTCCGAGACCGAAGTCATCTTGCGGATGAAGGCGCGCGCCATGCATTTTGACGCCGTCTGCCGGGTGGTCGGGGCACATCACCCCTATGACCTGCCAGCCATCATCGCGCTGCCAGTCAACGATGCGGCGCCAGGGGTCGCCGACTGGGTCGCGGCGGAAACTCAGGACGCAAAGATCGCCGAGTGATCGGCAAAGCCCTTGACCTCGATCGGGTTGCCGGACGGGTCACGAAAGAACATCGTCCATTGCTCACCTGGCTGCCCTGCAAAACGCCGGGATGGCGGCAGCACGAATTCCACACCTGCCGCCTCCAGCCGCGCGGCCAGTTCCTGAAACCGTGTAACATCCAGCACCACCCCGAAATGGGGCATCGGCACCAGATGATCGCCCACCTTGCCGGTCGGCGCATTGGCAAAGGGTTCGCCCAGATGCAGGCTGATCTGATGGCCGAAGAAATCGAAATCCACCCAGCTATCCGTGCTGCGCCCCTCGCGGCAGCCCAGCACGCCACTGTAGAAACCGCGCGCCTCGTCCAGATCGCGTACATGATAGGCAAAATGAAACGGCATCAGCATCGGCACGACTCCCTCGTTTGTCTGACCCCGAGAGATGCGCAAACCCGCAAGCCCTTGCAACCCCGCCCATGCGTCATCTTGCCGAAAATACGCAAACTGCACCCCGCCTGCGGCACAGGCGCGGCGCTTCCCTCTGGACCCTCTCGCCAAGCGCACCTATAACGCGCGCCATGTGCATTGTTGCGATCATCCCGCGAATTAGCGTCCCGGCACTCTGACCCCGCGCCCAGGAGTGCCGGGCCCTTGGCTGGCGCCAGAAATCCCTGACCAATCGCGAAAGATGATGCCATGACACCCGACTACAAAGACACGCTGTTCCTGCCCGAAACCGATTTTCCGATGCGCGCGGGCCTGCCTGCGCGCGAACCCGACTGGCTGGCCCGCTGGGAACGGCTGGGTATCTATGACCGACTGCGCAAGGCGGCCGGGGACCGCCCGCCCTACATCCTGCATGACGGCCCCCCCTATGCAAACGGGCATCTGCATATCGGCCATGCGCTTAACAAGGTGCTGAAGGATTTCATCACCCGCAGCCAGCAGATGCTGGGGCGTGACGCGCGCTATGTGCCCGGCTGGGATTGCCACGGCCTGCCCATCGAATGGAAGATCGAGGAAGCGTATCGCGCCGAGGGGCTGGACAAGGACGCGGTGGATATCGTCGATTTCCGTCAGGAATGCCGCCGCTTCGCCGAAGGCTGGATCGATGTGCAACGCGAAGAGTTCAAGCGCCTCGGGATCACCGGCAAATGGGATGACCCCTATCTGACCATGGACTACCACGCCGAGGCCGTGATTGCCGAGGAGTTCATGAAACTCCTGATGAACGGCACGCTCTATCAGGGATCAAAGCCCGTGATGTGGTCGCCCGTGGAAAAAACCGCGCTGGCCGAGGCCGAGGT
>REDZ01000128.1 GCA_007695345.1 Paracoccaceae bacterium | reverse complement strand
CACGGCCCAGTCCTGATAGGCCGCGTTCCAGGGTTTGAAGAATTGCGCCTCTTCGGGGATCGGGTCGAGCCAGAAGCCGCCATTTTCGATATATCGGTCGATCTGGTCAGGGTTGGGCGCGCCGCGCCCTTTCCCCGAGCCATCCGGGCCACGCCATCCAGCCAGCGGCCCGATGCCGGGGCGGCGTTCGTGATGGGTGATGTAATCGGCATAGTCGCGGAATTTGGGGCTGCCATCCGGCGTGACCATACCGGGCAGGCCCAGCCGCGCGCCCAGATCCAGCAGCACCGACTGGAAGGGGCGCACATCACGGTCAGGCGCGACGACGGGCCAGCGGATGGAATCGGCCAGCGCCTCGGCCTCGCATATGGGGCGGTCGAGCAGGCTGATGCAGTCATGGCGTTCGAGATAGGTGGTATCGGGCAGGACCAGATCGGCAAAGGCCACCATTTCCGAGCTGTAGGCATCGGAACAGATGATGCGCGGGATGCGGTAGCTGCCATCCTGGGTCGTGTCGGTCAGCATGTCGATCACAGCGCTGGTATTCATGGAAGAATTCCACGCCATGTTCGCCATATAGAGAAACAGCGTGTCGATCGGGTAGGGGTCGCCCGCATGGGCGTTCGAGATGACCATATGCATCATGCCATGGGCCGAGAGCGGCGCGTCCCAGGAAAACGCCTTGTCGATCCGTTTGGGGGTGCCGTCATCATGGATCAGCAGATGTTCCGGCCCCAGCGGATAGCCCAGATGCGGGCCATCGAGCGGCTGGCCGGGGGCATGGCCCGCATGAGGGCGGGGGTGCCCTTCGGGCGGTTTGGGATAGGGCGGCTTGAAGCGGAAGCCGCCGGGCGTTTCCACCGACCCGATCAGGATTTGCAGCATATGCAGCGCGCGGGCGGTCTGAAATCCGTTGGAATGGGCCGAGATGCCGCGCATGGCGTGCATGGCGACGGGGCGGCCGATCATCCTGTCGTGTTTCACCCCGCGGAAATCGGTCCAGGGCTGGTCGAGGGTGATTTCCTCTTCAAAGGCGACGCGCGCGATCTCTGACGCGATGGCGCGGATCTGGTCGGGGGTGATGCCGCAGCGGGGGGCGACCGTTTCGGGGGCGTAGGCGTCATCCAGATAGCGGTCGGCCAGATGGCGGAACACGGGCAGATGGGTGGTGCCGCCGCGCTCGACCCCGTTCGCGAGATCGGGGGAAATGCCGGGCGTGTCCCATGCGACGGCCTGCCCGGTCTTGCGGTCGCGGACCAGTGGTTTGCCATTCTCGTCGCGCAGGAACAGCCCCTTTTCGGGGCCGTCGGTCGCGTTCACCAGATAGGGGGCATTGGTGTAGCGGATCAGATAGCCCAGATCGATCTTGCCTGCCTTGAGCAGTTCATGCGCCAGCGACAGGATGAACAGCCCGTCCGTGCCCGGTGTGATACCCACCCAGTCATCGGCGATGGCGTTGTATCCCGACCGGATCGGATTGATGCCGATGACGCGTGCGCCGCGCGCCTTCAGCTTGCCCAGACCCATCTTGAGGGGGTTGCTGTCATGATCCTCGGCCACGCCGAACAGCAGGAAAAGCCTGGTGCGGTCCCAGTCGGGCTGGCCGAATTCCCAGAAGGACCCGCCCATCGTGTAGATCCCGGCAGCCGCCATGTTGACGCTGCAGAACCCGCCATGCGCGGCCCAGTTGGGGGTGCCGAAGGCCTGCGCCCACCAGCCGGTAAAGCTTTGCGACTGGTCGCGCCCGGTGAAGAAGGCGAGTTTTTCCGGCGCGCTCTCGCGCAGGGGGCGCAGCCAGTCGGTGGCGATGGAAAGCGCTTCCTCCCACGAGATTTCTTCGAATTCGCCCGATCCGCGCGGGCCAGTGCGTTTCAGCGGTGCGCGCAGCCGGGCGGGCGAGAGGTGCTGCATGATCCCCGCGCTTCCCTTGGCGCAGAGCACGCCGCGATTGACGGGATGCTCGCGATTGCCGTCGATATAGGCGACCTTGCCATCCTTCAGATGCACATTGATCCCGCACCGGCAGGCGCACATGTAGCAGGTTGTCTGGCGGATCTCATCGCCAACCCTGGGGGACAGGTCCAGCGCCGGCTGTTTGTTCATGGCCCGCGATCCTCCCGATCTTGTTCCATCATTCCGCCCCGGGGCAGAACGCCATCCGCCAATGAGTGCAGAAACGCGAATGGATTGTCCAGAAATAATCGGCGCTTGCAGTCAGCGGCGCCATCTGTGCCAGGCCAGATGGCCCAGCAGCGCGACCGCCCAGCCCAGCCCGGCCGCACCCCCCAGCGGCACTGTCACGAGCATGAACCAGCCCATGACCCCCATGCCATAGAGCAACCCACCCCAATCGATGCCGAGGATCACGCAAGGGTGCACATTGCCTTCATCCAGCCGGCACCCGGCAAGCGCGGCCACGCCCCCCGACAGCGCGACTGACAGCACGGGCAGCAGCGCCACCAGCGCGATCGCTGTCAGCGCCCAGAGATAACTGCGCCATGGAAAGGGGGCGGGGCTGCCCATCATCGCGGCCTGCGCCAGATCAGATGGGCCGCAAGAACAAACGCCCAGACACCAAGCCCGATGGCTCCGAACAGGATACCCAGCGGTGCAAGCCATGACAGCATGCCGATCGCATAAAGCGTGTTGCGCGTGTTGTAGCCCAGCAGAACGCAGTCATCGGTCAGGCCGACATGCAGATCGCATCCGGCCAATGCGGCCCCGGTTTCGGCCATGATCCCGGCCAGAAAGGGCGACAGGGCCAGCACCAGAATGCCGGTCAGCGCGGCCAGATACAGGGCTTTGGGAAAGGGCCGTGTCATGCGATGCGCCGAAAGACCGACTCATCCGTGCGATTGTCGAAAAACGGGACCGAATCTGCCCCCGGCTCGCCGCGCAGAAGGGCCTCGGCCTCGGCCAGCACGACCTCGGTGATGAAGGGCAGGTTCAGGCGGCGGGCCTCGGCCATCGGGACCCAGTGCAGATGGCTGAGTTCCTCGCATGCGGCGGAGAAATCGTCGGCATCGCCCGCCACGGCGCTGGCCCTGGCCAGAAAGAAGCGGGCGTCGAACCGGCGGGTGCGGCCCGGTGGGGTGATGGCGCGAAAGATGTAGCGCAGCGCGCTGGCATCGGGGCGCAGGCCGCGCGCGGCAAAGCCCTGCCAGCCCTCCGCCGGGCTGTCCCATGCGCCGGGGCGGCCCAGGGCAAGCCCGGTTTCTTCCCACAGCTCGCGGATGGCTGCGGCGGCCAGGGCCATGGGCGCGGGATGATCCAGCGCCAGCCGCGCCTGACAGGTGGGATTCAGCGCGCCCGCAAGTGGCACCTGTGCATCGCCTGCATCAACCGCGCCGCCGGGAAAGACGTATTTGTCGGGCATGAAGGCCGCGCCCGACCCGCGCTGGCCCATCAGAACTGCGGGCGCAGTGCCGGCATTGCGCACCAGCAGGATGGTTGCGGCGTCACGAATCGCTGGTTTGTCTGTGTCCTGCGTCATTTCGCTCATCAAAGCCGTGCATGCGGCGTGACCATTGGATGGCCACGATCATGCCCTTGAAACGCGGCAGAAGAAACAGCGAAAGCGCCACCAGCAGCGCCGAGAAGATCGTGAACAGCAGCGCGGGATGCATGTCCCATGCGAACATCGCCGACACCATCAGCGGCGTGACGACCTTGAGGGTGACCAGCATGGTCAGATAGGCCGGGCCGTCATCGGCGCGCTGATGACTCAGATCCTCGCCGCAGCCGGGGCAGGTGTCGCGCACCTTCAGAAACTTTTCCAGCATGGGGGCCTGACCACATGCGGGGCATTTGCAGCGCAGGCCGCGCAGGACCGCAGGTTGCAGGGGCCGGTCATCAGTATAGTGTGCGTCGATGCTGGACATGGCGGACCTTCTGCTGAACAAGCGCCGAAAATACATCATTTTGCACCCGGCGCCACCCGTGCGCCGGGGCCGCGTCAGCATGTCGCAAGAATTTGCGCGGGGCCGCGACGGAATGCGGCGCGCGGCACGTTTGAGCGGCACATGACACAAGGAGAGAGAGCGCATGAAACAGCTGACAGCCGTAATGGGCGCGATCATTCTGGGGCTGGCACCGGGGATGGCAGAGGCGCGAACGGGCGGGGCGATGCCCGCGTTTGATACGCTCGACAGGGATGGCAGCGGCAGCGTGACATTCGAGGATTTCGAGGCCGCGCTGGCGGCGCGCCCGCGCGCAATGCAGGACCGCATGATCGCGCGGTTGATGGGCCATGCCGATGATGATGGCCGGCTGGACGAGGATGCGCTGCGCAGTGCCTTCGAGGCGATGCATGCCGACCGCGCCGGGGCGATTCCGGCAGAGCGGCGCGACCGGATGCGTGCCGGGATGTTCGAGCGGATCGATGCCAATGACGATGGCGTGATTGATGCTGATGAATATACCGCTTTCATGGAGCGCAGGGCAGAGCGGATGCAACGGCGCGGCCTGCGCGGGCAGCGGGGCCATGGCAGCGGCGACTGATCCGTTCTATCACCATCAGGTGACGGCCCTGCCGCAGGGGTGGGGCCGCAAGGAACCGAACTGCGATGGGGCGCCCGGTGCCGGAACCAGCCGAAATGGCGCAATCGGACCTGCTGGCCCGCTTTGCCCGCGGGGACATGCGGGCGGCCGAGCAACTGACCGACATGATCGCGCCGCGGTTGCTGCGCTACGCGGCACGCATGCTGGGCGACCCGGTCGAGGCCGAGGATATCGTTCAGGAAACCATGTTGCGCCTGTGGCGTCTGGCCCCGGACTGGCAGCGTGGTCAGGCGCAGCCGCTGACATGGGCGTTCCGGGTCAGCACGAATCTGTGCACCGACCGGCTGCGCAGGCGCCGGGGCGGAGTGCCCGAACTGCCCGAGATCGCCGATACCGCGCCCGGCGTGGAGGCGGCACTGATGCAGCGCGCCCGCGCCGATGCACTGGAACGGGCGCTGATGGCGCTGCCCGAGCGGCAGCGGCAGGCCGTCGTGCTGCGGCATCTGGAGGGGCTGTCAAACCCCGAGATTGCCGAGATCATGATGGTGGGGGTAGAGGCCGTGGAAAGCCTGACCGCGCGGGGCAAGCGCCAGCTTGCGGCATTGCTGCGCGGGCAGCGTGAAGAACTGGGATATGATGATGCGTAAGACCGAGCAGACAGAACCGGACCGCAGCCTTGCCGCCGCGCGGGACCATGCGCCGCAGATGCCCGATACGTTGCGCCAGCGCATCCTGGCCGATGCCCGCGCCGCGCTGCCCGCTGCCGACCCGTTCCCGGCGCCCGGCGCGCGGCAGCAGTGGCGGTTGGCATGGCGCTGGGCGGTGCCGGGATTGGCCGGGGCCGCCTGCGCCACATTGGCGGGGTTCTGGATTGGCGCGGCGGTGCCGCTTGCGCCCGATGCGCCCGTCTGGGCGCTTGCAGCGCTGGATTATCTGGATGGCGTGGCGCAGCCCCTGATGGGCATGGCCGACCCGCTTGCGATGGAGTTCTGAGCGATGGGCGAGACATCAAAACGCCGCCGGTTTCCCTGGCTCAAGGTCGCTCTGGCCCTGTCGCTGGTGGTGAACCTGGTCTTTGTGGGCATCTTTGCGGGGGTGTTTCACCGCGCGGGACAGGGGGGGTCGGTGTTGCGTACGGCCTTCTCGGCGCTGCCCGCGGAGGATCGGCGCCAGTTGCGGCGCGAGACGGGCGCGATCTGGCGCGAGGCGCGCGGCGCGCGCGATACGCCGCGCGCGCCCCCCCTGATGATCGAGGCCCTGCGCGCGCAGGAGTTCGAGCAGGACGCCTTTGCCGAGGCGCTGCACGCCGCCCAGCGCCGGTTGCTGCACCTGAGTGACGAAATGCATGCGCAACTGATCGCCCATGTCGCCAGCATGTCGCCCGAAGACCGTGCGCGCTATGCCGATGCGCTGGAAGAACAGATGCAGACGCGCCGCTGGCGCGGGCGCTGAGCGCGGGCAGGTGTGTTCTTTCCCCTGACGGGGAATGCGCGGGGGTCCTTGAGGGTGCCTGGCAGGTTGGTCGCCCATGTCCCCCGAGAGTGCTGGCGCCCGCTTGACTCATGCGTATCGGAACCGGGAACGCACAGATTTGCAGGTGCAAACCTACTATGCGGTTCGCCGACAATGCATAACGGAATACGCGTGGTGCCGGGCGACAGCTTGCGTCATCCCCCCGGTGTGCGGCAAGGGCCGCAACCCGCGTCACGAATCTGAAACGCATGTCATGCGTTGTGGTGCGCGCTTCGCCGTGCCGGGGCCCGTCAGGCGGATTCGCGCGGCACGACGGTAAAGCGCGGGCCTGCGGACCCTTCGACCCGGTTGCGCCCGGCCTGCTTGGCGCTCAGCAGCGCCAGATCGGCGCGGTCGATGATGTCGCGCAATCTGTCCGCCGATGCGCCTGGCCCCGCACCTTCAGAAGCGGCCAGCCCGATCGAGGCGGTCTGCCGCAACAGGCGTTGTCCGTCCTGTAGCAGATACACGCCCTGCGCGATCCTGGTGCGCACCATCTCGGCGATGCGCGTGGCCTCGGCGGGGGTGGTGCGCGGCAGGATGATGAGAAACTCCTCACCGCCATAGCGGGCCAGAATGTCATCGGGGCGCAACACGCTTTGCATGCGGCGGGTGGCTTCGATCAGCACCTCATCGCCTGCCAGATGGCCCAGATCGTCATTGACCCGCTTGAAATGGTCCAGATCCAGCAGCAGGACCGCGAACGGGTCCGCGGTGCCGCGCGCGCGCGCCGCGAGCAGGTCGGTCAGTCGGGCAAGGGCATGGCGGCGGTTGAACAGCCCCGTCAGCGGGTCGCGAGAGGCATAGCCAAGTTCCTGCCCCACAGCGCGGCGCATCGCCTCGGCGCGGGCTTTCGCCTCGGCAATACGGTCCAGGCGGACGGCAAGCTCTTCAGGGTCCAGTGGCAGATGCAGCACATCGCTGGCACCCAGATCCAGTGCCATCGCGCTGAGGGTTTCCATGCCCGCCGGCAGCAGCGCAACAACGGGGACACGTCGGATCGCCGCCCGAGAGCCCAGATCCGAAAGCGCCCCCAGCCCCTGCCGCAGCACAAGTTCGGGCGCCATCAGAAAGATGTCGGGCAGCATGTCGGACCCGGACAGACCCAGGACATCGGACAGCGCCATGGTGCGGTCATATAGCGGGCGGTCCATGTCCTGCAATGCCGGGCTGGTGCCGTCATCGGCGGGATCGCAGATCAGTGTCACGCTGAGCTTGACCATGAAGGTGCCCGCATCCTCTGCCATGCCCTGACACAGGGCCGCGCTGGCCTGTTCGCGCAGTTCCTTCTGATCGGCAGTGCGGCGCAGAAGTGCGCGGACCCGCGACATCAGAAGCGTTTCATTGACGGGTTTGATCAGCACTTCGTCCACACCGGCGCGCAGTGCGCCCAGCCGGGTTTCGCGCGTCGTGTCCGCCGTGATCAGGATAACGGGGATGTCGCGCGTCTGCGGGTCCTTGCGCAACTGGATGCAGACCTCGACCCCGGTCATGTCGGGCAAGCCGTTATCCAGCAGGATCAGGTCGGGCAGATGGGCGCGCGCCAGATCCAGCGCGGTTCGCGCATCGGGTGCGAGCAGTGAATTGAAACTGGCACCCTGCAGTTTTGCCCGCAGCACCATGCGGCTGAGTGACAGGTCATCGACGACGAGGATTTCTCCGGCCATAATCGTACTCTCAACAAGGGTGAACCGAGTATGAACAGGCTACGCCCAAGTGGTTAACAAAATCTTTAACATTTCAGGAGGCCGGGAATGCGGCGGGAACTTGCCGAAGAGATTGCAACACAGGCTTTGGGCTGGCTTTGTGCGCAGGATGAATTGTTGCCGGTCTTTCTGGCGGCCAGCGGGGCCGGGGTGGATGACCTGCGTGCCGCCCTTGGTGCACAAGATGGCCCGGATGAAAGCGTGCTCATGGCCGCGATGGATTTCATCGTGATGCAGGACGCGACCGTGCTGGATTGTGCCCGCGCGCTGGAGCAGCCGCCCGAAACCCTCGGGCTTGCGCAGGCGGTGCTGGCCGGGGAGGGCGGGCGCCACTGGACCTGAGCGCGCGGCGCCCCTTGACTTCCCGCGCCCCAGCCTGTGTATCGCGCACAGCCTGAAACCAGCCAGAGGGGCCATCATGCACGCCTATCGCACCCATACCTGCGCCGATCTGCGCGCCTCGGATGTCGGTCAGACCGTGCGCCTGTCCGGTTGGGTGCATCGCATCCGCGATCATGGCGGGGTTCTGTTCATTGACCTGCGCGACCATTTCGGGATCACGCAGGTGCTGGCAGACAGTGACTCGGCGGCCTTTGCCGATATCGAAAGGCTGCGCGCGGAATACTGCATCTGCATCGAGGGCAGCGTGAAGGCGCGCGACGCATCGCTGGTCAACCCGCGCCTGCCCACTGGCGAGATCGAGGTCTATGCCCGCAAGATGGATGTGCTGGGCGCGGCCGATGACCTGCCCCTGCCGGTATTCGGCGAACCCGACTACCCCGAGGAAACGCGCCTGTCCTACCGTTTCCTCGATCTGCGGCGCGAGACGATGCAGCGCAACATGGTGCTGCGCTCGGATGTCGTGGCGGGGCTGCGTCAGCGCATGTGGCAGACCGGGTTCCGCGAGTTCCAGACACCGATCATCACGGCCTCTTCCCCCGAGGGCGCGCGCGACTTCCTGGTGCCCTCGCGCCTGCATCCGGGCAAGTTCTACGCGCTGCCGCAGGCGCCGCAGCAGTTCAAGCAG